>CATISI010000112.1 GCA_949538025.1 Candidatus Poseidoniaceae archaeon
CCCTTTCGCAGCAAACGCTTCTGCGGCTCCTGGTGCCCAATCAAGTTGGGTCAATCCAATGCCACCTTTGGTATCGTGTTCGTTTAGCCACGAACCAACCCGTGCGGCGAATTGGGAACTTCGCTTGGTAATGTGTCGATCAAGGGCCCACTTTCTACGTCTAAGCTCGCCTTTTCGCTCACGTAGACCCCAAGCGACCTTCGACCAGAACCCTTCGATTGGAAGATCCGTGGTCTCTAGGTTTACCACCGGTTCAAGTAAACCGATTGGATCGCCACGATCGTGACTGGCAAATGCACTCACCGTCCATGCTGGATGCGTTTCGGCGGCCTCAGAGGGCAACATTGGTACAAACGTTGGTGCAGTCTCCAACGTGGGCCCTGCCACAGCGATACCATTGAGCAATGCCGCCAAAGAGCGCTCTGCACCACCTCCGGGCGGGTCTAGGTCCCGCACCGCAGCGAAAAGACGACGAGTGCTCATACCTCGGCCTCAGCACCGACCTCTTTGAGCGTTGTGGGCTCTAAACAAAGTCATCCAAATCCCACAAAGCAAGCCTTCGACTCACCTTGTGCAAAAAGGAATTCGAGTACTGTCTGCCTCAACATGGCCGTATTAGAATCGCCACCCTCTTCTATGTCCTACGACTGGACATGTCATGGCTGAGGACATCCTCGAAGCGGAAGTCTTCGATTCCTCCTCAGAACGAAGTAAAACACAATTGAACATCTCGCTCTCAGCGACCATCGCATTTTGTGTCATTTTCTTGTTCCTTTCAATGTCGTTCGGTGAAGCACTAACCAATGAAAGTGGAGTTGAAAATACCTACGATTGGTGGGATGTTCCACTTCATGAGCGCCACATGATGGACTTGCCAATGGACACGATGCGGGCACAACTTCCAGAGAACGGGACCTACGACGTTCTGCCTTTAACGGAACATTTCATCACGGTCGATCTACCTGCATCAGAACAAGACGCTGGATATCCTGATGATGCAAAGATGCACGTCGCGCTATGGCTACCTGATGTTGAAGAAGGGGTCAAAGTCCCAGTGATTATGACCATTCATCCTTACTATGACTTTGGTGGAGAAGGTATGCCAGGTGTTGGTGACGACTCAAATCCCAATACCATACCAGACGGTGGTGTTGGTCAATGGGTCTACGAAACCTTTGTTCCGCACGGTTATGCACTTGCTCAAGCGAGTACATTTGGAACAGGAAAATCAACCCATTGTCAAGATGTAAAAGGTCTCGGAGAACAGGTTGGTATCCAAGCCGTTGTCGATTGGCTTGGACAACAAAACTGGTCAAATGGAAACGTTGGACTGATGGGTAAATCCTATGCTGGAACCACCAATTGGGAGGCTGCGCAACAACCAAGCGAGCATCTGAAAACCATTGTACCAATATCGGGTTCGATTGGTGTCCAGGAAATGTTCTATCGAAACGGTTCTTCTGAAGCACGAGCCATGGGTTACGATGCTGCGTATCAGGCTGCAACGGCAGACTTGACAACCGATGATATGCGAGTTTGTTCAGATGACCTTATTGGTCCACTCAACCCCTGGTCGACCTATGCTTTTGCTGAGTTTGGTGGAGCAGAATGGAACGATTATTGGGACGAGCGTCGTCACCTTCCAGATGTTCTTGAAAACTATCGTGGAAGCGTCTATCTCGTCTGGGGGCTACAGGACTGGAACGTTGATCCATACCACGCCTTCCCGACGTACCAGCTGATGCGAGATGCAGGAATTAATGCTCGAGCAATCGCCGGACAATGGGCGCACAATTATCCCGATCAACCAGACCGACATGGTGAACTTGAAAGTGGCTACGGAGGCGAGGCCTATCCGAACATGAGTCGAATGGATTGGGCTGTAGAACTCTATGGTTGGTTCCAATACTATCTCAAGGATATCGGAGAAGAACCTGAACCGATGGTCCAAATTCAAACCCATGATGGAAAGTGGCACGTTGAGGAGACTTGGCCTCCAGAAGACATGACTTGGCAGATGGGATCCATTGGATCCGAGTGGAGCGGCGATGGAATCGTTACTGGTTCGGGAGGCTCTGTGACATTAACGAGCCAAGTCTATGTGGATGGCCTGCATATTTCGGGACTACCGACGTTGCATCTTGATGTATCAACACAGGCATGCAATGGTGGACAAATCTTTGCGACATTGTACGATGATACTCAGAACCTTCGACTTGGCCATGCAACGATGGACCTACGTTATCGAGACGGGGGTTACGATGCAAATCCTGTTGCTCCCCTTTCCTCCTATACCATGCTGATGGAATTCAATCCTCTCGACGTCATCGTTCCTGCTGGACATACATTACGGATTGAATTGACTGAAGCTGGGGAGGATTACTTGCCTGGTCCATGCGCAACCAATCCATTGGGTGGATTGTCCATCGATGGTGGAACCATTGGCCTACCACTCATAGAACGACCGGCAAATCACAAAGCATGGTTCCTTGCTCCACCGTGGTGGGATCAACAACCAATTCCGTCGTGATCAGTCTTCGTCCTCTTCCCAAGGCAGCCATTCGGGCTCTCCCTCAGGACGGTACCACCAGTACCCATCATCGTCTTGGAACCACTCTGTTCCATCTTCATCGATTGAATAATTCTCATCGTCTTCAAAGGATTCTTCTTCCTCCTCTTCAACAAGGGTTGGGTCAACAAGTCCAGATTCCTGTGAAATCATTGCCTTGACATTCTGCAATTCGTCTTCTTCATCAGCAAAGACTCGATTCTCTGTTCGAATCGTAGCCTGGTGATCACCAGCTTGGATGGCTTCATCCGAATCAGCATAGAAATCCTCCGTCATACGTGCCTTGAATTCATCAAATTCGTCACGTCCAAAACTACCAGTGAATTCTTTTCCAGATGCAGTCATCAACTCGTCCAAGTTCTTACGCTTACCAAGGTTCAACTCTGGAGCGTCAGGCGCATCGTTGGCATAAAATGCATCTTCTTCGGCAAACTTCGGGAATGAACGTCCCTTTGGGTCCGCCTCTTCGATGGCTTCGATGACAAGGTCATGCTCATCTTCATCAATTTCCTCTTCTTCGTAAGCTGTTCCGACAACATCGACGAGTTTCTTGAGGGTTTTCCCAAGTTTCTTCTCATCATCGGCGTGCTCATTCGCAAGTTTTTCCACTTGCTTGAGAAGACGTTCGTATGGCGTTCCAGTGAGTGCGCCGAGGAAACGGCCAAACCCTCCTCGCTTCTTCGCCATGCTGGGACATACACTCCAGTGTTTTCAAGGATTCTCCTGCAAGCGCTCCTTGATGAAGGATGATGCAGTGGAAGGTGCGTGGTCGAAACGTGGTTGGTTGATGCGATGCGTTCCTACAACGCAGAATCCTACTCGATGAGGCATGCCTATGCGGCACAGTTGCACCTTCCCGGACCCGTTTTTCGTGAACTCGTCGTTTGGGCGCTTCAGTCCCTACCAGACGAAATTCTGGTCGGCCTCGATGTGGACCCAAATCGAAAACACATCGATAAAGTCGAATCTGCCTTTGAAGGTCAAGAACATGTTTCAAACCTCTTTGGTGGTCAAGGCTACGTCATCAAGGAGGCTCATGTCGTCAATCGTGGGGATTCCTATTCTGTTCATCACCTCCCAGAAGAATGGACCGATGATCTCTTTTCAGGACAACGTGGTTCTCGAGCCGGCCGGTTCACACACTGGTTGCACACGCATCCAAATGCTCCTGCGATTCCAAGTGGAGCAGACACAGATGCTGCACAAGAAACCACTGGTGTCGACATGATTCTTGGTCTGCGATTTTCACCTGAAGGACCACTCCCTTGGTTCGATGATGTTGATGGAACGCGTCGCAGTCTCGGAACAGAACACGCACCCAAGACAAAACGGTCTTGGTTTTCGCGGAAGGAATTGCCTGTTCTCGGTATTGCACCAACAGGGCATTCCATCCATGATATCCAATTGATTGCTTTCCACAAAACGGGCTTGGGTGTCAATGTACTGCTCATCGATGAGAGCGGCTATCCATACGGCTGGGACGAGTTGATTCAGCCTACGAGTTGATCGTAAATTCGCTCCAATCGCTCTGGATTCACACCCATATCGCCAAGTCCCAAGCGAGACTGAGAATGAAGTTCAATGTTGACTGTATCTTCATCAACTTGTTCAATGGAAACCAAGACATCATCTGGGAAGAGCCAAAATGGAGTAAGTTCAACAAAATGAGCATAATACAACGAATCCGAAGCATCCTCAACGAGAATTTCACAATCGTACTCGATGATATAGTCGTTTAAATTTGAACGAATGTCCTCCATCGAGCGATCGATGGTTGTTGATCTTACATCCATTCGATAGTCCGCATTTCCACCAAGATGAGCACAGTTGGCACTACCTTCAGGACAGGCTTCCATGGAAGGAATAGATTCATCTTGTGCGCCGACAAAAATCCATCCTTGAACCAAAATCCAAGGTGATGCAATCAACAGGACCAATAGCAATGCCTTACTTGCAGTAGGATGCATGGAATACCCCGTTTATGGAGTTCCATCCGACTTCCAGCCTCTTAATGCGTAGTATTTCTCCATGCAGGCTTTTTCATCTTCATCATCAACAAACGAGACCATGCCTGCGGCAACACCAGCAGGGATGGGTTCTTTGCGTAAACGCCATGAGAGAAGGTCTGCTTCCATTGGCTCAATACCAATTCGATGCCAATGTTCGACGTTCCATTTTCGTGCCAAATCCCATTGCATACTCGCTCTTTGCATCAAATCGTCCCAAGAAGCATCATCCCCCGTGATTGCATTCCATGCGTTCAGCATGACTTCATCCGGTGTTGCACCTTTGGCGAATGCGCAGAGGATCATCGAATCTCGAATCACGATGCTGTTTTGGCTTTCGATCAATTCACCCATCAAGTCAACAGCAGATGCGTTCGGCAAACCCGTTGGCTCCTTGTAGCCTGCACGCATGTGCGAAGCACCTACGTTTGCAGTCATGTATGCCATGGCGTTTCCTCGCTTTCCGCGTGGGTCCCATGCAGGTAAATCGAGACCTTTGCAATGCGCTGTTAATTTGGTTGCAGGATGACCCGTAACTCGCTCAACATATTCCGAAAACGCTACTGCACCTGCACCAAGGACGGAAAACAATTCATCCGACCCAGGTTGAGTGTTCGCAAGCATGGCGAGGGCAAGAGGCGGCAATTCAGGAACTCCGAATTGCCACGGAACAACATCGCCTTGCTTGTAGCGACCAAAGTCAAACGGTGCATGGAAATCGCCCGACCAGTTCTCAGGAAGCCAGCCATGTTCGACCAATTCACAAACAATGGAAAGAGCAGCCCCGCCAGAGATAGTATCAATTCCGAGTCGATTGCAAGCATCGTTTCCATCCATAACATCGAGGGAACTGGTCAATCCGAGATTCGAACCGAGCATAGCCAGCGTCTCGTATTCCGGACGGTCAACGCGATTCTGATGAACAGGACGCTTACGGATTTTCTCTCCATCAACGGTTGGACGATCAGCAGCCTCACAAGCGATTGGACATGGCGCACAGCAAGCCGATTGTTTTGCAGCAGGCAAAGATTCGTGCCAATGTTCACCCGACAACTCGTGTGCATCGAGTTTTGTGGTGATGGTCACGGCGTTTCCTTCTGATGGAACAACACCGCCTTGGCCGCCACTGACTTTCAATTCCGAGAACGCTGGAATCATAGCATTGGTCGAACTGTAATTTGCAGTCGGCATACGACCATTTGCTGAAGCATAGAGCGGGCCTCTGCTCGTTCCGAACGCGTAGAATGGGTCGCCCGAACGTCGCCTTAGCCCCATCTCCTGGCGCTGAACTTTGACCGCAGATTTGAGACTGGCTACACTCGCAAATCGAACATTTTCTTTGGTTGTGGATCTAATGGTTACCGCTTTGAGATTCTTGAAACCGAATGCAGCACCGGTTCCACCTCGACCTGCTGCTCTTCGACCAGCCGTAAGTGGACTTGCAATTCGAACACCATGTTCACCAGCTGGTCCAATGGAAAGACACTCCCCCTTCCCATCGAGGGTTTGTTCAACCTGCCAAGTCGTCATTCCTTGAAGTTCCGTTGCTTCGTAAAGTTCCGCATGGCCGTCCACAATCTCAAGTCGACATAGATGCTCTGAGGCGCCCGTGATAAACAACCCATCCCAACCTGCTTGACGAAGGACGTGTCCGATGTTTCCTCCGATGTAGGTGTCAATGTATACATCGGTAAGAGGTGAACGTGTAACAACGACAGCACGACCAGACGAACCGACTGTGCTCGCTTGATATGGACCCGTCATGAACAGGAGGGGGCTAGTTGGGTGTCGGGCAACGTCAACTCGATCGAGAACAGGATGCTGGAGTTGCATGGCGGCTTCATAATCAGTGGTATCCCATTCGACCAGCAAACGAGTTGCAAGCCCTTTCCCACCCATCGACTCAATCAACCAATCGTGTGGAATCTCCTTGGATTGAACAGTCCCTTTCGTTAGATCAACCCAGAGGACACGTCCAGGGAATCCATCGAAGCGCCAATCGAGCAGTATAACATCACCCCATTGTTCGCTTCCAAACACCATTCTGTAATTCGTAAATCATTGGAACTCCAGTTGGCACTTCCAATCCGAGGACGTTTTCCTTGCTCAAGCCTTCAAGATGCATGATGATGCTTCGAAGTGAGTTCCCATGAGCTGCAACAAAGAGATGCTTACCTTGCTCGTAGGCTGGTAAGAGAACGGATTCCAAGTATGGAATCGTTCGTGCAGCGGTCAATTCAAGACTCTCACCGTTTGGAGGGGGAATATCGTAGGAGCGACGCCAAATCTTGACTTGTTCATCACCAAACTTGTCACGTGTCGATTGTTTGTTCATGCCTTGGAGATCACCATACATGCGTTCGTTCAATTGCCATGAAACGTAGACTGGGAGAATGTTAGAGGCATCCGCATCTTCATGCATCTGCGACCATTGAACCATTTTCTGCTCGTTTCCACTCATCTGCTCACCGGAAGTAGCGTATTGCAGAACCGGCGTCTTGCCACTGTTGTGCTGACTCAATGCTAGCATGGCCGTCATTTGCGCACGGATCAAGGTCGATGTGTGCACTTCATCGATTTGCACATCGGCCAGTTTCTGTCCACCAGCCAGCGCTTCATCGATACCAACTTGCGTCAACGGAACATCAACCCAACCTGTAAACAAGTTCGCAGCATTCCACATCGACTGACCGTGTCGCATCAAGATGAGTGAGGCCATAACCATCCCACTCGTCGGTGGTGCATCAAGGCTACGACACAGAGAGAACATCTATACGTCGATGGACGATGGTGCAACCATGAACTTCTCAATCGGAGAATGGGGCAAAATAAGTGAATGTTTTGCCAAAATGTTCCAAGGATTGGGAAGAATCGAGACCTCTGAAGAGGTGCTACAATTTACTTCAATTGAACCTTACGTCGCAACAGGCATTTCACTCTCAAAACAAGGTAAGATGTCAGCAAACATGCCACTGCACAATCTCGATTCAACATTCAATCGAGTTCATTTCGACAATTCGCTTGATTCATTAACACTCATCGGAGATGGATTTCACTACACCTACAGAATTCCGGATGAAATTCTCGCAATCAAATCAGATTCAAACTAGTAGACAAGTTGCACATCGGATGCAGCACTTAGTGCAATCACACCTGGGGGTCCACTCCATGTCATCCAATCTGAGTAGCCCTCGAGCAGCATGTCATCTGCGTTTTCTTTTGTAACGCCGTTGGCTGCTTGTGAACCCGTTGAACAGTAAACCTTGGATGCTCCTTCTGTGATGACCTTCAGCATGTTGGAAATCATTCCATCTGGAAAATTTCCTTGCTCATTGATTCCACGAATGTAATCAGCGTGTATCATTTTCACTCCGTCCGCTGCAAAGAATACGTTAACATCGTGGCCATCGTTGATAGCTTGTGCTGCACATGCAATCAACGATGGCCACG
>CATISI010000113.1 GCA_949538025.1 Candidatus Poseidoniaceae archaeon
GGTGAAGGTCAGTGTCTGATTGCCGATGGTCGTCTCTTCAGGAACGATCCAGTCGATCACAATACGTTGCTCACTGTACGCGGCGATGGATGGAACTGCCTGTCGGCTCGAATCACCATCGGGTACAACAACTTCCATTTCTGTTGAAGGAGATGGCAAAACACCTCTGTTTTGGGCTGGTAGTGAGAAGGAGAGTTCGTCACCAGGCAATGCGTTGTAACCAATGGATTTTGAGAGGGTCGCAACTTCTCCGTTGCGTGTTCTTGTAACGATGATGGAATCTTCTTGAGCGACCAAATCGATGCCCACGACAGATAAATCGATGACGACTGTTGCGACACCTATGATTTCCTGAACTGGGTCCCAAACAATCACACCGTTGCTGCTAAAATCATCGCTCGCTATGGTGTCGTCCACGACGTTTGAAACGTTGATTGTCTCTTCAATCTGACCACTGCTGTTGGTAATGGGATTGATTAACGTCCCAGCCATTTCGTAACGCAACTGGAGGTTTTTGTTGACCTCTGGTATGCCGTTTGGAGCAACGGAGTATGTTGCATAAATCTTTGATTCTGAGTCTGGTAATGTCGCAATAAATTGAGTCTCAACCTCAATGTCGACGTTCCGATCACCTGGGTTTTTCCTCTTGTCGACGCCAAACGAATCAACGGGTTCGTAGTCCTTCAAAAGCCAATCAATGGTGAATCCAGCGGCGTTTGAAATTCGAATCCAAGAGTTGAATCGAACTGCAGGGCAATACCAATTAAATCCAGCACTGACCCCAGTAGCGTTCCATTCGTTGACTTTGTAGGAATCATCGCATCCCTCGTACTTGATGTTCTGACCATCTTCCGTCGGAATTCCATCCTTTGTGACCTGCCACGATGTATTTTCAGCACCTTGTGTATCAAACGAAGTCGGGTCAAAGTAATCGGATGAACCGCTTACACTGGTGCCTGACATGAAGGGCATGTACCATTGATCGCCTGTCCTCATTGGGAAATCGTATTTTTCTTTGGGAGGGTCGTAATAGGTATCAAATGATATCGTGGCTAATTTTTGGGACAAGAAACCAAGATTGAACGGTGCAAAGTCGACGTCCAATTCGAATTCCGAATTGATGACTGCAAGGTCACGAACACGAACAATGTCCTCGCCGCTGTAATCGATGGTTAATCTACCACTCACACCCTCGAGAGTGGCGCCGCTGTTGCCAGACGAGAAATCCCCTTGAATAAGCATCTTGTAGGCAAGCGTTTGAACGCCGTCAATTGTAATGAAGAAGATGTCATCAATTTCGTAAACAGTATCCCCTGTCAATGTGTTGAGGCTCGCAGATACGTTGGCCTGTGCCAGCAGTTGAGAGACATCAAATTGTGTCTCATAGGTCCATTTGTCACCGATGCGCCAACTTGGGACATCGGTGGAGCTTGTTGTACCCGAGGATTGGTCGACAGATGGTAACACATTGAGTGTTGTACTCTCGTTGTTGACTAAGTGCACAGTCGATGAACCTGCCAGAAGGAATAAAACAAGCAGTGTCAGAAAGCGGTTCGCCATGTGTGAATGTCTTCTTTCTTGTACTTAGGAATTGTCAGGGTGCGAGTCGAGCCATTGCTGACCGTAGTGTTCCCACTGTTCCATCGTCCACCCTTCGGGCAATCCACCCTCTGGTAGTTGAGGTCCAGTTGTGGGTGCAGGTGCTACGTTGACTGAATTAAAGGCCCTTTCAACAGGTGGATCTTGTGGACGATTGCGACGTGCTGAGATTTCATGCGGCATGAGACCGACTTCCTCATCGCTGAATATTGCGTTCTGCTGCTGGTCGAGTCGATCCATGGCTCGTTGCTGTCTGCCTGAACGTCGACGTCGGGTCATCATGCCGAGGACAAGAAGCATGAAGGCAAGCAAGGAAAGCTGAGCAACAGGATTGGCTTCATCGCCGATAAGGGCTGCCCCTAATTCCTCGACAATGGTACGTTCTGGGGCGCCAATCTCGACATTGATGACTCGAGTTCCAGGTCGTTCTGGATTTTCATCCCAGGCAATGACTCGGATTGTGTAAGAACCTTCTCGGGTGAAGACATGCTCTATCTGTTTACCGATTTTGTCTGCGTCGTTGTCTTTGACACCATCACCATTGCTGTCAATGGATGTGTCGAGATCCCAAACGACTGTGATTTGGTCGAGATCATTGATGGAGTCAATCGTTTCAGTTGCATCCAATAGACACGCTTCGAGGGCGTTGCAAACAACGTTCTTGGTTCGAACAATCGGTGGGATGTTGAGGACTTCAATGGAAAGAATCTCACTAACACGCACGCCGTCGTCGTCGGTTACGTGATAGATGACCGTGTGCGTTCCGCTTTTATTCCAGTGCCAGACAAGTTCATCGCCGACCACATCGCAGTCATCATCTGCGCCGCCGATATCGTTGGAATCGAGACCGGGGTCAACATCCCAACAACGCCTCAACGTATTGTAATCGGAGGGCGTATCGGTTGCATTTCCGACCAACCGAACTTCTTCTCCTTCTGCAAGAGGTAGGACTTGTTCCAGCGGCTGAACAATTGGTGGGACGTTTGCAACGCTGACCCATCGCTCGTAGGTACCGCTGCTTGCCCCTTCTGAATCACTTACTTCGAGGCGCATGCGGTGGAGCCCTGATGTCTCCCACATCATCTCAAATTCCGAAACACGCCCATCGAATGTTTTGATGAGATTTGGCTGTGCATCATCAGGCCACCAGCGGTGGGTTAAGCCATCCAAATCATCGATTGAATCAAGCGCCTGACCACGAAGGTTGACCATTTGGTCCTCCTGAACATGCCAAGTTTGCTGGACGTCAAGGGGTAGGGGGCCACTCTCGTTGGTCATGGTGACAGACAGCCCGTGAGGGTTGATGTTGGTGAATCGGATATCGATGCTGGTCATGGTCATGGCACTGTCGTCGTCTACTCCAACGGCTTGGAAGGTATGCCATCCCTCAGTTGGTGCAGTCGTTGTGCATACACGAGTGTAGTACCCTTCTTCGCAGATTGCATTTGGCCAGTACACGTCCACGATTCCAGGAAACGGGTCCTCAGAATCTGTATCGTTTGCATAAGCATAGAGTGTGACAGGATGTTCGACTTTGACCTCGTTCCGAGCGCTGATGACCTCGATGTTCGGGGCACGATTCAAAATAACGACATCAAGAATGCCTTGGACTTGGTCTTGTTCTTCGTCGGTAATGGTGACCTCGACAGGGTACTCCCCATCGTTTGTCCAAGTCCAGTTCAGCATGCAATCCATGGATTCAACTCGTGTCCATGCCGCTGAGCGAGTACCATCGTACCAAGGAACATTGAACAGACAGGATACATTGCCGCCGTCCTCATCAAAACTGCCTGAGGCATTGATGACCGCCTCGACGTTTGTGTACACCTCTATGGGTTCGAGAACAGCTGTAGGTAAACGTCCGATAAACAACTCAATTTCACCGAGGTCGTTGTTGGCATCCGCATCAGCAGTGTTGACTTGCAATGGATCCGATTCCCAGCGAATCGGCAACGATCCAATCGCTGCATCTGCGGGAACTGTCCAAGTGAAATTGACCTTGTAGGATTCGTATGTAGCGAGTGGTGGTAACCCGAGGTCAAAGATTGAACCATCCGGATGATAGATGCGTAAATCTGTCGCTGTCGATGTTGTGATACCTTTGTTGACGACAGCGACTTCGATGGTCAAATCATCACCCGGAAGGACATTGTAACCGGATAATGAACTGACGGTACTGACAACCCCGCTCCTGTTTCGAATGATGACTGCTCGTTCTTCATCAGCAATCAAGTCGAGGCCTACAAGGTATTCGTCGAGAGTGATGGTGGCAGCACCAACGTAACTTCCAGATTTCGCCATGATTCCATGACTGGACCAGTCCGTGTTCGTTGCTGAATAATCAATGCTGTTGCCTGAGTCAATCGTCGTGCTTGCTGAACCGTTCGAAGCAGTGTAGACAGTGGTGGATGCACCATCGTAGGCAATCTCAACCCCAACACCATCAATGGTTCCATAACATGATGGGCTGAGGTGGACCCATACCTCGAGGGGTGAATCAAGCGCTGTGAGAGAACGCTCAGGATTGACATCGACGCATGTCGGCCGAGTACCTGGGTCGCTGTTGGATTCAACATCCGTCGCTCCAACTGGCATGTATTGTTTCAAACGGAAATCAATGGTCAATCCAACGTCCTCCTCGGCATGTCGCCATGCGTAATTGTTGACCGCTGGGCAGTACCATCGGTAACCCGTTGAGACGCCATCAGAGTTCCATGATGTCAGTTCATAGGATGCATCGCATCCACTGTAAGCGATTCCAGCTCCAATGGCGTTTCGAGGTTGACCAATATCTGTGACTTCCCATGTTGTTGTGTTGGTGTCTGATTCCGGTGGCGGAAACGGTGTAATGTAATCGCTTTGCCCAGACCATTGCGAAGATGCAGTAGTCAGGGATGTCCAACGTTCTCCGTAGCGGAGTGGAAAATCGTACGCCTCCGTGGCAGGGCTGTATTCGTTCGTAATGGTGATATCACCGAGGATTTGTGTGAGCGAACCGATGCCATATGGAATGAACTTGATGTACAAGTCGAGATCGTTTTTGACAGTCGCAAAGTCGCTCACTCGAAGGTATTCGGTCTGCGTAAATTGGATTTCGGCGTTCCCTGTGAACCCTTCAAGTTCGACACCACTTTTGTCGAAGTCTGCGGACATTCGCAGTTTGTAGACCCATTCGGTTCCATTGTCGAATTGAAGTTCGAGAATATCGATAACTTCTGCAGTTGCATCACCTCGAATCTCACCTACGTTCGCTGAAACGCCCGTATCTGTGATGAGAATGGAGGGGTCAAACGTCCCTGAGTAAATCCACTTGTCACCGACTCTCCATGATGGTAGGTCGGTCACTCCAGGATCGGACCCACTTCGCTGAACCACGTCTTCGTTAGAGTGCAGAATATTGTGTTCAACCAATGGGATTTGACTGAACCCAATCATGCAGGAAAGAACGAGCAGGGTCAAGACACGTGACTTGAGCACTCCGCCCATGCACGTGCTTGCATGTTCTTGCACATCAAAGGTGCGACGATGGCCTCAGAGGAGATCAGCAAGTTCGTCCTTGATGATTTCAACTGCTTCTAAGATTTCGTCCTTGTGTCGTGCACCGGTAATGACCATCTTACCGCTTCCGAAAATCAGACAGACAACCTTCGGATAATCGAGTCGATAGATGAGTCCAGGGAATTGTTCGGGCTCGTATTCAACCTTATCGAAAGGCAGGTGGAATGTGAGGTTGTTGAGGTTCAACTTGCGTGGCTCACCTGCGAGTGGAGCGCCGGTGAACTTGTCGTTTCCATCGTAGTCCTCTGGATAGTGAAGTGCGTAGGTTGCAACCATGTTTTGGACTTCAATCTCAACGTCTTTGAGGTCCCAAGTTGTGATGCCAGCAGCTCGAAGATCCTTGATCATACGGTCGATACCTGTGTGGATGTTGTCTTCGTCCTTTCCTCCAGTGCAAACAGCTCGTCCTGAGCGGAACATCAGAATGGCAAGTTTCGGGTCTGTGACACGATAAACGACACCAGGGAATTGTTCTGGCTCGTACTCACAATTGAGTTGGATTGCTATATCAGGGAGGTCAAGTTCTTCAGCTACGCGGGTACTTGCTACGACGTTAACAACAGTCAAGCGCTCTTCATCAGTGGTCATGGGTTGTCGGCTTTCTCCCCGCATATATAAAGGAAGAGCCCACGCTTTGATGGTGAAACCTATGAGTATCGGTTTCTAGGTTATATCCTCAATCGCAAGACCAGGCTCATTGAAGTGCGTAATAAACGCTCGACCACCCTCCATTTCAATGGCGCCAACGGTTTCTTCAGGATTCATCGTTAGAGCGATCATACAACCACCTCCACCTGCTCCTGTCAATTTGACGCCGAGGCTTGAAGGTGCAGCCGCTCGAATCAAACGCTCCAGTTCTGGAGAGGAGACACCGAGTGAACGCAGAACCATGTGGTTCTCGGTCATGGCTTGCCCTACAGCCTCCATGTTACCTTCTTTTAACGCCTGAATACCTCTTCGAGCAATGGCACCGATGGTTTCGAGCTCGACGCTACGTTGGGGATTCTCGAGGAGCAAATTAGCCACTTGTTTGACCATTGCTGACGTCGAACCGTGAACGCCTGTGTTCCCTATAACGAGAGCAACGCCTTCTGGAATCTCTGTGTTGAATGTATGTAGGTGCCACTGAAGTGTTGTCCCTTCTACGTCCATTGTACGCACTCCAAGGTATTCTAAATCGCCCTCGATGGTGTCTGAGAGGACAACAAATCCTCCGAAAGAACTGGTCGCAGTATCCATTGGACTCGCACGCCCACCTTGCGCGCTCGCTTCAGCCCGGTGTGAGAGTTCACTCGCCTGCATGGGATTGAGATCTGCACCACGAAGTTGTTGGAGTGCACCACACAGTGCCACCGACAATGCAGCGGAGGAACCAAGCCCAGATGCTTTGGGGATGGAACCTCGTATTCGGATGTGTATTGGTTGCTCTTCGGTTGGTGGCAATTGCTTTCGAAGGAAATCAATGTGTGGGTGTTTCTTGGGATTAAAAGTACGTCCATCTATTCGCCACTTGTCAAACGTCTCTTCCACCTCAAGTTCGATGGTCATACGTTGGCTAATGCTGCAGGCCAAGGCTGGTTGCCCGTAGACAACAGCGTGTTCTCCGAAAAGTATGCACTTCCCGGGAGCACTCGCCTTGACCATGTTCGCTGGAGACCTATCTCAACCATTAGGATTGGTATTGGTTCCATCGTTGGGTTGAAGGATTGGATGCGTTTGGGCTGATTCATGATGGAACATCCGCTGGACGTGTCCTATGCGGGAATCAAGGGATATTACCTCCTTTTTGTTCTAGGAGGAATCTCAATCGCTTTCTTTGCCTATCAAGTGCAGAAAGCGACACGTCTTGTTCTCCTTGGCGCTCCTGACAAGCGGTTCGACTCTTGGGGGATGCGGCTGAAAGAGACACTTACTGTCTGGCTTGGTCAACGAAAAGTTCTGGAAGATAAAGTAGCGGGAACAATGCACGTTCTCATGTTTTGGGGATTCCTCATGCTCTCCTCTGATATGTTGGATTTGGCCACAGCCAATCGATTCAGTGAGCATATTTTGCCTGAAGCGCTGAATGGAATCTGGAACGGTATGGTCGAACTCGGCTACACAAGTGCATTGATAGGTTGTTTCCTTGCCCTGAATCGACGCATTCTGTTCACGCCAGAGAAACTCAAAGGAAAGTCCCAACTTGAAGGCAATGTCATTCTGCTACTCATCATGACCATCTGTACAACATCCTACGTCGTTGAAGCAGGTGAGAATCCACATCCAACGTGGGAAATGATTGGTGCTTGGGTTGCAGATACCTTCGCACCGTCTCAAGCAACCATCAATGCAGCATATTGGGCTCACATGGTTGCTATCTGTACGTTCCTGTTCCTCATTCCGCTTTCGAAGCACATGCATTTGGTCATGGCACTTCCAAACGTTGCATTCTACGACACGGAACCAATGGCAAAGATGCGTCCACTTGCAACGGATGAGAGCGGTTCTGCAGTTTCATTGGAAGAACTTGACTTGGAATCTTTCGGCGCAGCCAATTACACGCAATTGACCTGGAGGAGTCTCATCGATGGGTGGGCTTGCACCTCTTGCGCACGCTGTCAAGACGTTTGTCCAGCCTATGCGAGTGGCAAGGCGCTCAACCCAATGCAAATTGTTCACGATGTCCGATATTATGCAAACGACCACGCATCGCAGTTGTTTGCTGGTGAAACCCCCGAAGAGGACATCATTGCACGATTTGGTGAGGAATCCATCTGGGCATGTACCACTTGTCACGCGTGTGTTGATGTCTGCCCTGTCAACATTGAGCACGTTCCGAAGTTGACCGATGCTCGCCGTCACCTGATGATGGAGCGAATGGAATTCGATGAATCCGTTGAGGACACCATTATGCCGTTAATGGCCACGATTGAGAATCTTGAATCGGATTCAAATCCGTACGGGTTGCCATCGCATGAGCGAGGTGATTGGGCTGCCGATCTCGATGTCAAGGTCGCCGAACCTGCCGAGTACATCTACTTCGCAGGATGTGCAGCGTCGTTCGATGAGCGAAACAAGAAGGTTGCTCGAGACACAATTTCCGTCATGAAGGAAGCCGGCCTCGATGTTGGTATTCTTGGGATGCAGGAAGGGTGCAGTGGTGATGCAGCTCGTCGAGCCGGTAACGAATATTTGTTCCAAATGCTCGCTGAAACCAACTTGGAGACCTTCAACGAGTTGGGTGTCAAGAAGGTCGTTGCTTCTTGCCCACACTGTTTCCACACACTTGGAAAGGAATACAAGGACTATGGCGGAGAAGACATCGAAGTCATGCATCACTCTCAGTTGATTTCGCACTTGCAGAACGAAGGCAAGCTTCCACAACCAAAGCACGATGGTTCTGTCACGTACCACGACCCATGTTATCTTGGTCGAATCGGTGGAGAATACGATGCTCCGCGCGATGCCATTGGCGGTGTTGATATCGAAACCGAACGCAGTGGCCGAGGATCGTTTTGTTGCGGTGCTGGAGGCGCTCAAATGTGGATGGAAGAGCACGTACCAGAAGGAAACGATCGCGTCAACATCATTCGAGCGAAGGAGCTGGCTTCAACAGGCGCAGATACCGTCGCAGTTGGTTGTCCGTTCTGTTCGACCATGGTAACAGACGGTCTGTCAGCCATTGATGTGGAAATGGACGTCAAGGACATCGCAGAGTTGGTCTGGGAACAAATCAAAGCCAACGATGCGAAGATCGAAAAAGCCAAAGCGGCTTAATCAAACGATGATCTCCGATGAATCAAGAGGCACTGCTTGATTGGTACAAGCGCAACAAGCGACCACTTCCTTGGCGATTGGACGCCTCTCCTTGGTCGATTCTCCTTTCTGAGATTCTTCTTCAACAAACACAAATGGAACGTGGCATAGAATACCACGAACGCCTTTTGAAACGCTTTCCAACGCTTTCCTCAATGGCTAAAGCGAGTGTTGATGATGTGCTTTTCCTTTGGCAAGGAGCTGGATATTACTCAAGAGCACGCCGCCTTCATGCATTATCGATTGAAGTCGTTGAGGCGAACGAGGGAGTTCTACCCAAGACGTACGAAGAACTTCTGAAACTCCCTGGTATTGGGCCATACACGGCAGCCGCTATTGCTTCCATCGCTTTCTCCGAACCTGTTGCATGTGTTGATGGGAACATCCGTCGCGTAATGGCTCGTCAATCCAACCAAGAGGAACCCTCGGCGAACGATATACAACGATTTGCAGACAAGCATCTCGTCACTGATTCGCCAGGTGAATGGAACCAAGCGATGATGGAGTTGGGGGCTCTGGTGTGCAAACCACGCAATCCATTGTGCGATCAATGTCCAGTTACAGAATCCTGTCGAGGACGTTCTCGTGCACATGATTTGCCACGCCCTAAGACGAGCAAGAAAACAACCGTTGAGTACACCTGCGTCGTTCGAATCGATGAAGACGGGGCACCAGAATTACAGCAACGCCCACAAACAGGATTGTTTGCAGGCCTCTGGGGTCCAGAGATGGCGACGGGTTTGGAAAACACTGGATGTGAGTTTGTCGGAACAGTACGTCATCTTCTTTCACATCGTGAGATGATTGTCTCCGTTTGGAAAACGGTAGGTGCCAACGGGATTGATCCCTCGACCGTTGCTCTCTCAAGCCTCGATCGTCGAATCCTTCGTTTGGTCGGTGTGCTTGATGATGTCCCATGAAAACGATGCAAGGCATCCGAGTAGAGAAAAGAACAGAATAAATTCTGCCGGAGCAGCAACTTCAATCCACGGTTGAAGA
>CATISI010000114.1 GCA_949538025.1 Candidatus Poseidoniaceae archaeon
ACCAGAATCATATTTCTCAATTCGACGATTTCACGAGTGGGTAGGCTCGATTTCCAAATGACATCGATTTCTTTCTCGAGCAAATGCAAGCGGCGTATTGCCCTTTGCAATCGAGCAAACCGTCTCGATACACCTACTTCGAATCGCATTGTTTGGTTCAGTGCAGCGCGATCGTGAGCGACTGGACCATGCTCCTGCAACTCATCTAAACCGTCAGATCGCCAGTTTGGAGGAGAGAATTCAATCTCGGATATCCCTTTCTCGATGAGATGTGCTGAACAGCGGTGAGCAAACACAACGGCTTCCAAGAGACTGTTTGAGGCGAGTCGATTCGCACCGTGCATGCCGGTACATGCTACTTCACCGATGGCAAACAGTCCCGGAATGGGTTCCTTTGATTCTGCCAGCAATGCTGAGCCAACATTGTCCACTTCGATGCCTCCTACGATGTAATGCGCTGCAGGAGCAACTGGCAATGGGTCGATCCCGAGCCTGAGTCCGTCCTTGCCTAATCGTTCTGCAATCATTGGAAATCGCTCGTTTAGATGTTTCATCTCCAAATGTTCTGTGACGAGGTAGACGTGTGAGGACCCTATTTCTGCACAGCGTTGATCGATGGCTCTTGCTACGACATCTCTTGTCGCCATTGACCCGAGAGATGAGGCTTGCAGAGTAAATGAAAACGGTGCTGGGTCTTCTTGACCACTTTCTTTCCATGAACGATATCCCTCTTGATCGAGTAAGACTGCGCCTTCTCCTCGCAACGCTTCAGTGATCAAAAAGGGGCGCTCTCCTTTCACAACCAGTGCAGTAGGATGGAACTGTACAAAGGCCATGTTGATTATTGAAGCCCCCGTTCTATAGGCCATGGCGATTCCGTCGCCTGTTGACACAGATGGATTTGTGGTCTTCTCCCAAAGCTGCCCAGCCCCTCCAGTCGCAAGAATGACGGCATCCCCAACGATGGTGATGACTTGATTCGTGTCCTGATCAAGTGCCCAAACACCACAAACGCCCTTGCTTGGTGATTTGTGTTGTCGCTGGATAAGGTCGATTGCAAGCGTGTTTGGGCGCATTGCGATCCGCTCGTGTTCTTGTGCAGCGGTAGTAAGTGCTCGTTCAATCTCTCTTCCCGTTGCGTCTTTCGCATGCAGGATGCGTCTTGAAGAATGTCCACCTTCTTGCGCCAGTTGGAACGCTCCATCCTTGTTTCGCTCAAATTCAACACCGATGGAAAGCAAATCCAAGATTCGTTCACCTGCTTCTTCAACGACCATACGAACAATGTCCTCATCGCATAAACCATCGCCTGCATCGAGCGTGTCTTTGATGTGACCATCAATTTCTTTCAGATTGGTTTTGTCAAGAATTGCTGCAATACCTCCCTGTGCCCAATTGGTCGAGGAATCCTTTGGACGCTGCTTGGTGATGATTTCAACATCAAAGCCTTGGTTTGCAAGACGCAACGCTGCAAAGAGTCCAGCAATGCCCGTACCAATGATGAGTACACGAGGCATGTTTGAGCCCACAGGTTCGCTGTTATTGATGACATCGGTTGTTGCAGCGATAGGGCTATGTGTCGCGGATTCTAG
>CATISI010000115.1 GCA_949538025.1 Candidatus Poseidoniaceae archaeon
ATGTCGATCTTTCGAGATGAACGTTTCTTAGATTGTCGTTGCTTCTGGTGTTGCTTATGTCCATCGCCTGAACCGATGCTTGCAATGCCACCTTTGGACAGCAAAGCATCGAGTTCGTTGAGAGAGATTGATCCACCACTCGATGCTTTTTGTCGGACCTCATTGATGTTGACTTCTGGTGCCCGTGGTCTTCGAGATCGTTGGTGACGATCGTTTCGTGGACTTCGGCGATTCCCTCCTCTCTGTTTCTTCTTTGAAACCCGTTCCCATGCTTCAAGCCTGCCAATCTCACGGCGTAATTCGTGCTTTGAGGAGTATTGTTCATTGATTGAACGTTGGAGCAATTTAGCGTTCTTTTGGAACTCTTTGACCGATTTAGGATTCGGATGAATGCCTTCCAGCGCTGGGTTGCTTGCTGCAAGCTTCGCCAACACATCCTCCTCTTGTTTCTTAGTTTTCTTCAATGCACGGTATTCTTGATTCTGCTCACGTCGGAGTTTGATGAATTCCTGATGCGCTTCGTTTGATTTGAGCGATGCTTCGTACATTGCCTGCAATTCAAAGAAATAGGCAAAATCGCCTTTTTCAACACCGAGATTTGGAGCATTGAAGACATCAACCTCGGCGGTAAGTTTCTCAAAAATACGCAACATCTCTTGCTTGATTCGCTTTGTAGGTATTGCAATCCTTTGATTAATACCATCACGGACTTCTCGCATCTCCTGGACCTTCATGCTCAATGGGCGAAGTTCAGAAAGGATTTGTTGGCGGTCGGAACGGACGTTTCGGGTCTCTCTGAGCCCACCTCGTAGAAGGTCAAGTAACTCCTTTGAATGCTGACGTTCCTCAACAAGGTCACGAATCTGCGATTCAACAACCTCGAGGTCCGCTCGAAGTTGCTCAAGCCTTGTCGTTATTTCGTCCGGGGAAGTGGTCCTCAAATCGTGGAAGAGATCGCTCGGTTCTTCTTCGATGTCCATGACTGGTTCACAGATGTCCTTCCAAGAGGACCCTTTGGAGAGCAATTCGATGATACGCATGAATTCATTTTGAATCGTCATGGCACCTTCAGCCCGGACGACACGAGAAAGGTCGTGCTCGTGATTGAATGGATCCTCAATCGGCATGACGTGTTCCATCGATCCGTCATCAGATCCTGTAACAACTTCAAGCGGAAGTGGGCCAGTATGCTGCCACTTCTTTGCCTTGGCTGACAATGCTTCGCCGTTTCGAATTGAAACAACCATGGCCTCCCAATCCCATCGTGTTGCGAATCGATCGAAGAACGAAATCAACAATGATGCGAGGGATTGGTTGTTTTCTGTTTCAAAGTGCTCATCGTTGTATCCCACATCATAGTTCGTCCCTTTGAAATTGAGTGGATTTGACTCAACATCCGCTTGCCTGTTTGGGGCAAGTGGTGGTTGGACCAGTTGTGCATGTTGAATGCTGAGTAAGGTCCAAGCATAGGACGAGAGCGTTCCCTCGAAGGCTTTGTTGATACCTCTACGACTTGCCCAATACTTCACCATCTGAATCAGTCGTTGCAGGCGTTCCTCCTGAGCATAGGACTTGAGCATCATCGAATTGTGAATAGCGAGTCTGTTGTCGAGGGAAATATCCACATCGAGACCGGATCGAGGATCCTTGAATTTGATGATTGGAATCCGTGCTTTCGGAATCACTTGGATGTTCTCCATTCCTTCTTCATGAAACAGTCCTGACAACTTCCTAAGCACTTTTTGTGGAGGCTTGTTTTTGAACGATAAGCAGAGGTCAAGGTCGCCTGTTCCGATGGAGAGATTTGTCACGCTTGAGCCAAACGCTTCGACGACAGCGTTCTTGCCGAACCGTCGGAACAAGAGGCTCGTTAGATGCTTTGTAAGTGATTCTCTACTTTTTGCTTTTGCATCGCCAATTTTCTTGATTAAGCTGGATAATTCTGCATCAAGAGCTTGGATTTGTACTTCATCGACCGAGGAAACATTTGGGACTTCGATGTCCTCGACGAGGTGTCTGTAAAGGTGTGGCCAACGCTCTTGTTGCTCTTTTGAAAGTCCAGTGGTAGTGCAAACACTCATTCTTCTTCACCACCTTGTTCTTGTTGCTCTCGCCGCTCACGGGCAAGAGCACGTGTCGATTTACCACCTTCTCGAACGCGTTGAGCATCCAACATGAGTTCATGGAATCCGTGCTTAATGCAATTGCTCCAAAAGTCAATCCCTTGTTGGCTTTCATCGAGTGCTTGTGCAAGTCGTGTCGTCCTTGCATCCGCATGCTTTCTCTTCCGTTCGTTTTCGATGAATGTGTCGTGGAAAATCTGATTCTCATCGTGCAGTTGAACCATGGCTTGATGAGCCTTGTCTGCTGTTTCGAGAAGTTGTTTGGCCTTTTCTCTCAATTCTTTCATCTTGTTAATTTCAGCAAACTTCTCTTTGCGAGAATCGACCCACTCTTCGTGCGATCGAATGAGATTCCTCATTTCGTTCAATGTTGTTCGTTCATCGACGTGGGTACCCCAATTGGTTTGGAGTGATAGATCCAAAGCATCCAAGCGTTGTTGTAAACGTTCCTTTGCCCACTCAGGTTCTGGGACTGTATCTCCCTTTTGTTGTGGAATGGACTCGCGGATTGTGTTGGCTTCGATGAAGAGTTTCTTTGCTTTTACTTGAGCATCATTTCTCTCTTTTTTCAGGGAAGCGACCTTTTTGTTGACATCATCACGCTTCGCCTTTGCAGAGCGGGCCATGGCCGCTGCTTCGGTGAGTTCATCGCTACGGGCATCGAGTTGTTCTGGTATCTCTCCAGCGAGCCGTTCTCTTCGGTGAAGGATGGCTTTGCCAAGAAACTCTGGAGTGATGGCCAAGAGTTCCTCAGGCGTCATGTATTGGCCCCACCCTGCAACCACCAATAAACCTCCCGTCATGTCTTTGTTCAACATCATGCTCAAAAACCTCCATTGTTTGAGTTACATCATGGAACAGCGGGGTTGTCGTGTACAAGCCACTGTTCTCATTGCCATGCTGGTTTGTACGATGTTGACAATCCCAATTGCGCAAGCAAACGGGCCTGTCAATGTTCAATTCGTTGGTGTTAATTCACTCACCTACTCTGGAGCGGATGAAAACGCCGTATTGACCTCGAATACAACAGTTCGCCAAGGCGATCGCCTCCACCTCGAAATACCCGTGGAGAATGTCGGAACCAGTGCTCAAACGGCATCCATAATGGTCGAGGTTCGTCAAGCTACATGGAACGAGACCGTTTTCTTTGAGGACATTTCAATCGATGCCTTGACCACTGAAGTTCTGATTTATCTCTCATCCACCGATGTAGTTGAAGGCGAACTCGAAATTGAAATGTTCATCAATGATACCAGCGAGGAGCTTAGCGACTCCATCCAAGTTGGCCCGCCACCACTTCCAAACGTTCATCTTGACGTTCAATTGGCAACGGAGGCTTATGTCGCTGGTGATTTGATTCAGTTCAATCTCACTTCGACCAACGCAAACGGAGAGCGAGCCTTCGATGGAAGATTGGTATGCACATTCCTTGGAGAAGAAGCCCACAATGAGTCGCTCACTGTAGGCATTGGCCAAACCGTCGTAAAGTCTTTGCAAATTTTCGCACGACCAGGCATTCTCGAATGCCTGTATGGAAACGACCGCAACGAAACAACCCCTACGCCAGTTCCCTACTCATTGGAAGAGTTGGCTTCCGCTATCTTCGATGAAGCAGGTTCGAGTGGCTTTTCCTTAATAGGAGGCCCTTGGCACGAGGGTGACAATATGGAGACTTCATTCATTCTTCGCAATCAAGGCGATGCTGAGGGCTCCGCAACGCTCCAAGTGTTGCATGATGGTACAGAATACAACAGTGACCCTATCACGCTAGCAGCTGGTGCAGCTGGTGAACTTCATCTGGATTTCGAAGATCTCTTAGCAGGGGATCATACCTACAACTGGAGCATTGTTTCAACCAACGGCATCGTACTCGAAAACCTTGCGGGCTCTGCTTCATTCACAGTGCTAGCACCTCAAGTGATGTTTGTTGAGGTTGATGTGGAACAGGCTTCTACAGGAATGGTTCTTAACTGGAATGCTTCAATCACCAACGGTGTGGATCGAGATGTCAAACTTCGGTATGGATACCGTCTTTCAGGGACAGATGTCTATGTCAATGAACAAATCGTAACACTTGGATCTGGTACACTCACTGGCCAAACAACACTTGGTGATGTGCCAGGAGATACTGTGCTCGTACGAATGGAGCCGGTGGGATGGGTAGCATCAACAAACAGTTACATTGCAACAACTACCATTGAAGTGACGGCGGCTGAATACTCACTTCAGATTGATCCTGTAACGTTGCCTCGTGAACCTACACAAGGCCAGCAGGTGACGGTGACGGTTATGCTGCAGAACACAGCCTCAATCGAAGGCCCATCTGGCGTGTTGTATTTGACCGACAGTGCTGGTCTTTTGCTTGGAGAAGTGTCAACGGAACCGCTGCAAGCGAGCTCATC
>CATISI010000116.1 GCA_949538025.1 Candidatus Poseidoniaceae archaeon
AAATCGCGGATTTTGAATCAAGTGCGACAAACGTAGGGACCACATCTGTTGGTTCAGTCACCACGAATACGTCGAGTATTATTTCATCGATTGTTAGTGGAACCAAATCGGTTGATGCACATAGGGTTGAATCTGCAACAGCGCTTCTTTCCAGTGGTGCATTGGGATCGTATGCGGCATCGATTGTTTCTGAGCGAAACACCGACATTGAATCCAGGACGTTTGAATCAGAACTTCAACCAAGCGAACCCGATGAGGTCCTCGTTGAAGATCGTGAATTCATCTCAGAAGGTCCTGCCTATATTCCTCTACCGGGAAAAGAAAGTCAAAAAGAACCTCAATCATTCATAACAGAACCAAAGACTGCGTTTGTTTCAGATGGACCTGCTCAGATTCCTCTGCCTGAATTGCCTGAATTGGATAATCCTGTCTCGCTCAGCCTGCCTGAGATGCCTGATTTGGACGATTTGCTTGAATCCGGTGACTCAGTTCCATCATTGCCGAATTTGGATGATTTGTTTTAGTTTCACATGGAATGGTTCAAATTGGTTGCTCTGGAGGTTTGAGTAATGTGGAGTTCTTCATTCGATTTGCATTGCCACACAACCCATAGCGATGGCTCGCTTTCTGTAGAGGAACTTGCTGATGCTATGCAACAACAATCTGTCCGTGTTTGGTCACTCACTGACCATGATACAATTGCAGGATGGGATGAAGCAAAGGTTGCTGCTGCTGAACGTGGAATCGTGTTCGTTCCTGGCGTTGAACTGACATGCGACGTTGAATTGCCCTGGGATGAGGGTATTCTTGCCTCCAATGCTCGTCATCGACCTCCATCTTCATGGCACCTTCTCGCTTATTTTCCATACAACCCGATTGCCGAAGGTCTGAAGAAATTCGAGGAATGGCTCGCACCACTGCACGAAGATAGGGTTCCTCGAATGCTTGAGATGATCGACAAGGTCAACGCATTTGGCATGGCGATTAATGCTGAGGATGTGATGTCTCGTGCGAAGGGTAGTGTTGGGCGCCCCCATCTTGCTCTGGCCATGATGGATGCCGGTTATGTCAATTCGATGAATGAGGCATTCGAGAAGTGGCTTGGAGATGGAAGACCATGCAATGTTGAACGTCCGAAACCATCACTTGCAGAAGCAACAGCATTGGTCCATGCTGCTGGTGGAATTACATCACTAGCACATCCTCGATACTATGGTGTTGAGTATGAAGCATTGATTCAACATTTGAAAGCCTCGAACGTCGATGCCATCGAAGCATTTCATCGCAGTCACTCAGACGAGGATAGGCATCGTCTTTGGATGCTTGCTGAACAATATGGTCTCGGTGTAACCGTTGGATCTGATTTCCATTCCTTCAATGGTGGACATCGACCTGGGCACATGCCAGTCATCGTCAAGAGCTTGCCTAGATTGATTTCATCGGCATGATTCGATGCAGAAACAAAGCCGCTTCAAACAGCAAGATGACTGGCAAGGAGACAAGGAACAGCGACAGTGGATCCGGTGGCGAGAAAAGAGCACCTATGACAAATGCTGCAAACCAAATGTGCTTGCGGTAGGCTGCTAAGATTGGAGGTTCCACTAATCCGATGCGCAACGCAAGCAAGGTAACAACAGGGGCTTGGAATCCGATGGCGCTAGCTATGCACAAGTTCAGAATGAAACCTACGTATGCTTCCAGTTTCCATTGCGTTGAAAGCCCAGCTTGCTGTGCATCGTTACTGAGGTATTCAAACAGCATCGGTGTCAACAACTCCCAAGCGTAAAGGATGCCGCAGACCGCCAAAATCATACTTGATACAATGGAAAAGACGAACGAAAAACTCGGTTTAGGTGGGCGGACATTCAACTCACGAAAACGTTCGAGAACGAGTGGATGACGTGCGCCACGTAATGTTGTTTCTGTGATCACGAGTAACAGAGCCAAGAACAGGCCGAAACTTGCTGAGAGTTGAATTTGAAGCATGAGGAATTCAACAGGTGAAGTGACAATGACGCTGACATCATCGGGTAACCGTTGGTCCTTGATGAGCCATGTTACGATTCCTTTGGCAATTGGAAAACCGATTACCAATCCGGTAAGGAACAGTCCAACCAATGCAGTCGCTCGCTTACGAAGGTAATCACGTACTGAATTTAACAATTGACCGCCGGGTGAACTCATCAATTCAGAGACAGCGTCTTCCAACGATGAAGAGGACGCCATGGTCA
>CATISI010000117.1 GCA_949538025.1 Candidatus Poseidoniaceae archaeon
CTTCCGTATTGGCAATCATGTCTCCAAAGTACGAAAGCATCAGGACACTGAAGAGAATCGGGAAGGCAAGATAGAGACACAAATCCCACCAACGACCAACTTCGAGGTCGTTGTCACCAGTGTTGATGTAATCGTCACGGAAAGCGGATACGCCGACACCGAGGTAGCCATAGAAGCCTGGTGGAGCTTTGCCCAATTCGACTTCCTTCTTCCACTTGATGTAACCATACTTCCAGATGGAGAAGGCGATGAAAAGCCCGCTGAACATCAGCCCATAGCCCCATATGTGATCTTGAACTTCGAGGAATTCGGGGAAGGCAACACCTGCAGCATCAAGTTTAATCCACATAATCGCTGATGGCAATCCAAAGAAGAAGATTGCAATCGACGTGATAAGAACTGAACGTTGTCGGTCATAGCCATGATCGACGAAGTTACGGACACACAATTCGACCGTTGAAATCATCGAAGTAATGGCTGCGAAGGATAATGCAAGGAAGAATCCTGACATCATCACAAAGGCTCCTACAGCACCGCCAGGCGCTTGAGCAAAGACTTCTGGCAACGCTAGGAAGGTAATGGCAGAGGAACCGTTGGTAACAGTAGCGAGAGGGTCTGCGCTGACTGCAAAGATTGCGGAAAGAACAGCCAATCCTGCAATGATGGAGATGCTGTTGTTGGCAAAGCCCATTGTGAATGCGTTGAGGACCGTATCCTCGTCTTTACGCATGTAGACAGCGTACGTGATGGCCATACCCATACCTGCAGAACAGGACCATGCTGATTGCGACAATCCGTTGATCCAAACTTCCGGTTCGGACAGCATAGCAGGATCAACCGTGAACATGAAGAGTGCGCCATCGAGGCTTCCATCGGAAAGGTCCATCCACAAGGAAAGACCGAGGGTCATGAACAAGAGAACGAACAGAGAGGTCATCAAGATGACATTGACCTTCTCTATGGCTTTTGCACCCTTCCAAATTGCGAGGAGTGTGATAGCAATAACAAGGAACTGGAAAGCGATAACCTGCAAAGGATTCTGCAAGAACGTGTTCCAAACTTCAGTTGTGTCAACGCCTTCACCAGTCAATCCACCTGAAATCCCGAGTTGGAAGTATTTCAGACACCATCCAGCAACAATGGCATAATAGAAGCCAATAGCTGTGGAAATCCAAGCGGTCCACAATCCCATCCAAGCGAATTTCTTTCCAGCAAAGATTCGGAATGTTCCTACAGTACCTGTTCGAGATCGTTTACCCATAGCAAATTCAGCAATCACAAGCGGAATCGACCAGACAAAGAGGAAAATGACCCAAGGAATCAGGAAGGTACCTCCACCGTTCGCACCGACCATTCTCGGGAAACGCCAAATGTTTCCAGTACCGATCGCTGCTCCAATCGATGCGAAAATAAGGCCGAGACGGCCTGAAAACTGGTCACTCTGCCCCATAGCAATCGCCTCAGACAACCTCTGCGTCGAGAGTTTGTTCCTCACCAAGCATCAACCGCAGGCAGGCTCCGAGACCACCCCATACGGTACCAGCGATGATGACGAAGAGGAACAAAGAGCCAGATAGGCTGCCATAGGCTGCTCGATACTCAATTCCGAGTTCATAGTACGAACCGTCCGCTGGATAGATCGCCTCAGAACCACTCAGCGTAGAAATCAATGCTTTGTAGTGTAATTTTCCTGTTGAGGATTCAGATACTGGAATCTCTGCACGAAGGATTGTGCCGTTTCCTTCAGCCGTTGTGCAGGCTTCATCCACGCGCTCGATGGCAATGGACTCCCAAGAAGTCATTGCCCATTCCCGAGGTCCGTAATCGGATTGAAGTCGGCTGGGTTTGACCATACGATACTTGACGTAACTGTTGGCTTCACTGTATGGGAACTGATTTGAGACACAAACATCGATTGGAATGTCTCCAGATTCGGGGACGTCGACGTCTGTGGGAGTAACGAGGTAGTTCTGTTGGGAAATGTTCTCCATGGCGAGGTTCGCTCGTTCTCGTGGGTTGTCTGCAATCTCAAGGACATAGAACGGAACACCAACATTTCGCACAGCGATGTGGTTTACGTCTTCTGGGCGCTGGTGGAAGGCCGTTCCAATCTCCATTGTGTAACAGAACGCATCGTGAACACCGTACTGCCAATCGCAGTAATCGCCAGTTGTCGGGTACAAATCGCTACTCTGCATGTTGGTATAATCGGTCATTTCAGCCATTTGGTCACCGTGATAAATCAACTGCTGGTGATCCGGTGTCTCGCAGTCTGTGCAATGCCCCCATGGATAGAGAACAAGCTCAGAAAAGGAGTGCCATGATAGCGTCATTTTGAAGTCAGAAGCAAGGT
This sequence comes from Candidatus Poseidoniaceae archaeon, assembly GCA_949538025.1. Lineage (GTDB taxonomy): Archaea > Thermoplasmatota > Poseidoniia > Poseidoniales > Poseidoniaceae > MGIIa-L2. The sequence goes on from CATISI010000117.1 coordinate 2,354, forward strand.
TGTTGTCATCGTCGTTCATTTCGGTCAAATCTTGAACGAAAAGGGTTTCAGGCTCGCTGTTTCCACCAGCCCAGTCTTCATCCAATTGACCGTCGTTATCGTCATCCTCGCCATCGACGTTATCTTCGTCGACGAACCCGTCGCCGTCGTTGTCTGTGAGGTCATAAGGCCCAGTGTAGACATCGTTGTTTGTGATTCCGGCCCGCTCATCTTCAGCAGGTGTGCATGTTCCAGGAACAAGTGGAACTGTGGCGCCCAACGGCCAACCCCATTCATACTGGAAGTTTCGGTTGAGATCAACGCCATCGCAATCTTCGTCAACCTGCTCGTTGAAGTCAGGAAGTGGTTGTGGTCCGTTGTTTCGTAGATTCTTTCTCCAACCACCGGTCGGGCAGGTTTCCCATGCATTCTCACCACAGAATTCTTCTCGATCGTATCGGTTTCCGTCAACGTTGAGCATCGGCACGAGGTAGATTTCACGGGTATTGACAAGGTCCGTGAGTTGCTGTTCCGAGAAATCTTCATCGACACCGAGATCACCTGGTCCGCATGGATTTCCATCGCCATTCGAATCTTGATATTCGGCCGCAAGAGAGAGACAATCGCCATCATCATCGAGAACCCCATCACCATTTGAATCGCCCCAAGGGTCTTCGTCGATCAATCCATCACCGTCGTTATCGACGCCAACAGAGCCGTAGTAATGGGCAAGCATTTCGAGGAACATCATAGGAACCTCATACGACATCCATTCACGAGCGTGGAAATTCCCGACCATTTGGACATCCGGTATGTCTTCGTAGTTGCCGCAGTCACCGACGAAGTC
>CATISI010000118.1 GCA_949538025.1 Candidatus Poseidoniaceae archaeon
AGAAAACTATAACCAGAGCGCAGAGGAAGATGATGGCTCTTGCATTTATCCGGAACCAATTTTTGGATGTACAGACCCAGACGCCATGAATTACGATGAAGCTGCAACGGACGATGATGGAAGTTGCGAATTCATGGAAACCATACCATGTAACGGAATGGTAATCCTTTGTCATCGACCGTATGATATGGTGACGTTTCCAGAAACACACAATGCATTTTCAACGCATGAGGACAACATCTTCTATCCAGCAAGCAACCACCGTACTGGGTTCCAGGCACAATGGAATGCCGGAATGCGTGCTTTCATGCTCGACACACATTATCTCAACGATGCCGACCAAAGTGCAGCGAATGTTCGATTCTGTCATGGAGATTCAAGCCGTGGATTTAGCCCATGCACGTATGGAAACGTCGATCCATGGGCTTGGTTGGGCAAACTCGAATCTGAAATGCAATCGGAAGAGCGAGATGTTGTGACACTTCTCATCGAAAATCATGTCGAGGCTGATCATCTGAAAGCGTTGCTTGACGATGTTGGATTATCGGATATAATGTACATTCATGAGTTGAACACAGAATGGCCGACGCTGATTGAACTCATCAATACGGACAAGCGCTTGGTTGTGTTCTGGGAACAATCAGGAGACGCTTCACATCCCTACTTTCACGATTTTTTGACGTTTGGTTGGACGACAAATTATGCTGATGACAGCACATCTTCAATGGACTGCAATCCTCTTCGAGGCGATGCAGCACAACCCGTCTATCACATGAACAACTGGTTGAAGAATCAAGCTGGCCTATCTGATCCAACACGCTCAGCAGAAGCCAACGATGTTGACTTCATGGTTGAGCGAGCGGAAGAATGCATCCAAGATCACGGGAAACGGCCAACCTTCATCGCAGTTGACTGGTGGGAAGACGGGGATGTCGTTGAAGCGGCACGATTGGTGAATCTCATTGAGGTTGCATGAATCTCAATGGGCTTGCAAGCGTTGTAACACCACTCTCTTTGTGTAGAGCGCCGCGGGCGATGCTCTGAGCGTCTGCAAGTGCCTCTGAAACTGTGTTGATTGGTGCACACGGAATGCCTTGCAAAAGGAGTTCTAATTCAGCTCGAGTGTGCTGTCCCACCCAAATCTGAATTAGCGATTCGATTTCTTTTCGGTTCTCGATTCGACCTTCGTTTGTACGCCATTCTTCCATATCAGAAATCTCTGAAACAGCACAGAACTTGGACCATTGTGTATCGGATCCTACGGCAACAACAAACCAACCATCTTTGGCTTCAAAGGCCCGATAGGGAACGAGATTTGGGTGTGCAGAACCCATTCGAGAAGGATCGATACCACTTGCAAGAACGTTCTGTGCTTGGTTGGCTAAGGAAGCCACCGCACAATCCCACAAACTGACATCGATGTGTCGTATGGTTCCAGTTCGTTCTCGATCAAGAAGAGCTGCAAGGGTGGCGTTTCCAGCATACAATCCGGTGATGATGTCGATCCATGCTACACCAACTTTGACCGGCTCGCCTTCGGCTTCGCCAGTGATGCTCATGATTCCGCTCCTTGCTTGAAGGGCGAGATCGTAACCGGGTTCATCTCGGCGTGGGCCAGTGGCCCCGTATCCCGAAATGGAACAAACGATGGTATCTTTTGGCAGTGGGCCAATAAGCCGTTCAAGCGTACCTGGTTTGAAATTTTCAACAATAACATCGGCCCATTCAATCAGTCCCATCAATCGATCTTTTTCCTCTTTCAAGTTCATTTGAAGGATGGTCTTTCCACGATTGCAGCACAGGAAATATGCTGCTACGCGTTCACCATCGAAGTCTGTTGCAAATGGCGGACCCCAGCCCCGTGTATCATCGCCCCACGGTGCTTCGATTTTGGTAATATTTGCTCCCAAATCAGAGAGCATTTGTGCTGTGTAAGGGCCAGCTAGAATTCGTGAGAGGTCGAGAATGTTGATTCCATCTAAGATTCCGCTCATGACACCTCCAGACATCCGAGAGAATTGAACCAAACCCTTTGCTTCTATGGAACATTTGCAAAGAACTCAATACCAATCCATGGCTGGATATGCCATGGAGAGGAGGCATTGGAAAGTCGTTCTCTTTCTTGGAATTACATTTCATGCTCTCGCTGCTTTCATGATGCCTCTCGGACTTGATGCTCACATCCATGCAACGTATGTCACGGACGAGATGAATGATGGCGAAGGCCATCTTGAATGGGGCAAATTGAGACAAGAATCGAATCAAGGTTCAATCCCCGAGGAAACATCTTCCAACGACAGGTGGTTTGCTTGG
>CATISI010000119.1 GCA_949538025.1 Candidatus Poseidoniaceae archaeon
AAGTGAAGCAGAGCATATGGAAGAAGGTCGATTCAAGTCGATTGAATTGAATGCAAGCCCATACCGTCTGGATATTGACTACCGGCTGTGTAAGTATGCAAAACTTATGGGAGTTCCCGTAGCGATTAGCCCAGATGCTCACTCCATTCGTGGACTTGCCGACATTCAGTATGGTGTCATGACCGCACGAAAGGGTTGGCTCGAAAAAGGTGACGTCATCAACTCGATGAGTGCCGATGCGTTAGCCCAACAACTTGCACTTCGATGAAGCAACAGTTCTTGAATGGGAGGAGGGTGGTGCATATATGCGACTCACGAGGACATTGATCATGGGAGCGCTCATGGTAATTCCAGGCCTATTTCTTGGCTTGCTCCTGTGGATTCTCATCGGCCAACCACAAGATGGAGAGTCACCTATCCTTGAGGCCCTTGTGTGCAATGCAATCCCGTTGGCAAGCATCTTCTCCGGTCTTTTCTTTGGCTGGGTCACTGGTTCTGAGTATGCAGAATAGGTGATGCTATGAAGCGGAAGGAAAAAGCCGAACGTATTCAGAATATGCTTGAAGAATTGTATCCTGAGATACCGATTCCACTCGATCATGATACGCCGTTCCAATTGCTTATTGCAGTACTTATGAGCGCACAAACGACCGATATGAAAGTCAATCAAGTCACACCAGAACTGTTCAAGCAAGGTCCGACGCCTGAGAAAATGGCTTCACTTGAAGTGGCACACATCCAATCGATGATTCGCGAAGTTGGTCTTGCCCCAACGAAAGCCAAGAACATCAAGCGTTTGTCCGAGCTCTTGCTCGAACGTCATGATGGAGAGATTCCAAACACATTTGAGGAATTGGAAGACCTTCCAGGTGTTGGGCACAAAACCGCTGGTGTTGTACTCGCTCAAGCCTTCGGCATTCCAGCATTCCCAATCGACACACATATCCACCGTCTAGCAGCGCGTTGGGGCCTTTCCAATGGGAGAAATGTTGAGCAAACCGAAAAGGACCTGAAAGCAGTATTTCCGAAAAACGCATGGAATGACTTGCACCTCCAAATCATCTTCTTTGGCCGGGAGTACTGTCCTGCTCGTTATCACGACCTGTCGCAATGTCCCATCTGTTCATGGGCAGCTACCAAGAAGCGTATGGCTGAAGAAGCGAGGATGAACCGGAAGAAGAAATCAAAGTGATACACTGAGATTGAATCCTGAACCGATCAGTTGTAACAGCATGATGGTTCCCAGAATCAGCAACGTGATTCGAAGAGCAGGTGTTGTTGTATCCTCATCGTAGGCTTCACGGACAAAGGCATAGCCAATGAGTCCAACACCCACCATTCCAGTGATGGCCGCAAATGTATCCATGAGACGGACAAAATCGTTGTGAGATTCTGTATCTTCTGCAATTTTCGTAAGATAGTCCTCATCGGCCGGATCGTAATCAATTGCTGCTGGTGGTCCAGAAAAATCCGGTAAAACGCTAACCAATCCAGCGATGAGAATAAGGATGACACCAATCATCAGGAATTTGTGCAATGAGAACAGACCGCCTCCCATCATAGCTTGTTGCGGAGGCATGTACATGGTCGTTGCTGGCGGGCTAGGTTGTTGTGCAGGTGGTTGCATGCCGGCCCATCACCAACAAAGCATATACTCTTTTTCTAAACTCCGAAGAAGGAAGATGCACCTTCGAGGAGTACAGCTGTAATCCAAGATGTGATACCTGCAATCCACAGCAACTGGATAGCTTGGCCTGCGGCACTTGTTTTTCCACCACCACGAAGACGTGTTGCGATGGCTGATACGGCAATGATTTGTCCAAGAACCAGAATGGATACAATGATCTTGAACATCCGAATGTTGTCTTCTACAGAAGAGGCATCTTCCATGACAGGTAGGGCAATGCCACTACCGAAGTCCTGCAGTGCACCCACATCCGTCGAAGCAAGTCCGGTCGCAACACCAGCGATTGCTTCACCAAGTTGCAGAACAATCGAGATGGTGACGTTCAAAGATGTGACGCTTGCAATAAGTAGACCAAGAGCAACGCCCCACATGGTGTTGGCTGAGAGGGACCGACGTCGCCTGAGCGACAGGAGATTTCCTACGGAACGAGACACCATCTCAGCAGTTTCGGCAGGCTTACCGGAGGATTGTGAGCCTTCGATGTAGATTCGAGTGTATCGAGAAATGACTGCTGAATTCGTATCTGCGTTGAAGTAATCCCAAGCCCGGTCGGAATCAATGCGCGTTGCAAGTCGGCGCTCGAGCCGGTCAATGGAAGCATCAAGCATCCCGAAATCGACACCACGCAACGCTTTGATAGTCGCAGATGGCTCTGCACTTCGAGCCTGAGCAGTTCCTCCTAGTGCACGAATGAAATCGGGATAAGCTCCATCTCGACGTTGCACATTGCCCTCCTCCCGACCAATCATCCATGCTGGAATCAACATTGGCGAGAGCGGGGCAGCGAGAAGGATGAGGCCATATCGGTCCCATTGGGAACTGATTTCTTCCCAGGTTGAGATGACAACAATGATTGTAATGATGAGGAGAACAAAAGAAACTGCACCTGAGGCAAGCAACGAGCGTGTGAAATTCACACGAAACGGTGTATCGAGTTCATCTCGAGCAAAGATAAGATCTCTTGGAATCGTGGCTCTAAACGCCAACATAGCTGCAACTTGAATGATGATGAACAACATCGATGCGAGTAAGAGGAACCGCAACCGGGAAGCGACTTCGATTGGGGTGTCGTTGTCGCCACCAACCTCGAAGAGAACGAGATGAATACCTGCAATGACCAATCCAAAGAGTCCAGCGGTCACCATCGAGACATAGATTTCTTGCATTGTATCGACACTTTCCAATCGTGTGTCGTAGAGTGTGTTGTATTGTTCAGCAACCGTCTCCTGTTCGGATCGCATGAATTCATCGATCGGTTGGCCTGCCTCGATTGAAAACGCCATTCGATCGAGAAAATCCGTCCATAGAGGACTTGGACTTTGTTGTGCGACAATGCGCGCAGCCTCTGGAAGGGACGTGTGCCACTTGTCGACAAGGGTTTCAATGCGCTGAACTTCTGTTGCAAGTTCACCATAATCCCTCATTTGTTTGAGAATATCAAAAATGGATTGTGCGCCAACTTCTCCCAAGGACAAAATACCCATTCGAGTGATGAACATGTGCATCTCTCGTTCGATAAGATTCGCCGAACGGCTCACTTCGAGCATAGGGAAGGCGAGAGCCCCGAATGCGGCAAGGATGGGTAAGAGGAACAAAAGAAGGATTCCTGACAAGCCAGCAAAAAGTGCCCCTTCAGCAAAACCTCCAGTCAAGAAAATCAAGAGAAGGGATGCGAGGAGGCCGCCTGCAAATGCTCCACCAACATAGATGGAGATAAAACGACTCACCGGCATTTCAAGCCGACGGATGGCAATTTGCCACATCGGCATTCTCTCCAACGCTCATCCCCTCCTTACTTGTGATTGACGCCAACCCATGAATCGACTGCGCTGTCAAAATGTTCCCAGCCACTGTTATAGTAAATGTTGAGCAAGTCAAAGACGTCGTCGTAATGGGTTAAATCTCGATCTGCCATCCGTTCAATGGCTGCCGCACGGCGAAGCATTTCGTCATAGATATCACGTTTGTTGGAGAATCCAGCCATAGCCGCAATCTTGTTTTCTAAGAGGTGCGATTGGAACATACCTCGGAAGTAGTGTTTGTCCTTGACTGGATCCCACTCAAACATGCCACGTGTGAGGACACCATCGCTGTGTTTATTGTATCCAATGACTTCGTCAATACCTGTAATACGTCGAGCGATACCACCGCCAGGTGCCTCCACAACTTCTTGGAAAATAGCGAAGTTGAGGTTGTCGAAGAAACGAATTGGAACGTTGATCGGATCACCCGTAAAACGTTGAATCATCTTTACAATGGACGATGCGTGGAAGGTCGCAATAACTGGGTGACCTGTTTGCATGG
>CATISI010000120.1 GCA_949538025.1 Candidatus Poseidoniaceae archaeon
CTGACAATGAAATGTCATTTCATGTTCTTGTTGCAATGACACATCCGCGACTAGAGTGGCCAGATAGGATTCCAGATATTCCGGCTGAAATGGTCAACGAACGACAATTGCTCGATCGAATTCAGACGATTGGAGGAGAAGAAATCGACTCAGAATTTTCCGAAACGATGGATGGGTTTGGAACATGGGATGAAATCCACATGCATGGGGGGTTGAAACTCAAGGGCGATCTTCTCGATTTCGGCCTTGGAACAGGGGTGGAAGAATGGGATGTTCATCGAAATGGTGAATTGAAGGCCACCGTCGAGCATCCCCGTGGATTCTTTTCTGTTTTCAAGAATACAACAAGTCAAATTACACTGAGTGATTCAGGCGGAAGGCACATCGACATCAAATGCAAGGAAGGCCCCATGCTGAAGATGCACGTCGTTGGACGAACCAGTTCTGAAGAAGTTGATTGGATGCAAATCGATGGTATACTCGCTTCGAAGAAACCTGCGGAGTGGGGCTAATGGCAGCGTTTTGGGTCGAATCAATCGGCCTTGTTGCCGGATTCATTGGCATCGTTGCTTGGATTCCTCAAATTCGACGTGTTTGGGTCGATGAAAAGGAGGAGGGGATCTCTCTCCCAACCTTCATTGCCGTGACAGTTTCACTTTCGCTATGGCTTGTTTATGGAATCATTGTCAATTCCATTGCCATGATCGTATCGAACATATTGACGCTCGCATTCATCATTGCGATAACGCTTGGCGTCTATCGTATACGCAACAAGCGATTCAAAGATAAACTCAACAAACCGACTTCGTCGTCTCAATGATGACAGCACCAATCTTGTATGGGTCGCCATTGGAAGCGGGTCGTCGATCTTCGAGGCGACCGACCCAACCATCGGTTGGAACAGATGCAGGGACACGAATCGATGCTCCACGGTCGGAAACACCGTATGAAAATTGGTCAATCGATTGTGTTTCGTGCAATCCTGTCAAACGCTCTTCGTTGTGCGCACCATAAACAGACATGTGTCGCTCGATGTTGCGGCCAAAGGCTTCACAGATGCTGTCAAACAATTCCTTGCCACCCTTGTCACGCATAGCCCCATTGGAGAAGTTGGCGTGCATTCCTGAACCATTCCAATCGCCCTTGATTGGTTTTGGATGATATTCGATGTAGTAACCATAACTTTCTGTTAGTCGGTCGAGCATGTAGCGAGCAACCCAGAGTTCGTCACCAGCTTGCTTAGCACCCTTGGCGAAAATCTGGAATTCCCACTGGCCGCAGGCAACTTCTTGGTTGATTCCTTCAAAGTTGAGGCCTGCTTCAAGGCAAAGATCTGCGTGCTCTTCAACGAGGGAACGACCGTGTGTATTCTTTCCACCAACTGAACAGTAGTAGAGCCCTTGCGGACCTGGATAACCACCAACTGGGAAACCAAGTGGTAGTTGTGTGTCGACGTCCATGATGAAGTATTCTTGCTCAAATCCGAACCAAAAATCATCGTCATCGTCATCGATTGTTGCCCGGCCATTGCTTGGATGAGGGGTGCCATCGGGGTTGAGAACTTCGCACATGACGAGATAACCGTTGACACGCTGCGGATCTGGGAAGATGTTCACGGGTTTGAGAAGACAGTCGGATGAACTGCCATCTGCTTGCTTGGTCGAGGAACCATCAAACATCCAAATTGGACATTCTTCCAGTGTTCCAGTAAAGTTCGAACGAACCATTGTTTTACTACGCATGTTTTGCGTTGGTTCGTATCCATCTAGCCAAATATACTCAAGTTTTGCTTTATCACTCATGGTATCAAGCGCCTCGCTGTGAGGGCGGTATATGAACCATTTGCTCATTTTTTTTGGCAAAAAGTGTCGCTATTGAGCAATAAATCTGTATTTTTATTATCAAACGAAGATTTTATCTCAATTTAGATTGTTCCCTTTTAGCCAATTGCGCGAAAAAGCAAGATGAAATTTAGCAAACGCACAAATTATCACAATCTGGCTGAGAAGAGTCACTGATTGTTTGCCGCTTCGTCAGATTGTGGCGTGATAAGCACATCGTCCGAGGAGCGTTCAATGACCGGCAATTCTGCAACCGATAGTGAAGGCAGTACGTGAACCGTGCAGGCATTACCACATGCAGGAGCGAGGTAATCTTCTCCTTGATCGCTGAGGACAAATCGTATGCCGTGTCCAGCTGGCAGGAGTGCATCAATCGCTTGGAATTCCATCAACATGGTAATCTCTTGGCCCGGTACAACGGTTTGCGCCTCATATCCGCCAGCATGGTATCGCACATCCATCGTTGCATGGCCGAGTCGTATTCCAGTCTCTGCATCTTGCATTTCGA
>CATISI010000121.1 GCA_949538025.1 Candidatus Poseidoniaceae archaeon
TATTACATCAATTTGGACGGTTTTGTCGTCATCGTCATCTTGCGTGGGCACTTGTGAACGTTGTACGTCCACCTGCACGTTGACGCTCAATTCCCCGATGCCATGGCCGTCTTCGACCCACTCGTCAACCGCAATCACAGCGTTGTGAGCCATGCGTTCGTAATCCTCACCGCTGTAATCGGGGTAAACTTGGAGCACGAGGTCGATATCATCACATGAACTAGATCCACCGTTAAGTGTATTGTTCTGGTCGGTCCACTGGGCAGGATAGTTCGTTTGCGTGATGCTCGCTTGAACGGAATCGCAAGGGTCATCCAGAATCGCTTGATTGGTTTCCGAGTAGCTTATTTTGACATTGACCAGCCCAATTCGGTAGCCGTCTGGAAACGAACTTAGATCGATTGCAAATTCAAGGTCTTCCTCACCACCGTCAGGGAGCAACACGGTTTCACTCAAAATTGTGGTTTCTTCGGTGAACGAGAGTCCCCAGTTGTCCTCAAACCTAACTTCATCGTGAAGGTAGGAATCCTTGAGGGCTAAAGAGTAGAAGACTTTAGCCGTAACAATCATCAACACAAGGGCATAGATGCCCATGGCAGCACGGGTTTCCTGATCACGAAGGAAAACCGACACTTGGTTGCCTTCTTTTAACACTTCATCTTCTTCTGACATGGTCTCACCCCAGTCCTATCGCACCGTGCAACACAGAGAGCAACAACGCAAACGCAAACAGAACAATAAGGCTGAAACTCAACGACGGTGTAGCGTCCTTGGCCGGCTCAACTGACCTGATCTCACCGATGGACTTGAGGTAGTCTACGGTTTTGTTCTTGTTCTTGAGAAATTGATCCATAATCTGGTGTTCCCAACCGATGGCTGCGGCGATACCAATGGCGAGGAACGCCGAGGTAAGCAATTCACCGATGGGGATGATGGATTGCAACATCTCAACGATGGTGGAAGATACGATAACCACCAACACGAGGACCATAGCCTTGGCATAGCGTCCGTTCTTCTCCGTCTTCACGTCGAGGAGGTTAAAATTCAGCATCAAGTACATGAGTACGATGGGCTGAATGAGGAAGGCCGTCAGAATGTTTGTGAACGTGTTGTAGATGGTCCAAGATTCAGGTAACTCTTGGCACGTGGCGTAGATGCAATCCTCCAGCACATCGACCACACTCAGATCTACGATGAAACTGATGATGCCGATGAAGAAAAATCCAAACACAATACCGCTGAGAACGCTAAATCCGTGCCGTGCAACACGCCAGCCTTCCAAGACAAACATCGTTAGGAGTGCAGCAACGCTAACGCCCATAATGAGCGATTGGCGAACAAAAAACAGCATGGGGTTCTTGTCGGGTGGAATACCACTCACCCAACTGGGAATGGTGAATTTCTCCATGACGGTGATCCACAAGAGCCAGTCTGAGAACAACCATGCCATAGTGGCAAGGATCAGTAAACCGCTGGCAGCCGAGAGACCTCGTGCATGTTCGTGCTGGTACACCAATTCCTTGACCGAGAATCGGACGTAGACAAACCCCCAGACTACGGTCGGGAAGAACCAGAAGGCATAGCGCAACACATGGGCTTCGTAGGGAATAAAAATGATCAGGCCAGTGACGATGAAACTCCACGTCAACACCACGACAGCTATCGCTTGTTCGGCATGTTTGCGTTGAACGAACGGGTAGGGGAAGAACAAGCAGGAGGAACATGCCATACCAATGGAGATAGTATGAGCGATATTCACCAACGAGCCAAAAAACGAGTGGGAAAACGACCCGACGGTAAAAAATCCAGCGATGTAGGCGGTGGTCATTAGAATGCCGTGGAAGAGCAGAAAACACCCAAGCAATTTGGCTGCAAGGAGTTCGCTCCAACTGTTGTTCTTGGTGCGGTAAGCAAGCAACAGGGTGATAATACCCAGAATGGTGTTGACCATTCCGGATATGGCGCGAAGTGATTGGAAGTCTGCCGCCATGCCCTTCACTTTTGATGACAAATGGCCCGTATAAAATCCTATTCCGGTGGACATGGGGATTGAACACGAAATCTTCGTGAACGAGTACATCAAGTGCTTCAGTATCTCCTTTTCGCCCATGCTTCGTTGTATGCGAAAATAATTGACATGGCAACGATTTGACCATCCAGATCATAAGGAAGACGCGACACTTTAATGGAAGAATATTCCAAAAGACAAATTTTGAGCGGATTATTAGTAAACGAGATGCACCTAGGAATCCTATGTCGAATTCTGGCACGCCTGTAACGTCAAAACCTCAAGAGATTGTTGCTCAACCTGCTCCTGTAATGATTAATCAACCCAGCCAACAAACTCAGCACAATCCATATGTGAATCAGGCCATGGTCGATCCTGTAACTGCCTTTCTTCGGACCATCAAGAGTTGGAGCGGAGAAGGAAGAGCTCAACGTAGTGAGTATTGGTTCGGAGGAATCGCTTACTCCTTTTGCATTGGAATTGCATTCTTCATTTTGACGATCCCTGTATCCTTCTTTGTAATGGACTCTGGAGCGAACGATACTGATTTTGTTCTTTTCTTGTTGTTGATGTTGGCTACTGTAGTTTTTATTATTCTGTACATTCCTATATTGAGTCAGACAATGCGTCGATTGCATGATGCCGGGTATTCAGGTTGGTTCATTGCTCTCGGTTTGATTCCCTACGTCGGAGGAATCATTCTGTTCGTCTTTTGTGTTTTACCCACCCAACCTCATCCGAATAAATATGGTTAAGCACGGGAAGTACTTTTCAAAGTACGACAGGAAATTCAAAATTTTCGAACGACATGGTCTCTGGACTCAGTTTGGGGGGACGATTTCTCGTCCATCGCTCATTTTTGCGAAGCGACTTTGTTCTCGTGGATGGACGATATCTGATGGACCCCATGGCCATCCGCCAAACTCTGTTCGTCGATAATCGCTGAAGGCTTGGTAGATCTCTTCTACAGTGTTCATGACGAATGGTCCGTGTTTGGAGACAGGTTCAGCGATTGGTTTGCCTTGAAGAACGAGAACGCGAACATCTTCCTTACCTGCTTCGATGACCGTTGGAAGATCGGCACGCAATTCCATTCCATACTTTGATTTGAGCTTGTGCGATTCGACTGTCGCTGTACCGCCATTGATGTGATACATCATTCGGTTGGCTTTTGCTGATGCAGTAGGGAGTTCGACCGAACCGCCTGCTTTGACGGTCAAAATGTAGAGTGCGACTTCGTTATCGGGGTTGTTGGCCCACGATGCGCTTGGAGCCGATGGAGCAACATGGTCGTTCCAAGCGCCTGAGATAACGCGTACATCGCCACCATCCAGTTGAATGTGTGGAACTTCATGGGCCCAAATCATCTCGTATCCTGGGTCCGTCATCTTGTCTTTTGCAGGTAGGTTGATCCAAATCTGGAACAAATCCAATCGGTTGGGTTTGTCTTGATTGACCAACGGGAACATTTCGGAGTGTTGAAGTCCTGAGCCAGCCGTCATCCACTGGACGTCACCAAACCCGTATCGTCCGGTTGA
>CATISI010000122.1 GCA_949538025.1 Candidatus Poseidoniaceae archaeon
ATCTGTTTGCCATCCTTTTCAATTTTCCAACGGGGAGGTTTTCCACGAATTCGGCAATCATTCAACCATGTATCCTTACCGTAGAGATATCTCGATATACTCTTGAATCGGTCCAGATTGATTGACTCACCTTTTCGACGACGTAACTCAATCTTTTGCTTGCAATCGAGGACTGCATCGTTGAGACGTTGTAGTGCACTCCGTGAACCAGAAGATTCTCCTTGACGCGTTTCAACAACCTCGATTCCATCGATTTCAAAGAGGAGACCACTATGGTTGACGATGCAAGAATAATTGTGGCGTTTAACAAGAGATTCAACCATGTGTTGCACACGTTCTCGTTCATCTTGTGTCCAGTCACCCGTGACAGGGATGTCGTAGAATCCTGCTGGCCAGACATCTTCAAGATCTCGAGGAACAAGACCAAGTGGCGAGGTAACCATGACCTCGTGACAAGCATTGCTACCGATTGCATCGATGAATTTCCGATGTGATTTTGAAAGGCGATACGGCTTTCTGTCCGAACACGGCAAGAGTACGAGAACATTGTCCAGGCCCTCTGGAGTCTGATAGCGCTGAGTCATGAATTCAACCCATGATGCTACTTCTGCATCGAGGTGGCTTTCTTGTGCCATGAATTCAATGGTTTCAAGCCCGGATGGATGGGCACGAAGGACATCCGATTTTTCTTTCACCAACGCATCGAAATGGCGCATGTGCTCAACAAGACGCGGACTGTTGAGACTCTGTTGTTGAGCAAGACGACGCAAGGTTCCTGTTTCGATGGCTGATTGAACGGAACGCAGGGATTGCTGATAATTATGCAAAGCAACATCCATGCTAAAGGATTCACCATCGAGTGCTTGTCTCGGACCGAAAGCGGTCAAGATATGATCTGCACTCAGAGCAAACCGGGTTCTTGTGGTATCGAATAAATCAACTCCAAACCATGCAAGAACAGCAGCATTGTCTGGACCGCCCAAACCTGGTGTCCACAACAATGCCCCCGGAAATCGATGCTTCAGCGTTTGAATTGCAGTGACGAGCTTTCCTGGTTGAGCTGCGAGTTGAACGGCATCAACGAGGGCGACGATGTTGGGTTGTAAGTCGTGAACCAACAACGATGGGTCGTGATGCAAACGTTGCCAAGATACGGGCAGGAGTGGTCCAGAATCTGCGGATTCTCCAGCGTTCGCTTCCTCAAGCGAAGGTGGGAGAACGTGACCGACGGATGCTGTCATTTGAGGCCCTGGTCGTTCAAACGTTGGTGGCATCAAAGCGAATTGGGTCGAGATGGTCATTTCAGCGGGAATGGTACGTGTTTGTGTACAATGAAACGCAGCAAGACCTCTGCACACGTCGTCATCGTCATCCGTTGATATGAGGCTGGGCGTTCGTACAGTAGGCGATGAACGGTCACCCAAACCCCACACACGGCCATAGCGGTGACGATGAAGAACCGTGCGACCAAGTTCTCCTGCCATGTTGTGTGCTGAGGTGGTTTGTTTTTCAAAGATGCCACCGATTGCGAAGAAAGTGTTGAAAGACTAGGCCCTCGAGCAATCAACATGGAGGATACCACGACCAAGCATCGGATGATACCGATGGTTTTTGTTGGACTTCTTCTTTTGAGTTTCACAAACGTCGTTCATGCTGATGAAGCATCAGACGAGTTCATTATCGATGGTCGCTTGCAGATGGTCACGCTTGAACCAGGTGAAACATATGAGCAAAACATCAACGTCGAAGGAGGAGAAATCGTCTCTGTCAACGTTGGTTGCAGTTCGTGCCAAGTTCAACTTGATGCAGGCGATACGAGCATCTCATCCTCGACCTCGGTCGCTTACGAAGCGACTGAAGCAATATCAGTTCAAGTGACAATCTCATCGACGACTGCAGAGTCCGTTTCAACCTCTATTCTTGTTACCGAAGACGAGACGCATCTCGAACAACGACCAAGTCCTGATTCAATAACCGACCTGGTCGATTCCTACCGATGCGAGAATCCGAGTGGATGTCTCGATATGCATCGAGGCAATCTCAAAACCATTCTCTACGGAGATTATGCATCGCTTGGTTTCGACGCCGGTGCGATCAAAGCGAATGCCGAAGAATATTATGGGTTCGAGGTTCATGAAGATGAAACCGTTGAATTGACACTCCATCACGCATCCGATTCGATTCGGTTTGATTTCTACATGCAGACCGAAACCGAAGAGCAACTCCTCGATGCTGTGATTGAGACAATGACCGCCACAAACCCAAACATCTTACAGGAAACGATTTATTTGGACATTCCAGAAGACGGTAGAATCATCGTCAAGGCATCAACTTCTGCTCCAATTTCGGCGTATGCCATCCAACGAACGATTCACGAGGCTCAATTGACCATGACCATTGATGACCGTGCATCACAATTCACGCAAATCGGCCATGGATTGTCAAAGAGCGCTTTTGCCATCGATCCAACCGGCGTCATCAAACTATCACCTGTAATCGAGGACATCACTGCAAGCGTTTCGCTTCGTATTGGTGAAGCATGGGTTGCCATGCCAGAGGTCCTCGTTGAACAAAACACAGTTGAGCGAATCTACGTCTATCCAAATACGACGATGGCGATGCTTAACATCGAAAGCAATGTTCACTGGGTTGACGTTACCTTGGAGTCCACAGCTGATGGCAATACGACAATGGACGCTCCAGCCTATCGTCCATCCAGTCTTGACCAAACAAATTGGCCGATTCTCTATGCGGAAAATACTGAGGACTATTCGGGTGAACTGACCTTAGCAACTATGGACACTACCGATGTGTACCTGATTTCAGTTAACGGCTGGGTTGATTCTGAACATCGACTCCACATCGTCATCGATGGTAACAGTCCCGACCTTCGAGGTCTTGTTCAGGAATTGGATCAGGAAACAATGGAGGTGCTCTCAGAACACGAACTGTCCCCCGACCTCTTCACCTACGACATGGATTTGTACATCACATTGGGACCTGGATTGCATTTAATCGAGTTTTATCATGCCAACGATTCAATCCTCCAAAATCAGGATTGGGGTAACAACCTTCAGGCTTTGAGATACAACATCGAGATCACGAAAGTGACCACTGAAATTGGTGAAGAGCCATGGTTTGCTCCATCCGATGAAGCAAAGTTTTGGGGGTCCACTGTTCGTTGGATTCTCGGGCTTGGTATGATGCTGCCAGCCATCTATCTCGTGTATGCCATGCGAAAGACGCGCCGCAATGCGGCTCGTATTGGAGCGATGAAACAGCGTCTCACTATGTTGACGAGCCTCCTTGATGATGGGACGGAAACTCCGGAGCAAACACGAAAATCATTGGTTCGCTCCCTCGAAGCTGTAGCAACCCTTCCATGGGAATCTGCGATTGCTTCATGGGGTGAACCCCAACGTTCCTACACAACCGATGGAACATCCATTGCAGTGTGGAATCTTGATTCACGTCTGGCGAAATCCCTCGGCAACTGGCCTCTCCTAGTAGGTTTGAACACAGAAAATGAAACGTGGGACATCGCCGCATTCCGATTCGATGCACCATACGGTCAAGCACTGTCTGTAGATCATGTTGACCCACGACTCCTGCATCAAGGGGAGGAAGTCTTCGTTGATACTATTGCTAAAGGAACGACAATTTTCCTCACCATTGATCTTGCAGGAGAAGCAACACAAGTCGATATTGAACTGAATGGTCATGTCGATGGTGTGCCAAGAGGCATGAGAATTCCTACAACGTTAACACGATTTGAAGAAGAAGAATAATCATTCATTCGCCCTTCGTTCGGATGCATCATCGAGGATTCGTTGTACTTGATCACTTGGGTTAAGACTTGATTTCATCGATTCAAGTTGCTTCTTATCCGCCTTGGAAATCTTATCAGGAACGTGAAGTTTGAGCAAAACAACCACATCACCACGACCACTTCTACGCATGTGAGGCAAACCTCGTTTCTTGATTTCGAGAGTATGACCGGCGGATGAACTAGCCGGAATGACGATATCGAGTTTCTTTCCATCAATGTGATCAATACTGATCTTCGTCCCCAACATCAAATCTGGATAACCAAGTGGGAGGGACATAATCAAATCCGAACCGTTTCGCTCGAACCAAGGATGTGTGAGAACTTCGATCTCGATGAGGAGGTCACCATGTGATCCCTGGCCACGCTCTGCAGGTTGTCCTTGACCTCGCAAGCGTAGACGTGTGCCGTGTTCTGCTCCAGCCGGTACGTTGAATCGAATGGTTCGCTCTTCGACACGGTGCCCTCTGCCAGAACAATCATTGCAAGGCGACTCGATTATTGAACCAGTTCCTCCACACTCGCGACAATCTTGAACAACTTCGTTGACAAATGGACCGATCTGTTGTCGAACCCGCACTCGACCTTGGCCTTGGCATTGTGAGCACGTCGTTGTTTTACCATCCTTTGCTCCAGAACCTGTACAAGTCTTGCACTCAGCAGGTAAATCGAGTTCAATCGATTCTTCACTTCCGGTCAAAACCGTGGCCAGTTCGATGCTATGACGAACGAGAATGTCAGAGCCGCGACGCTCTCGGCCGCGACCACGGCCGCCGCCAAAGAATCCAGAAAAGAAATCTCCTCCAAGAAGATCCTCGAGATTAATGTTGAATCCGCCTCCGGAAAAGCCTCCAAAGGGGTTTCCAGCGGGGCTATCATGACCAAATCGATCGTAGTGGGCACGCCTGTCTGGATCCGAGAGAACAGCGTAAGCCTCCTGAATTTCCTTGAATTTATCCTCAGCATCAGGCTCCTCGCTTCGATCTGGGTGATAGCGTCGAGCGAGTCTTCTGAATGCATTCTTCAGATCTTTTTCCGTCGCTGACCGCTCAACATCGAGAACTTCGTAATAGTCCCGTTTGTCTGCCAGCGTTCCACCCAATCGATGCCAACAGGCGCTCCACTAAAACCTCACGTTGAAATTAAGCAAAAAGTGTGGTACCACAGGATTGGCAATAGCGTTCGGCCGGAGGATTACTCGCACCACAAGCAGGGCAGCCTCCAGTGACAGAGCCTGTCATCGCCTGAACACTTCCTCCACTCAACATAGCCAAGTCTTCGATGGACTCTTTGCGTTGAACGGGAATGGTTGGATTTTCAATATTGGTTGAGGATATGATTCCACCATCATCACTCATTGTCGTCATGGTCAATTTATCATTAGATTGTGTATCTGACATCTCTTTTTTGATGGGGGCAACTGGACGTTGGGCAATAACCGGCGTTTGCTGTGCATTTGAACGTAGGCGTGAAAG
>CATISI010000123.1 GCA_949538025.1 Candidatus Poseidoniaceae archaeon
AAGTTCTGAGATTTGCTCATCAACATCCTTAGCGATGGAAGGAACGTGTTCCTTTGCAGCTTCAAGGTGCTGACAAAGGCGGAGTTTCTGAGCAATGGCCGTGTTCTCCTCGTGATAGGTTCGAATGGTTGCAGCAATATCGGAGAGATAGTGAACACGCTCTGGTGGGATGACACCTTTCCGTTCACCGACAATTTCCATCGGCGCTCTCGCCTCAAATCCAACCATGGCTGAGAGTTTCTGCCACAAGGCATCGACGCCAGGGTCGGCGAATTGGCTTGCAATGGTGGCAACGACAGGAAGTTCCTCATCAGCAACATCGAACAGATTTCGGTTGCGACGGACCTGCTTTCGAATGGCTCGAAGCGCATCCTCACTTCCACGCTTCTCGTATTTGTTGAGAACAACCAAATCGGCAACATCGAGCATTTCGATTTTTTCGAGTTGCGTATGCGCACCGAATTCTGCTGTCATGACGTAGAGTGAATGGTCGGCAACCGAAGTGATGGCATCGCTTCCTTGACCGATACCGCTCGTCTCACAGAAGATGAGATCGAATCCAACCGCCTTCGCAACGTCGATGGCTCGGTCGAGATTGGCACTAATTTCTGAACCACTTCCTCTGCTAGCGAGACTTCGCATGTACAAGTCGTTGTTGGAGAGTGAATTCATTCGAATGCGGTCGCCAAGAAGCGCACCCCCTGTTCGCTTACGTGTTGGGTCAACACAAAGCAAGCAGACTTTTTTCCCTGGATTATCTCGTTGAATACGGAGCATCAATTCATCGAGAAGACTCGATTTCCCTGCACCACCTGTTCCTGTAAATCCAATGACAGGAACATCGTTCGATGATGAACGACAAGCTTCGAGCGTCTGCTTGAACGTCGCTTCATCGGCGGACTCGGAGAGTGTAAGGAGCAGTCCAACCTTGGCCATCTCTTCAGGCGTGACCGGGCCATCGAGGCTCTTCATTCGTGCATCTGATGTCAAGTCGACCTCTTGTGCAATACCCATCAAGTGGTGAATCATGCCAAAGAGGCCCATGGTTCGCCCGTCATCAGGTGAGTAAATCTTGGAGATGCCTGCTTGATGCAGTTCACGAATTTCTGGAGGTGTAATGGTTCCTCCTCCACCACCGAAGATACGAACGTGCTCGCAACCAGCTTCATCCAAGAGTTGTCGAATGTATGTGAAATACTCAACGTGACCGCCTTGATAGGATGTTAGCGCAACGGCATGTGCATCCTCTTGAATGGCACAATCGACAACATCCTTTGCAGACCGATCGTGACCCAAATGGATGACTTCTGCACCCGAGGATTGGATGAGTCTCCGCATAACGTTGATAGCAGCATCATGACCGTCAAACAGCGAGGCTGCAGTGATGACACGTACCGGTCCTGTGCTTGTTTCGAACACTGGTTGCTCCTCAGCATCTTCGGCCATAGACCTCCGAAGCAAATGGAGTTCATGAAATCAAGGGTTTGAGTTTCTAAGTTGTCAAATCAATCCTATTGCTCGGGAATCATTATTTGATGACAGTAGAAGTTGATGATAACGGAAGATTAGTTATGGCGTCAAGTCAACAAGAACTGGTGTTTATTGGAGCAATCCTTAGCATCGCCCTTGGATTTTTCGCACTTCGGCTCATTCGAAAAAATAAGAAGTTAAGTTGGAATGAATCCATTGCCGGTCATTTGATTGCCTTGATGTTCATCTGTAAGGGGATCCAAAATGCTGCTACAGGTTATTTTGCGCAATCGTTTGAAAGGTTCGTAACGGAAGGAGACATGTCTTGGCAGTTTTGGGGGCAATTGACAGGCATGATGGATTATGCATTTGGGTCCAGTATTATCATGATCAGTTTACTCTACCCAGTCCCACTTTTGAGAAACGAAAAACAATTGAAGATAGGAGCGACCATCATCGTTAGTTTGTTTGTTGTGCTTCGCACATTACTGGACTTAACCGGAAATGGTTGGTCAGGGCTCCATCTTTTTGGTGCATTGTACATTTTGGCAGGGCTGTTTTGGGGGTCCGTCTACATTAAATTCAGATTAACTGAGAAGGCAGAACGAAACAAATCTACAATGAACATTGCGATTGTCTGTGGCCTTCTACTTACTCTTCAAATGGGACACATCTGGATGCTATGGCCGGGATTGTTTCTCCAATCCGATTACTTCTATTTTGTAGATTTAGGTGGCGGTCCAGTAACCTCTCTGCTCTTTGATTACATTTGGCTTGCAGGTTATACATTCTGTATTGCAGTTGGACTCTCCATGTTAGCAATCGAGGTTTATCAAGCCATCAACGGCAATTCAAGTATTCTCCTTTACATCATTCTCCCGTATTTTGTGTTGGGGACGATAGGGCATGCGGTTCTCTCATCAAGTGATTTAGCAGCTTTTGGATTTTTAGATCAAGATACGGAAATTAAAGAGTTATGGAAAACGTTCACAACTCAGATGCATTTCACGATTCTTCGGTCACTTATTGCAATGTATATTCTTCTAAAATATGGATTCTTTGATGTAGATGAAGAGACGAGACCAACTGCAAAATTGATGACGATTATCCTCATTGTTGTTGCCACCTCGGCCGTCCTCGAGCTCATTCAATCCATTATCCCCATAAATCAAATGCTGACTGCAGCGCTACTTGGTATCATTATTGCTTTTGGAATCGGATGGGAAGAACGATCATTCGATGGATTGGTGGCAAATCCTGCAAATATCCGGGATTATATTGACAAGAAGTGGTTTCCATCGGTTGCATTGCCTGATGGTTTCCTCAAAAAGTTAGATTATTCCTTTTTGATTTTTATCGTGATATGCTTTTTGGTCTCCTTTATAGTGTGGCAGACGGATGGTTTGTATGAGTTGATGTTGAAAAGAGGGGGTGGTTTAGGATGACGAACAGCGAAAATGTCCTCAAGGACCTATTTGTTGACTCTAGATCGAAGCGAAATCTCTCAATTTTCTATGCCTTTGGGATGGCCTTACTGATTTACCAAGCTGCGGTTTTTCATGTATTCAAGATTGATGAAATCGAAACCAAACACGATATTGATTCGTTTGAACTAAATTTCGTCGAAAGCTCTGAAAGTGTTGATGAATCGAGAACAGTAGATGATGGTGAGCGTGAGGTTGTCACATACGATGTTTCTGAATCGATGTTCCAAAGCAATAGTGGTATGGGCTTACTGCTCATCAATGTTGCATATGGAGAAACGTCTGGCGAAATAGCAGACCCTTGCGACACGGTTACGGTCGACCTGGTTCCCAATCAAGTTCCTGCAGATTGGAACAATGCTGCAAATGTATTGACAGGAACCAGCGATAATTGCGAATCGATATCGTTGCAATTGATGGTTTTCCCAGAATATTCGGGTTCCACAACAACGGTAGAAGGGGGGACCCAACAGCAATGGATACAGGCTTGGACCAACCCAGACTATGGGAACGGGGAATTTGAATTGGGTATTGAGGTCAACGTAAACGCTCCTATCACCTCAGGGATACCAACGGTCCAAGACTCCGATGAGGAGGTAACCATAACCTGGGAAGCAGTCTTCTTTGAGGTATCGGTAACTCAGCTCTGAGAGATTTCATCATCAGCCAGAGGAGGCAAGCCCTGCTTTGCTCGGATATAATCGGTATAGTTGCCGTAGTAGACCTTGATTTGACCACCCTCTAGTTCCCAGATTCGATTGACGACTTGATCGAGGAACCATCGATCGTGCGATACGGTGATGAGAGATCCTTCGTAACCAATGAGCGCCTCTTCAAGCGTTTCTTTGGATTCCATATCCAAGTGGTTGGTCGGCTCGTCCATCAGCAGGAGGTTGTTGTCCTCAAGCAGGAGTTTGAGAAGGGCAACACGAGCACGCTCTCCACCAGAGAGTTGCTTGAGTTTGGTTCCAACTTGGTCGCTTGAAAACTGGAAGCGTCCTAAAGCAGCACGGATGTCTCCGTATTGGTAATCTGGGCGCAACTTTTGAATCTGTTCTACTGGATTGAGTTCAAAATCGAGTGTGGCGTGATCTTGGTGGAAATAACCGATGACAGTACCCGGAGATACATCGATTTTCCCAGAATCGAGTTTCAATTCCTCATTTATGATTTTGAGTAATGTCGTTTTTCCTTGACCGTTTCCACCAACGATTCCAATACGATCGCCTTTGCGTACTTCGAGTGTTTGGTTATCAAGAATCGGCCGTTCAAGTCCTTCAAAGGTCTTGGTTGCGTCAACGAGTTCCAACACATCCATGCTTGCTTTGTCGATGGCATCGAGTTTGAGAATCAGTGGTTTCCGCTTCTTCGGAACACGAGCCTTCAGTGCTTTGAGTTCTTGTTGCATACGTGTAATCATCTTGTGTTTTGCAGAAATCGATTTGTCGTATTTGTTGGCTCGCTTCATTTGCTGGATGGCACCAGTCGTAGACTGGATCTTCTTCTCAAGATTGGTAATTCGCTCGTTGAGCGCTTGTTCACTGGCTACTTTTTGGACAATGAATTGACTGTAATTACCTTTCCATGGCCATGCTCGGAGGTTATCCACTTCGACAATCCTGTTGCAGACTTGGTCGAGGAAATATCGGTCGTGAGAAACAATCAATTGCGCTCCCTTGAAGTCCTTCAGGAAGGCTTCCAACCACTCTGTCGTTTGAATATCAAGGTGGTTCGTCGGTTCGTCAAGGAACATTACATCGATTCCAGAAAGGCCAACAAGTTGACGGGCGAGAGCGAGTTTTGCTTTTTCTCCACCAGAGAGTTGCGAAACATGCATGTCCATTGGATGTTGGTCAAGACCAAGTCGTTCGAGAATACCTTTGGCGATTCCAGCCACGTTTCCGCCACCAGAAGATGCGAGTGTTTGTTGAAGTTCGGAATATCGCTCCATGACCGGTTCCCAATCACCTTCGTAGAAGGATGGATCAACCATTTTGGCTTCAATTGAGGCGATTTCATCCTCCAATTCTTGGAATTGTCTTCCTTTTCGTCCAAGTTCTCCTTCAATGGTTGAATCGGATTCAATATCTCGAATTTGGGTCAGGTAAGCAATACGAATTCCTGGTGCAAAATCGATCTCTCCAACGTCTTGCTTTTGATCGCTTATGGTGTTGAGCAGTGTTGTCTTTCCTGCACCATTGTGGCCCACAATTCCGATACGATCTCCATCGTTGACGATGAGGTTGATGTCTTGCAGAACATCGGTTGGTCCGAAACTCCTGTCAACGCCTTCTACGGTAATGAGTTCACGAACCATGGTGGGTCACCAAACAGAGCCCATCGATGGGGCTTCAAAACCCAATCGGTTGAATTGGCTTCACTTGATAGCAGCAATGGATTCCTCGTGGCGCGCCAAGAGGTTTCGCAACTTGACCTTCATCGACGGTGTCATGAGGTCGTTGTCCGTGGTCCATTCCTCATGATCGAGGATAATGGTTGCTGGGATCTCGTAACCCTTCCAGGTTGGTGCTTGCATTGCATTGGTCTTTAACTCGGAGAGCATCCAGTCACGGGTAGACTGTCGTGCACAAATCTCCTCATCGCTTCCTGATGCGTCAACACCAGCAGAACTCAATGCGGCCTTCATAGCCTCAAGGTTCGGGTGAACGATGAGGTAGGTCTTGAGCATGTTTCGTCCATCGAGGGCAGCTTGCTCAACCAATGGTGAAAGTTTGACGTTTTCTTCAAGTGGAGCAGGTGAAACGTACTTCCCATTCTCAAGTTTGAACTGGCTCTTGACACGTCCTGTGATTGAGAGGTAACCGTCTGCTGAGAGCTTACCGAGGTCACCTGTTCGGAAGGTTCCTGGTTCCATGATGACTTCCTTGGTCGCTTCTTCGTTGTTCCAGTAACCAAGCATGACGTTTGGTCCGGTAACGATGATTTCGCCTTCATCAGGTCGGTCTGGGTCGTCCCATGCATCGGTATCGATGGTAACCTTGACACCGTTGGCAACACGGCCAACGCAACGAAGTTTCGAAGTACCTGGTCCCGACCATCCGTTCGCAGATACCAACGGCGAGGTTTCGGTCAATCCATAACCTTCGTAACAACTGAATCCGACCATTTGGATAAATTCCGCAACGTCAGGAGAGAGCGCTGCAGCACCGGACATACAGAAACGGATATTTCCACCGAATCGAGCACGGACCTTGCTCCAAACGAGCTTGTCGTAGAGTTTGTCAAAGAAACCGCTTGCAGGTACGGCATCACACTCGACACCGGCTTTGGCGATTCTCTTTGCAGCGGATTTCTTGGCCTTACCAATGAGGACCTTTTTCAAACCAGTCGCCGCCTCGAATTGAGAGTTGACACGATCGTAGAACTTGTTCCAAACACGAGGTACAGCAAGAAGAACTGCCGGCTTGATCTCGATACATTCGTCTGCAATTTTGGTCAAATCTGAGATGAGGTTGATGTGAACGCCACAACGAATCATCCAGTGCAAGTCGAAGGTGCTACCAAAGGAGTGGGCCCATGGTAGGAACGCAGCGTTCTTGTCACCTACGTAAATCTTGAACGCAGATTGAACACAAAGGACGTTCGAGAGTGTGTTCCAATTTGTGAGCATAACACCCTTTGGGTTTCCAGTTGTTCCAGATGTGTAGATGAGCGTGTTGAGTGCAAATGGGTCATCAGCAACATCGATGGCCTCTTCGCTTGCTCGTCCAGCGGCAACGAACTCTGCCCACTGATGGACTGTGACACCTTCTGGAGGAAGTTCGTTTGCTGGTTCATCACCTAGCAAGAGAACACCACAGCGTGGCCATTTTGATGCATCATCTGGTAGATTCGCAACGAGTTTGTCAAGAACTTCTGTATTAGCAACAGCGAGTAAAGCAGGCTCCGAGTCACCAAGGATGTAGGCCCATTCAGCACCGTGCTGGTGCGTGTACATGGCAGTGTAGGCTGCGCCGATGGCGTTTGCTCCGTAGGAGAGAGCGGCCCATTCAACAGAATTGTTGAGAATCAAAGCGACTCGATCGCCAGCGTTGACTCCAACATCGCGTAGTTGCTTACCAACTGCAGTTGCTAGGTCTCCAAACTCTTGGTAGGTTAGGTGGACACGAGGCATACCTGGTTCCGGAATGTAGCCAAAGCAAGGATGGCTGCTGAATCGTTCTGCGCTCGTCATGAGCATTTGGTAAAGCGTTCGAGGGTCGTCTCCCTCTGGCTTCTGCCATTGGCGGTCGTCTGGCTGTCGTTCCCACGCAAGTTGTTGTTGCATAGCCTGCGGTGTGCATTGACACACTTAATTTCATCCCCTACTCTCCATGGTCATGGGATTTTCGAAATGGCATTGGCTCTCCAGTCTGCGCCACCGTTTCGATTTGCAAGCGGAGAGGCTGGACTTGGATGCCACATGGCATCGATGTGAACGTCGGTGAGGACGGACTGAGCACGCTTCTTGGCGTAATTGCCAACACCTATGACAGTCTCGATTCCCATGATGTCAACAACGGATTTCAGATGTCGGTCACATGCTCTCAAAACTGGTTCAATGGTCGATTTTGGAAGATCAACAGGCGTCACATTTCGTCCAGTCTCACCAAGGATGAGGAGTGGGCAATGGTTGACAACAAAAATGTTCGAAAAAATGACCTCAGTCGAACCGTAGTGGTCGGATAACATCGACCAGAATCGCGTTCCTGAGACCTCTTGACGTTCCATCGACAATCCTTCAATCGGACGTTTTGGATGGGCATCTGGAGGCGTTTGCACATCTCGCTCTTCGATTTGTAGAACGTCGCGTGCCATCGTAGTCGCTCCGAAAGGGACACCGGTTTGCGCCATTCCGTACGGCCCAGGGTTCATCCCGAGCAACAGTGTCGTTGCACCAAATCCACTCCATTTATCGATGAATTGTTCGTGATACTCCCACGCATAATCGAGTGGGTTCGTAACGTGTGCAACCGATTTGTGTTTGAGAATCCGATTTTTCCCTCGGTTGCAAGCCTCCGAAAGACGCAATGCAACATCCTTCAGTTGTGTTGAAATGGATTCTACCATGGAAGCTCTACCCCTGTGTACTCAAAGAATCGTCCGGACCGCCCAGCCGTTTGTTGTTCGATCAACTCAATGAGACCTTGAACAGAAACAGATGCAGGAACTGGTGCACGTTCTCCACCCATGTCGGTTTTCGCCCAACCGGGGTGGTACGATGTCACTGTTATGTTGTCTAGTTGGCCTTCGATAGCGAGGATTTTGGTGATCATGTTCAATCCGGTTTTACTCGTTCGGTACGCATAGGACTTTCCGCTCATACAATCATCAATCGAGCCCATTAGGCTGGATATGTTGGCCACTTTCGTTGGTATCTCACCTTGGAGAAGCGGCCATAGGGCTTGTGAAACGCGAAGTGGACCAATGGTGTTGACATTGAGGACTTCGAGGGATAGGTCTGCATCGACCTCTTCCAAGGACTGCCATCGTCCGTCCATTCGTCCGGCGTTGTTAACGAGAACATCGATGGATGGAACAGAGGATTTGACATTCATTGCAAACGTCTCAACCGATGTTGTCGAAGCGACATCGAGTTGATACACCGTCATCTGCTCATGATGAAAATCCATTCCCTCCGGATTTCTTACACCTGCGATGATTGTGTGTCCCTCAGCGAGCAGTTGTTTGACAAATTCAAGCCCCAAGCCACGGTTTGCCCCAGTGATGACCCATGTCGCCATGTCTCAAGGTTATCGAGGAGATTCATTGAGGTTACTCGTCCGCAAAGACAGACAAAACGGTCGAATCGATGTTAACTTTAGCCGACGTAAAGATCGAGTCAATGCTAGGTTGTTCCACTTTCCTCTTCAATTTTGCACGGGCAGAAACGATGTTCCATGCTGCTTTTTTACCGATGCCCGGAATAGCCCCGAGTTGTTTTTCAGTTGCGGAATTGATGTCCAATCCGATCTCGACCCCCGTGATTGAACGAGCGCCGTGTCCAGTAATCATGATGTTGGATGAAGTTTCAAGCGGAATGTGATATGGGACGCCAACAAGGATAGGGTAAGCTCCGATTTGACGACCAAAGGTGAGTCCCGCACGTCCATGAACATGTTCACCCACATGTTCTTCTGAAAGGTGGACTGGTAAGCGAGTCCGACCATCGTGTGTCTCCCAATGCACGTCTTTGAGAATGTGACCAAGAGGGAAGAGTTCCTGAAGGAGCGGTGAATCGATCGTATCACGAACAGCTGATTTGAAACTCTTGAATTCTTTTTCTGGGATGTCTTGGAAACCTTCGCCTTCAACTTGACGAATGTTGATCCTTCGTAACAGGAGGCCTTCGTTGCGTAATTCATTGAGAAGATTGAGATTCATCGAATATGTTTCAGTACGCTCACCGTTCAATCCTGCGATGAAGTTCAATCCTGGAAGCAGTTTTGGAAGACCTCGTTCTCCACGCTCTCTCCCATATTGATTGATGAGGCGGAGGGCTGATTTGAGTTGATTTGCATTGCAATTGAGCCAATTTGCGGCGTGCACATTCGGATCCGCAGATTCCAAACCAAACGACAAAACGGCTCCATCCGATAGTGTTTCAGTCAATGTCTTGGTGATTTCAGTTGAAGGTTCAATGTTCTCTGCGATAATAGATGGATTTCCATTGTCGGTGTGAAGAATGCCCAGTCGTTCGTCTTCGCGCAACCCATGAAGGAGTTTGGCAATGGGTTCTGGATTTGGAATTGGATACTCAAGATCTTTCACACCTTCAGCCATGTAGGTGTAGGTGTCGGTCATTCCACCAAGCCGAACATGTTGAACACCCGAGTCGTGCGCCAGCTTGACCTCTTGGATAATGTCCTCGGGCGTACGCCAAATGGGTATGCCTTTTTTTGGTTCAATGCAAAACTTGCACCCACGTTTGAATCGAACGCATCCTTGGTAGACCTCAACTTCGTAGGTAAGGGGTCCACGTTTTTCTTCCGTTCCTAAATCAGGATGCTGTATAACCGCCTTGCTCTGTGCTCCTGAGTGGGCCCACATTGTCCATTGGTCACTCGTTCGACGCTCGTGTTTCCATGTTCCATTTTTGAGGAACCCATGCAAGGTCGCATCCGTATCCTGGACAGCAAGGAAGAGATTGGAGCGGAGAGGTAGCCATCCCTGTTGTTTCCAACCACGAACGGCCCATCCACCAAATAATACAGGTATGTCTCGGGGTAAGGACCGAATCAATTCAGTTGATTCTTTACGGGAAATAGGAGTTCCACGGATGTATCGGCCAGGAACAACAGCACCTGCGATGCAAACGAATCCCTCCAAATCTCGAAGGTGTTGCTCTCGTTCTTCCTCTGAATACAATCGCCACTGATCGATGGTCATGTAGGTGTAGTTGATTGAGTGTTGTTCGAGAACGCCACAAACGTAGCGAATGTGAAAACCTACGTATGGCGGTACACCAAAAGCAGCAGGTTCGTCCTCGTAACCATCGAGAACGAGCCAAGAAGGTGAATCATTCTCTACCATGATACCCGTCTTGACTTCCGCTTGATAGCCTTATGTCCCCAAATTCCGTGGACCTGGCTGATTTGCGTGAATGCTCTCATCGGCGTTGCTTTTTCCGCTTCTCTTCTGAGATGGCCTTGAGTTCTCGAGCGGATTTTCCACCTTGACCCTTCTTCTTCCCACCAGATTGCGAGATGTCGACCTTCAGTCGGCGACCGTTGAGTTCCTGTCCATTGAGGGCTTTCACGACTTCCTCGCCCTTGTCTTTCTCATCGATAAAGACGAACGCGAATCCTTTCGGTTTGCCTCCTTTGTCGGTTGCAATTGCGATTTCTGTGATGGAGGCCTTGTCGCCAAAGAATGCTGTGATGGCTTTTTCATCTACATCGAATGGGAGATTGCCGACGTAGAGCTTGAGCCCTTTTGCAGGACCTTTCGAACGCTTCTCCTTGTTGTCTGCATCACGAACACCGATTCGGCGTCCATGGAGACGGTGACCATCAAGTTCTTTGATGGCAGCATCCGCATGTGCTTTGTCAGTGTACGTCACAAACCCGAATCCTCTGGAGGCTCCAGAATCATCGGTCATGACTATGCAATCGGTCATATCGCCATGCTTTCCAAAAAGTTCTCTCAGCTTTTCAGTATCAACCTCGCGAGGTAGGCCCCCGACAAAGAGACGACAGCCAGGAGCAGCCTTTCGTCCACGTCCTCCTCCACCACCTTGACCTTCGAATCGGAAGTAGGTACGTTCACGTCCATCTTCTCGGACGTCCGCAGCAATGTAGGTTGCACGGCCTGACGATCCCTTGGCAAAGAGTTGTTCTGCGTCTTTGCCCCAACGCTTTCCGGATAGATTCAGAGTTGAAGCCCCTTGTTCGAGTTCTGCCCAGCCAGCAGCGAAGTTGTCTGCAAGTGCTCGATAACCTTCGTATGTACAACTAGGGCAAGCGACGTTCCAGTCTCCATTAACATGGGCTTGCAGTGTATCGCCGCACGATGGACAAATAGCGTGGAGTACGCCGCAGTCATCGCGTTCACGGAAGTCGAGTCGGACCACAGGGGCGACTTCGGTCACTACCGCTCGTGCAACATCTCGCCGACGGACGGCATCAGAAACGGTGTGAAGGAATCGATCGACGATTCGTGTCACATGAAAGTGGCCTTGGAGTTGATGGGGCAACACATCGCCCTGCTTTCCTTCAACGACGAGGATTCGTGCTTCTCCCCCTTTTTCTTGCAGTTTTTCAAATTGGCAAAGCACCGTATCTCCGACTTCGATGTTGACGATGGATTTTGAGGCATCAACAATGATGTGGCCATCATCGATTCGCATGTATCCTGTCGTTGTTGCAACGATTCGGTTGCCAACTGTGGTCGTTCCTTCGCCAGCTTGATGTTCGCCAACGGTTCCAATCTCTGTTCCTGGGGTGACGAGGCTCGTCGTCATAATTTCAACTCGCTGCACAGGCGACCGACGTAGCGGTAACGTGTGATGATTTGATGCGAGCGCTGCTCCCTTTTCAACCCCTCACATGGGTTTGCATCAATTCTTCTTCTCGAGACGATAACATCGAATTCGAGTGGAGGACTTGTTTTTTGTGTGATGTGCATAAGCGGCTGGTAGTCGGAAATCATCCTGATAGATTGAATGAAGTTGATACCCGTTTTCGAGGGCGAGTGGCAACAAATGCTCAGCATTGATGCTGTGAATGAAGTGAATGAGAGGAATTTCCATCGAAAATAGGGTCTTGAAAAATGCCCTATCCGCTCCTAGGGTTTGGACACCCCATGGCGGATTCATTATCGCCATATCAACAGGTTTGTCGAGTACAATAGGATGCCCATTGACTCGATTGTTGATAACGGTACAGATGGACTCAGCTTCAACTTCTCGAACATTGTGTTGAAGAACGTCCACGGTGAGCGAATCACACTCGACCATAGTGACATGTTCTGCCCCGAGAAAAGCAGCACCGATTCCAAGAACACCGTTACCAGCTCCCAAATCAAGAACATGTTTGCCGGTAAATCCGTCACCAAGGTCGATCTTGGCAAGCCAAGCAGCCGCAAGGTTTCCTTCCGTTGGATATTGTTCAAGCTCAACGGATTGGCACGGATGTGGCTCAAGCGATGAGAGTCGCATCGCAAGATGCCGTTGACGCATGCATTCACCAACGACGTTGCTGTCCAAATTGCTGGTTGAATTGTTGCTGTTGTTGCATTTGCGCATTGAATTGGGCTTGTTGCATGGCCTGTTGGTTGCTCATCATGAGTGCAATTTGACGAATCTGCTCAGCCTCCATTCGAAGGCGCCGAATCAGTTGTTCACCAGGTTGCTGGTTTCCACAAAACCGGCAGAATCGCATTCCATCGTTCAAAGATTGTCCGCACGTGACGCAGAATGCCATGTTCTCACCTGTTATTGACTGGACACCTTGTGCTTTCAACCTTTCACTCGACCGATGTTAATTCCATGAAGACGGGCCAAGTTTCGAATCCGACAGCTGCTGCACGCTCATTGATTGGTTCCCAGCGCGGATCATCGACCATGTCGCTCGGCTCAACGCCGTTGGCCGTGAGTTCGGTAACGAGAGCTCGGAACTCAATCTCGATTTCTGTTTGAGGTTCTTCGACAGGTTCGGGGGCCGATTCTTCAAGTTCGTCGGTGACGTCAGCCGTTGGCAGAGGGACGCTCGCCTCTTCCAATTCGTCACCCGCTGCTTGCATTTCTTCGAAGCCATCCGTTGTTGCTTTCGTAATCGCTTCAGTGACAGATTGAGGTCCATTAGATGACTCCGTTTCTA
>CATISI010000124.1 GCA_949538025.1 Candidatus Poseidoniaceae archaeon
CCAAACTCGAAAGGATTCGGCAGCTATCTTCACTGGACTTGAGTGGGTAGGACACACCGATGATGCTCCTGTCTTTGCAGGTCTTGAACAATCGATTACCGTTGGATTTATTGATGCCAACACGGCCATTGATTTCGAACATATTTCGCTCGTTTTCGACTTTGAAGGACCAAACCCAAGCCGGGACGCACAGCGAATATCCTACTCCGGTTTGAACAACTCGTTTTGGAGCGAGAGCAACTACATCCACCTCCTGCCAAGCAGCTCGATGCGAGAAACAACGAATGAGTCAGGCCTACCATGGATCATCGTCACCTACAATTTTGTCTTCGCATGGGACTGGCCAGATGAGGAGATGGGCGACCTTGCCTTGTTGTTCAAGGAACGTGGTTCCCCTGAGGATAGGGAATTGCTCATCTTGGAACATACCTTCCGGGTTGAGAACGATTTCACGCTCTCTCCAACGGATTACGTTGTAGAAGATGTGAGTGAGCCTCGCACAGGTCCTGTCGCTGATGGTACACGCGTCCGCAAGGACGACCGACTTGCCTTCAGTGGCCGAGTTGTTTACGAAGGAAGCAATGTACCTGCCCCACGAGACGTTGGAATCTTGGTCGAAGTCTTCGATGGTGAGAAACTGTGGAGCGATGGTTCCTTGACGGAGGACGGTGAATACCTCATCGAGGTACCACTGGATTCAGCCAAATCCCTGCAATCCTCCCCAACACGTACCTGTTTGATTTCGATCGCCAACATCCCTGGTCGCGGCGAAGACATGACAGGAACTCTCGTTTCGACGACACTTCGAGTGATTGTGGATGATGCTGCACCTCGTGTAGTTCGTCGAATGGCTCCATTGAACGTTATCGATGTATCTCCATCCAACGATTTAACCTCCATCTATGTTGAATTCCAAGGTTCAGAAGATGCCGACCTAACCGGTTCTGAACAAATGATTCACTGGGTCATGAGAGACCAAACTCGTACCGTAACCATCGGTGCCGGATCCTCTCTTCTTGGCATGCAGCAGGATGGTCAAACCGTGTACTGGACAGGCGAAGTTGACATCACAGCAGGTGGAAGCATTGTACCACAAGCAGGTGATTTCGTCGGATTCTACGTTACAGGCTGGGATGCTGCTGGAAACCAATTCCCTGTCGTTTCAAATTCTGAAGCGAGTCCAATTCCTGAATTGGCATTTGATGATACGGACTTTGAGCGTCAGTGGGTACGCCTCGGTGCGGTTGGTCCTGAACTACGCATCAAGTCGATCACGGTCTCTGATGATCACGTATCTCCAGGAACCGATGTAGAAATCACGGCGACAGTTATCAACAACGGCGGACCAACCACATCGCAATTCAAGGTGGCATTCTTTGCAGGTGACTCTGAAGATCCATTCGATGTCAAAGCCATCGTGGGTATTGAAGGTGGAGAAAGCATTCCAGTTACCGTCAATTGGGACGTTGAAAACGTCGATCGTGTCCGAGTTGAAGTCGACTATGGTAACGTCTTGGTCGAAGTCAACGACAACGACAACACAGCAGAACACGACATCAATATCGCCTATGGACAATACCTCGGCTGGTTGGACTCACCACGTGAGCATCCACTCGCTTGGATTTTCGCTGTTTCGACCATCCTGATTCTGGTTCTTGTGGCAACCGTTGCCAGCCGAACAGCTGTTGATCTCGGCGATGGTGCCTTTGCTGAGGACGAAGAAGTTGACTGGGACGACGATGACGAAGACGACTACGATGGGGACGACGACTGAGTCCCATCCGATGACAAATCCTCAAGAAGGGTAGGCAAACAGTTCCCTCTGCGGGGGTGGGGAGAGTATGTCGGATGTTTTTTCGCTGCTTCATCCTAAACTCCAAGAATTCCTCGCAGAACGTGATTGGAAACCGACGCCCGTCCAAGAACAAGCCATTCCTGAGTTGGTTGATGGGAACGAACGCTTGTTGATCGCTCCTACAGGTTCTGGAAAGACTCTAGCAGCCGTCTTGCCTCTCCTCCATCGATGCAAAACGGAGAACTGGAAACCCCTCTCTATTGTCTACATCACACCATTACGTGCGCTCAATCGTGACGTCGACCGCCGTTTGGCTGAATTGAGCGAAGCGCTTGATTTGCGTTTTGCTCTTCGACATGGAGACACGCCAACGAGTGAACGTTCTCGCCAAGTTCGTCGACCACCTCATCTTCTGGTAACAACACCCGAGACATTTCAATTGATGTTCACTGGTCATCGCCTCCGAGCCATGCTCTCATCTGTTCAAGCCGTCATCATTGACGAAGTGCATGACTTGGCAGCAAGTGAACGTGGTTGGCAATTGCGTCTTGGGTTGCAGCGACTCGAAGTCTTGTGTGGCCGAACATTGCAAAAAGTTGGCCTCTCCGCAACGGTGGGTAATCCGGAACATGTTGCTTCTTGGATCTCGAATGGTTCGTGTCAACCAATCTTGGCTCCTGCAGAACGCACAACGGTCTTGACCGTTGAAACTGCTCCTCCATTGACAGAAGACGAGGTTGGAGCCATGGAGATGCGACTCTCTCCGAGGGCTCATGCAACCTTCCGTTTGTTGAGTGAAATCATCGAAAAAGATCCTCCTTGCCTTGTCTTTGTCAACAGCAGAAATGCTGCAGAAACCGTCGCTCAACGATTGCAAACGATGGCTCCACAACTCACGATTGGTGTCCATCATGGCAGCCTTGCTGCTGAAACCCGGCAAGAGATGGAAGAAAACATCCGAAACGGTACGCTTCAGGCACTGATTTGCACATCAAGTCTCGAATTAGGTATCGACGTTGGCTCGATTCGAAAAATCGTGCAGTTGGAGAGTCCACGATCCGTCGATCGCATGTTGCAACGTGTTGGTCGAGCCGATCACCGCATCGGAGGCATCGGTCGCGGCCATTTGTTGGCATGGGAAACCGACGGTATTGCAGAATCCGCTGTTGTAGCTCATCGCTCGCATCTTGGTGCAATTGAGGACGTTGAGTGGCGTCATCGCCCCTACAGCATTGCAGCGAATCAAATCATGCTCATGGCTCACAGTTTCAAGGTCGTCCGCATCGATGATGTGCATGAGATCTTTTCACAAACCGACCAATTCACAGATTGGACGCGTAAGGACACGGAGAATGTCCTCGCTGTCCTTTCCGATCGATGGTTACTGAAGTATTCGCTCAACCCGAATGAGACTCCATGGTATCGATGGCCGAAGCACCTCTATCTCACAGCCACGGAAGCTCTCCCAGATGGTGAATCGTGGCCAGAGGAGTTGCCTCGGTACGATGTATCGGATGATGAGATACCTGCTGAATACAAAGGCATGCGAATGAATGTTCCGAAGG
>CATISI010000125.1 GCA_949538025.1 Candidatus Poseidoniaceae archaeon
AAGATCGTAACCGGGTTCATCTCGGCGAGGACCAGTTGCGCCGTATCCCGAAATGGAACAAACGATGGTATCTTTTGGCAGTGGGCCAATGAGCCGTTCAAGCGTACCTGGTTTGAAATTTTCAACGATAACATCGGCCCACCCAATCAATTCTATCAACCGATCTTTTTCTTCTTTCAAGTTCATTTGAAAAATGGTCTTTCCACGATTGCAGCACAAGAAATACGCTGCAACGCGTTCACCATCGAAGTCTGTTGCAAATGGTGGGCCCCAGCCCCGTGTGTCATCACCCCACGGGGCCTCGATTTTGGTCACATTTGCTCCCAAATCAGAGAGCATTTGTGCTGTGTAAGGTCCAGCTAGAATTCGTGAGAGGTCGAGAATGTTGATTCCATCTAAGATTCCGCTCATGACACCTCCAGACATCCGAAAGAGTTGAACCCAACCCTCCGGCTTTGTGGTCATGAGCGAGGAGGAAACCAACCATCACCGAGTATGGTGGGGTCTGCTTGTTTTTGGTCTTCTCCTCCATCTATCGTCCATTGCATCCAGTGATTACGGTCTTGATACGCACCTTCATCTTGCTGCGATTGAATCCAACGAAGACGGTACGCCAAATCTTGAGTGGGGGGATGTACGTCCTGAGGATCCATCTGCAAGCAATCCAGACGATGTCCAAATGTTGGAGCGTGGCTGGTGGCAAGTACTCGAACTCTATCCCTCATGGTTGCTTCCATTTGCTGCTTTCCTTCCGATGCTTGTGCTGATTGGGCTTGTTCTTGGGGCAACAAAAGGAAAGCCTCATCTCGCTGCCCTCATTTCGCTTCATCCATCGTTCATCTTCGCTACTGGCCGTCTCTATCCTGAATCGACCGTTGCTCTCGCTGTCGCAGGAGTCATTCTTGCATCGTTGTATCTCTTCAAGCTTCGAGGCTGGAAACTTATCCAATGGTTGTTGTTGGCGGTTGCTAGCATCCATTTGCTCGTTCTTGTTAAGGGCTTATCCGCAATGGTTGGTTGGATTCTTGTTGCTCTCTTGCTTACTTGGGTTGCTTTGGATCGGCTCGTGCCACCATTCCAAACCTATTCTCGAAACCCCATGATGGCGCTTTCAGTTTCCATTCCAGTCGTACTCGTAGCGATGATTGCTGCATCATTCACAACTGGCGGTTCTCTGACATCGATGCGCACACATCCTGTTCAGTGGACCTTTTCTCTTGTTATCGCCTTCCTCGATGGATTTGGCCTGTATCTTTTGGTTGGGATGTGTTGCTGGCCTTTCTTATCCGACGGGATTGCTCAGGTCAAGCAATCCAACGACAATACGTCGGTCTTTCTTCTTGTATTCATTGCTTCAGGCACACTCCTCATGTCGATGTGGATCGCTTCTTTGTGGGTCTATGAGGCAGACCGTTGGAATCTTCCGTTGTGGGAGAACATGATTTTGATGGGGAACAATGGACGTTATCTCACAGCACTCGTTTTCCCAATTTTGTTGTTGCTGAACAGAAGCATGGGTGACAAACCCTTGGTCCTAGGTAAACCAATCATGCTCGCTCTTTTTCTTGTCCTACCGCTCTCTATGTTGGCCGGTATGCATGGTCAAACAATGTGGATCGACGATGCTGCAGAATCGTTCTCTGATGCAATAGTGGATGGAGAGGATTTCCTCTACATTGATGATGAAGCACTTGCTATGCATTGGCTGTACACATTCAGACTTGAGCTCGATGCAGAGGGTGACCGCAACATCACCGGTCACTGGCGAGCACCGGACAGCAACTGGGAGGTTGAATTGGAGGGGTTGATCATGGAAAACCGAGGTGATTTGTCGAACGTCGCCTATATTGTGATTGCTCCGGAAATCGATGTTGAGGTCCCATCTGGCTTCGAAATGGTGGCCTCTGGAACTGCTCCTTTTCTCAACGGTGGGGGCAATTGGAAGGTCTATCAGGCCGTCTGATGCTAGCGAGGGGTTCAAGTCATG
>CATISI010000126.1 GCA_949538025.1 Candidatus Poseidoniaceae archaeon
ATGGGCTGCTCAAGTCTCAGAATCAATCGAATTATCGCTAACGTACGGGCTGGTCATCTCCGCACTTCTGTTCCTCAGCTTAGTCGCAATCCTCCGATTCTTTGTACCTTGGCAGCGCGTATGGGGTCTGATTGAATCGATGACCAACAACCAACCTGAATCGCTCAAAGAAAAAGAATTCTGATTAATTCCTTGCTCTCATCATTTGAATTGTACGTCCAATTATCTCGTTGAAAATCAGCATGCTTAATGCAAGTCCAACCGATGCAAGCCATTGGTACCACATCACATCAATGGACGACCACAGGATTTGATTGAGGAAGACAAACCCGACAATCGATGCAAGGAAAATCAGTTTCTCAAGGATTAATGGATAAGCGGAACCTTTGGATTCGTTCCTTCGCAGGAGTGTTTCAGACACTCTCTCACCTCAGAAGTCCAATTCAGAGAGTTGGTCGTGAAGTGCGTCCAAACGAGGGTCATTCTTCGGCTCATCTACCTTTGGAGTGCGAAGTTGTCGTTCCGCATCGAGGCGTGCCAGCTCTGCTTCGAGATCGGCTCGGTCCTCCTGGATTGGGGTGCTGCGTGCTTCCAGAACGTCTTCTGCCACAGTCTCTGATTCAACTGGTGCTGGCAGTTCTTCCCATTCATCGGATAGCTTAACAACCGGTTCAGTATCCAACGAGACACTCTCTTCAACAACAAGCGTAGACTGAATGTTTTCCATCATATCGTCCATCACCGGTGTACGCTGGCCAACAGGTATGGCTGTGCGCTCGAATGGAAGGAATCCGTCGCGTTGGAAATCCCACATAGCACCACGGGGAACGCCTTTTGTCAATCCTGATGCATCGATTTGTGTCAACAACTCCTCAAGAACTTGAGCTGTTTGTTCAAGAGCAATGGCTTCACCAGCATCCCGTTGATCTGCCTCGAGATAGATGTCATCGAGAGCAACTCGAATCAAACGTCGAGTTTCAACTGCAACACTTGGTAAAGCCTCAGGACGCATACAGTTCATGCGAAGTGCTTCGATTTCCTCAGGTGGTGCTCCAAGATTTCCGAGTTGATCGAGGACATTCCGCATACGGCGAAGCATGGTGATGGAGCGATCGTAATCTTCCAAGATACCTTCGAGGTCAAGAATCAAGTGCCCAACTGTTTCACCAAGCTGATTCTCCAATCGTTGTTGAACCGACCATCGAGCGAGACCACGTACTGCTCCTGCGGTTTGAGGGACTTGTCGCTCGAGTAGGGTCATGACTTCGCTACTCAAGAGGTGTCGAGGTGTAGCTGCAATATGATCGACCGTTGATTGTACAACTTGAAGCGCACGCTCAACGGCTCGGTCCAGAAGCACCACGGAGTAGCCTAAGGTGCGTGAATGTTCAAGCCGCTCGAGTACTGGACCAAGTCCACGGAATGTAGCATCATCGTTGAGAAGAGCCTGTGCAAGCGGTTCTTCGTTGAGTCGTGCACGTAGTCGTTCCGCTTCAGCAATATCTGCAACGGCTTCTTCGTGAGCATCTGTTAATGCTTCAGCACGTGCAATCAAACCAGAGAGCTCAGTCTCAGCATTTCCACGGCGAGCTCCTAGATTACCAAGTTCAGTAAGGAGTTCTTTTCGTTCTCCCATCAATTCCCGCATTTCCGAATGGAGTTGCATTCGACGTGCCTCATCTTCAGCAAGTCGTTGCCGTTCTTCCTCTGCTCTGCGGCGACTAGCAAGTGTTTCGGCTTCGATTTGATCCAAGCGTGCTTGGGCGGATCGAATCTTTTCTTCAGAAACGTTGCTCTTCGATTGAGCACTCGCTTGGCGATCTCTGAGAGTTGTTATTTGTTCTTCAAGGGAACGTAATCGACGTTCTTCGAGTTCGATTTGCTCACGTATTGAGGAAAGTTGTTGTGCATTGGATTCCAAATCTGCTCGAGTGGTCGCCTCTTTGTTGGACAGCGTTTCAAGTTCATCACGCAACGCTGCGCTACTTGCCGTATCACCAAGCGCTTTCGCCAACTCAGCGGCTCGTTCACTGAGTTGATGCTCAAGTTCACCAACTCTTCGAAGAAGACGATCTGCTCGCTCTTCGGCCTGTTCCATGCGAGTCCTCGATTCAGATACAGTGACCTGAACGCGATTCAATTCATCGTTCTTGGATTGAATAGCATCGCTTTGCTCGCCCGATGATTGTCTGATGGCATCGAGATGAACCAATGCTTCAGTACGCTGCTTTTCAGCATCTTGAAGTTGGCTCGTCAGACTTGCATTGGTTCGCATGAGTGTGTCTGCTCGACGCTCGGATTCCTCGAGACGCCGACGCAATCCAGCATCAACGCCTGCAAGTGGTGCCGCATTTGGTAGTGCTTGCGCAGCCTCTTGTCCGCCAACATGGATGCTCAATTTCGATCGAACGACTCGCACATCATCGAGACCAATTTCAAAACCATACATACTCATCAATCGGTGCATCATGGATTCACGACGCTTTTCTGAACGGGTTCGAACCGTTGAAAGTGACTCAACGAACTGTTTGAGCGTGAATTCAGAAACATCGCCTGTAGACGATGAAACCATGGTGCCTGATGCTAGTCGATGCAACTTGAGGATACGCTTGCTTTCTGTGAGCCCTTGCATGGCCTCTTCAAGCGATTGACCGTTTGCAGCCATGGCAACTGGAAGCCCATTGTTGAGAGCAAGTGATACTGCTTTGTCGCTTGCTCCTGCCTTGAGGTGCCCTGTTACTCGCTCTTCAAGTGCAGCAGAAAGCATGGACATGACTGCATCTGCACCACCTTTACCTTCGCGTAGAACAAATCCATCAGGAAGCGTAGCAGAGCCTTCAGCATAGGTTCCGATCTCCCCATCGAGTTTGGCTGCAACATCTGTCAGCAATCGGGCATGGTTGGCATCGAGCTCGGTCCAGATTGCCAGCACGATAGTAGAACTGGATGCAATGAGCAGGGAGGCATCTCCCATGGAGAGGGATGCATAGCCATTAACATCTCCTCCAAGCTTTGCTTGTTGAGCACTCATGGAATCGGAGAGTGTCGCAACGGTTGCAGAAAGCTCCTCCGCAGTTCCTGGCAAATCACCCATACTATCGATAAGAATTCCTTGATCTGCAGCAAGGGCTCCTCGAACGAGCTCGTAATCGGAAAGTGCTTGAAGAACAGCAGAAATGTTTCGAGCGAACAATCGATCGGTCAAAGAACTGCTCGCACCCAAGCCTTGCGTATCGGCTTGGAATTCGAAAGCCTCTGGAAGAAGAGCAGCAAGTTCTGCAAGTCCATGCAACGAACAGGTTGATGCAACAAGTCGATGTTGATTCTTTTCGGCCTCTTCCAACGCATCTCGAGCATCAGCACCGCCGAGGAGTTTTGTTGCACTCGAACCTTCGCAGATCCAACCAACAATGCGTCCAGCTCGCACCAAGCGATGACCGAACGGTGTCTTCCTTCGACCGATCCAGGTCGTGATGAAGCCATGTTCGAAAGGTTGGATGGCTCCTGCGGCTACATCCACTTCGTCGTCAAATCGTTCAATATGTGGTAAATCAAACATCATATCACCTTGGTTTGCTGTGCATTCCATTCTCGTCGCAGGCGCTCAAGTTCGTACTTCCAAACGCCTTTCTTGCCGTTTTTTCCTGAGAGATAAACGAATAAATCGCTGTCGAAGTGGTCGACGAGTGTCAACCTTCGTCCCTCCATCCAAACCTCAAACAATTGGCCGAGGTCGAGTTGTTCAGCGATTGAACAACATGTTGCCCATTCACTGCGTTGATCTTCAACGGATTCAGGCCACTTTGTCGTGGTTTGGAGTATGCTTCCAAATTGATTCAACAAACGAACATGAGATGCACCATTGAGTTCGCAAAGTTGAGGAAACAACGTGTTCAGCATGCTAGCCCAAACCCTTTGACAGCAACGTACCATTCAAGAACTTTGCCGAAACTCTTCCCCCGTAGGGGGATTTGACAACGAAATTCAAAATTCCAACTGCAAATTTTCAAAAGGGTGTGCGCGGAGATGACTTATCCGTCGTTTTTCCGCGTTCAGAGCGTGGCTACAGGAGTCTGCCAGTAGAGAAAAATCCAATTATAATTTTAAAAATTCAATTGACTTTTTGATTCCATGAAAAGATCCAATCGGAGGCGTTTAATGCAGGTGTTGTGAGGAATCCACATGGCCGAGTCATCCCAGAGTCCATTCCAAGCCCCGGCTTGCGATGTTTGTGGAAAGGATGCAGTGGTTGAACAAGCCTATTCAGGGCGTATCCTGTGTGGCCACCATCTCGACAAATCGATTCGCAAAAAAGTGGCCAAGGAGCTTCGCAAGCAACTGCATCTCGACAAATCAAAACCAACAACTGTCTTTGTGGCCATCTCTGGTGGAAAGGACTCGGCAGTTCTGCTAACATTGCTTGTCGAGTTGATCGGTATGCGTCGTGATGTCCGAATTGTTGCTGGTTGTGTCGATGAAGGCATTGATGGATACCGCCCACCTTCGATGCAGTGTGCTATCGATTTATGCGAAACACTCGGCGTTGAATTCATCTCAACAAGTTATGAAGAGCTCAACTTCCATCATATGGATGAGGTTGTGAATCGCCTACCAGTCGTTTCTGAATCGAACGAAGGTGTCTCGATGATGCCTTGCTCGTACTGTGGTGTTTTCCGACGACAAGGCATCAATACATTGGCCCGACATGTTGGGGCAGATGTCGTTGCTTTAGGCCACAACTTGGACGATATGGCCCAGACCGTTTTGATGAATATGACCAATGGAGACATCGACCGAACGCTGCGACTTGCTCCGCACACGGATGCTCCAGTTGATGGCTTACCACCTAGAATCGTCCCATTACGCTGGATTCCTGAACAAGAGATTCATCTTCTCGCCATGCACAAGCAATTGCCACTTCATCATGAGGAGTGTCCTTACGCACAAGGTGCACTACGTTGGCGTTATCGAGACATTGTTGCTCAACTCGAGCAAGATGTACCTGGTACGAGGCATAGTTTGGTACGGATGTCGGACAACATCAAGCAAGTTGCTCGTGAAGGTACGCCCTCTGTCCATTCACACCCAACGAAGTGCCAACGTTGTGGTTCACCCACCTCTGGGACTACGTGCAAAGCATGCGATATGCGAGATCTTCTTGATGTTGATTTAGAGTAGGTTGTGAATCAACTCGTCCAAATCTTGTGGACGCTGGCAGTAGTGACAACGTAGCGTCAACGGGTCCGTTTTCGTCACCCTCAGTCGATGTGCTAGAGGCTCTCTTGGGTTCTGCGTGATGCAGTTTGAGAAGGTACATCGAACAACGTTTCGCACTTCATCTCCAAGGTTCACATTCAACTTCTCTGCTACTGAATATGCACGGATAATCGCGATGCTAGAATCGGGAGCGACCAATGCCAAGCGATCGAGTTCGGATTGGGTTAACTCACGGTCCTCGACCTTGATGATGTCTTTCGACCCCATCTTCTTTGATGGAACATTCATGACCAGGGAAACAGGGACGGATGTATCGCCAGAAAGACTGAGTAATTCCAGGACCTTCAGAGCTTGTCCGGATGGAATGTGATCGATCACCGTTCCATTCTTGATGGCAGTGACGCGTCGCATGTTGTGTTCATCAGCCATCAGGCATCACCTCCTGCAATTTCAGTTGGGACTTCAATGTTCAAAAGTCGACATAGGAGAGCCATACGAGCAACAACACCGTTGAAGGCTTGCTCAAAGTAGCGAGCGTGTCGAGTTGAATCGACACTTGGATGGATTTCGTCGACGCGAGGAAGCGGGTGGAGAATGACCATCTCCGACTTGGCATTGTCAAGGTCACGTGCGTGCAACTTGTAGGCGCCTGCAACCTTGGCATACTCATCTTCATCAGCAAATCGTTCCTTCTGGATGCGAGTCATGTATACTACGTCGGCTTGGTTGATATTGCCTAGCAGGTCCTCAGTTTCCGTAACATCTGCACCATGCTCGCGGAGATCTTCAACAATCTCTGCTGGCATACGCAGCAGTTCAGGTGATGCGAAGATCAAACGGCAACCAAAGCGGACGAGTGCGTGGGAGAGGCTGTGGACGGTACGACCGTATCGTAGGTCTCCTGCGAGAATGACCGTCAATCCTTCAAGCGTACCATGGGACTGCTGGATGGTGAATAAATCGAGCATGGTTTGTGTAGGGTGGTGTCCTGCACCATCTCCGCCGTTAAGAATAGGTACACGCGCAGCATCTTGTGCATACCGAGCAGCGCCTTGCCGAGGGTGACGCATTGCGATGATGTCGGTGTAGCCATCAACCATTTGGATGGTGTCAAACAACGTTTCCCCTTTCACAACAGAGGATGTTTTGACATCGCCAAGGTTGACAACATCACCACCAAGTCGCTTCATAGCCGTTTCAAAGGACATTCGAGTGCGTGTGCTTGGCTCAAAGAACAGGTTGCCGAGAATCTTTCCTTGCAACAATGGGAGGTAGGCCTCTCCACGTGCAATGGGCAAAAGTCGCTCAGCATCGGCAAGAATGCTGTGTATGTCTTCGTTGGTCAAATCGTCCATCGTGATGAGTCCTTTCATAGGATGTCCCCTTCTTGTTAACCATCCAAGCATACCCTTGAACATTGTTGCCAAACAGTATGCAAAGAGTCGGTGGTTTCTTCATCAAAACCATGCGTGCTCAGTTCATGCTCTGGGGGGATGTTGATGAGGCAATCAAGGCTGAACGGCTTCTTCGAGTCCAGAGAATCGAGCGATTAAGCACCATTTGTGCCTTGTTTTGTTTGAGTGGAGCCATCTGGTTGGCTTGGCCGGTTCTCAAGGATGCCTTTGTTGGCGATGCGAGTCTGCTTACGGGGCTCGGTATGCCAGTCTTGGTGCTGCTGTGGGGTATCGTTATTCAAGATTTGATTCTCGACGATCCTCGCGCACGAACACGAATTGGAGCAGCTACAAGCATTGTTTGGCCAGTGCTGCTGATGTTCGCGCTCCGTGCATACTCATCAAGCAGTACTGATATTGTAGCAACCATCCTCTTTACATCACTAGGATTCGCCATGTACCAATCCTCAGCAAACACATTGCGTGGTGGCATCGATGTCATGCGATTCCGAGCAATGATGACGAGCATCGGTGCATTAACCGTGGTGGGGATGCTTGTTGGAGATCGTGCGGGTGAAACATGGATTGTTGAGCCACAAGATTGGGCGCACCCACTTCTCAGCCTCTTCGTTGTTGGACATGTGGTCTATCTCTGGTTTATTGGCGATGACATGCGTGAAGAAAGGAAAGCCTTCCGTCAAGAATTGGATGCTATCGAAAACCGGCTCCTCGTCCTACGTTCCGAAGGGGCAGCTGTAGACCAAGCCAGCAGCCTTGTCATGACAGCGAAGGAGGAGGGACACATCGATCCTGCCTTTGGTATGCGTTTGCTACGGGAAGCAGCTGAGGACATCGAACGCTCTCTTTCGTTT
The DNA here is from genome assembly GCA_949538025.1 of Candidatus Poseidoniaceae archaeon. Classification (GTDB taxonomy): domain Archaea; phylum Thermoplasmatota; class Poseidoniia; order Poseidoniales; family Poseidoniaceae; genus MGIIa-L2. The sequence goes on from CATISI010000126.1 coordinate 7,484, forward strand.
GCAACCGATGTGGATGCTGTGCGAAGTGAAGCCCTGCTCGTGATTCAACATGCTGAAGAATTGGCACCACTGGCAAAGCGTCCTCGTAAATCGTACGAAATGGGTGAGCGCGAAGCGAGCCTTGGATCGTTACGAGAGGCGGAAGGATTGTTTCGTCAAGCCAAGCGCCGTGCTCAAGAAATCGTTACTTGGTGGGAACAAGCAGAGGAAGCCATACGCACGGCAGAAGAATTGCTCACAGGCCAATCTGGTGCAACCATCGATAACTTGCGTCAAATCGTACGCGATGCGAAGAAACAACTCGATCGTGAAGCACCGAAGAAAGCCTTCGAACTTGCTTGTGTGATTCCTATTCAACTTCAAGCGGATGGTGACGCAAAGGAACGAGCTGTCGAAGTCCTCGGTGATGCTGCGAAAGCACTCAAGGCAGCAGATGGATTCGATACATCCGAACTTGAACACCGACTTGAACAAGCCGAGACTGCTCTCGAAGCGGGTGACACTGGTCAATCCATCGGTTTGGCTGAAGGTGTGATTCGTGTCATTCAGGTTGAACGTGAGGCTATGGAAACCGTACGACGCGCTCTTCGACAACGCAAGAAAATCACAGAACGGTTCAGTGGTTTCGCCGATGAGGAAGAATGGATGAATCGATTCAAGCAGGTTCAATCTGCAGCCGACGAGCGTCAATGGAGTCATGCTGCATCATTGCTTGAACGCCTTACCATCGATCTCGATGCCCTTGGTAATGAGCAAGGCGAAGCACAGACTCTGCTTGACTTCGTACGTCAAGAATGGTCCGTTTTGAGAAATCAATGCACGGCCTCAAGCATTCCTGTTACAGATGAAGACATGAAGCAAACCGAAGCTGCGATTGCTCTTGCTGAAGAGCGGCTCATTGGTGGTCAAGTAGAGGCTGCTTTGGAACAACTCGGACAAGCAGACGCATCCATGGAACGCTTGCGACGACGTGTTTGATCATACAAGGTCTCGTTGAATCAAATCACCGTGGTTGATTCCGCTCGGTAATCCAAGGTCGACAGGCATACCAGCGATGGTCGTAATCACACCATAGAGGTGCAAGTAGAGTCCATACGGTGCCTCTTGCTCTCCGTTGTATGGGATCTTCTTCCAAAGATTGGATTTCTTCCAATATTTCGAGACAGATTGATCCTTTGAGTGAACAATCCAGGCATTGGCTCGTCCTGCATGCTTTCGTGCCTGTGTTGAACCGAGTCGTGGTGAAATGTGAACTGTATGCAGAACAGGCCACTCTCGCATCCAATCGCCTGCAGAATCGATAAGCATGGTCATCTTGGTCGGTTCTGTAGCCATAGCATCAAGGAGCCCTAATTCGTTCAGAATTCGAACCAGTGAACGGACGTGTGGATGACGTGGCTCTTGTTTCCTCAATTCTCGTGCAATACGAATAGCCGTGTTTGGCCGATTCGAATCAAGATGCAACAATGCAGCAACAACCCGGCCTTGTGACCACGTCGATGTTGGCAATTCGGCGTGCTCCTGATGCTTCTCCATGAAGGCTTCAAGCATCGACAAGGCCTCTTCGCTCCGTCCACTGAGGCGCATTCGAGCACAGTCGCCAAGGAGCATTAATCGATCAGCCGGCTTGTTTCGATAAGTGGTATTGGCCTGAGGCTCTCCGTTCGCCGTTCTGTTGAGCAAGTCGATGTTTCGACGCATGAGCGGATCAACACCTAGAACGGGTTGTGAGGCACTCGGAACACTTCGTTTTGAATCCAAGACGGCAGCAAACCACTGCAATCGTGCTGCTTCGATATCGCTCTTGTTCAAGAGAGCAAGTCGAGGTGCCGCCTCGGGTAAATCACGTTGACAAAGACTTGCAGCTGCAAGTATCAGACGTGCAACTTGTGCATCCCGACCCGTTTGTAGTGCAAGCAATGAGACTGCGTTTTCCTCTGCTTCCTCCCAACGATTCAACCCAGCAAACAACTGCATTTTCGCTCCTGTTTGACGTAACAAATCCAATCCTTGTGTTGATGATTCAGTCGGGTTGAGAATTTCATCGTAATGTTCGATGGCTCGCGTCCATTTGTCTTGAGCAATCAATTCCGTAAACGGTCGTTGTTTCAGATAGATCATGTCTTCCATCTGTGTCAACATTTGGCGCTGTTCACTGATGCTTGCATCAAAGGTGATGTCATCCAGTTTTGACCCGACTTGAAGTGATGTAAGCCATATGAGTAGGAAACAAATTTGCCCACCGGAAGCCAACATCCAGGTCAATTCTTCCATAGCATCCTTCTCGACATAGGTACACAGAGTGTTTTCCCAATCGCCACAAGAACCACCTTGTGGAAGGAATGAGGAATCCCAAAATGTGATCATAGCAAGAGCGAGAAGGAGCATTGACTGTCCCGCAAATCCTGTGAAGCAGAAATTGAGTACTTTGGCTTGCTGTGAACGTTCTGCACGAAGCAATCGACTGTCTGCTAAACGAATACCTCCACGACCTGACACATCCTGAACATCGAGGAACAGAATCCTTGCAACTTCGTAAACGAACAGGAAACCAACCAAGGCAACGTTGAGGAGAAGGAACAACAGAATCGATGTAACCAGTGGGACACGTAACTCTGGATCTGGAATGTTGGAGAACAATTCGATAAGGAAGAATCCAAGGATTCCACCTTCTTCCATGATGGTTGCTTGTTCTCGGTATTCTGGAAGCTCGAGAACCCGCTCAGAATGCGTAAACAATTCAGGCGCAACAAGGATGGCAATTAACGAGAGCAGCGTGTTGATGGCTACGACAGGCATGGCCAATGTGTTGAGGTGAACAATTCTTGCAATCACTTGCTGTCGCGCATTTGGTGCATGATTGTGGAATGGAGAAGGATTGCCTTTAGCAATTTGAGCAGAGGATTGGCGAAGTGCTTGCCAAGACGTCCCCATGACCCGTCCGTATGCAACGATTGAAGGTGAAAAAGCGAGCAGCAACGACCCGCTTAGTCGATGCGTGAATGGAACGCCCCACGAGCCGAGAAGTGAGTAAAACAGACCGACGCCAAGAAACCAAAGGATAGTCAACGCGATGTAAGCGGTGTTTCGTGCACCGCTCGATTCCTGCAACTTTGCTTTCCCATGTCCAATTGGTTTGATTATTTGAGCACCGAGAGAAGAACCCGATGAAATCACTGCGGGAAGGATGATCAAGATCAATGCGAGTGAAATGTTTGGCGCGTGGAAACCGTCGCTTTGACCTTGTGAATAGATGAGGTATTCGAAGAAGAGAAGCAATGCACCAGTCAGTGCAAAAAGGTAGGTCGCAACACCAAACCGCATGCCGCGTGAACGAAGTAAATCACGTGCTTCATCAAACGATTCTGTTACAGTATGTACTTCGTATCGCATGGGTCCTGTCTCGAATGCAACCTGCAATCCACGCAATTGTCGTGGAACAACTGTTCGCCAAAATAACAGGGCAATGACTGCTGCTAAGATCAAGGGAACAACAGCGATGGAGGCAAACCCCTCAACAATCACCGGTCCAGTCATGGATTTGCCACACCTTGCTTCCTTTTATGGAGTGCGAAATGATGCAGTCAAAATGTTCAGTTTTCCTGAGGTTTCGGGACCAAGGAAGGTTCTGAAATTTTGTTGTCAATTTCATCTTTGATATTGGAAAGGAATTGGTCAACAGGGATGGCTGCGATTTGATCGCCTGTACGTGAACGCAACGATACACTATTGTTGTTCATCTCACCATCACCGAGAATCATGAGATAGGCTGGACGCATCTTGCGATGGGTTCGAATCTTCTTTCCAATCGTATCGTCCCCATCATCGATCTTGACTCGAACTCCAGCATTTTTCAGTTTCTGGGCAACTTCAGAAGCATATTGCTTATGCTTCTCAGAAATGGTGAGAATGTGGACCTGAGTTGGCGACAACCAGGTTGGGAATTTTCCTGCAAAGTGCTCGATGAGTACTCCACAAAAACGCTCCATTGAGCCGAATGGTGCACGATGAATCATCACTGGACGATGGTTTTCGCCATCGCTACCCTTGTACCATAAATCAAATCGTTCGGGAAGGTTGTAATCGACTTGAACGGTTCCAAGTTGCCATTCCCGACCAATAACGTCTTTGACAACGAAATCGATCTTTGGTCCGTAGAACGCTGCTTCGCCTTCTTCCTCGGACCAGTTAACGCCGAGTTGAGCCGCTGCAGAGCGACAGGCATCTTCTGCCCGATCCCATCGATCGGATTCACCGACGTACTTGTCGCTGTTCGGGTCACGCAATCCGACACGCACACGGTAATCGTGCATGCCTAGGACGTCAAAGATAGTTTGAACGAGTTCGATGCATCCCATGACTTCGTCGGCAATTTGGTCCTCTGTAACGAAAAGGTGCGCATCGTCTTGAGTGAATCCACGGACACGAGTCATTCCAGAGATTTCACCGGATTGCTCCCATCTGTATACCGTTCCAAACTCTGCGAGGCGGAGAGGGAGGTCTCGATAAGAACGAGCTTGCGATGCATAGATTTTGACGTGATGTGGGCAGTTCATCGGTTTGAGCATGTAACCGTCGATGTCTCCGGTACTCATCATATTGGACAATTCCGAACATGAGCATCCTTCATCTGCGAGTTTTTTCATTAGGTCACGTTCAACGAGTGGAGGATATTGGCTGTCCTGATAATAGGGGAAGTGTCCTGATGTACGGTACAAATCCAGTTTTCCGATGTGGGGCGTGAACACCTGGTCGTAGCCTTGTCGGCGCAAATGATGTGAGATGAAATCCTGCAATTGTTGTCGAACGATAGCGCCGCGTGGTGTCCAGAGAATGAGTCCTTGACCAACTTCTTCGTCAACATGGAACAATTGCAAATCCTTGCCAAGTTTTCGATGGTCGCGTAGTTTGGCTTGTTCGATTCGATGCAATGTTGCTTTCAATGCTTCTTTTGTTGGCTCAACAATGCCGTAAATTCGTACCAACTGTTCACGCGATTGATCGCCACGCCAATAGGCTGAGGAGACCGAAGTAAGGCGGCTGAACATTAATTTAGCTGTGCTTGGAACGTGTGGGCCCAAGCAAAGGTCGTACCATTCACCTTGCTTGTAAATGGTTGAGCCATCTCCATCTTCCAATTTGTCATCGATGATTTCAATCTTGTACGGATTTGATGTGAAGTGTTCACGGAGTTCTTGTTCGTCCAATTCCACACGCTCAACCTTGAGATTTCGTCGAGCAATCTCGTGCATTTTTTTCTCAATAGGCTTCAGGTCGCCTTCGCCAATGGGTTCCATTGCAAAGTCGTAGTAGAATCCACGTTCGATGGCTGGGCCGATGGTTGGTTTTGCATTAGGATAGAGTTCCACGACTGCTTGCGCCAACAAGTGCGCAGCACTGTGGCGAAGAATGTGAATGCCTTCATGGCTTTCAGCAAGAATACCCTCAACGTCGCAGTCATCTGTCAGTGGTGTTGAAAGGTCGCGTTCAACATTGTTGATGCGTGCAGCGAGACATCCGTGCTTCTTTCCGAGTGCATCGGTCACGACTTCGCCAGCAGTTACGCCTGCTGCGTATTCGTTGACAGTACCATCAGGA
>CATISI010000127.1 GCA_949538025.1 Candidatus Poseidoniaceae archaeon
CACCACGTAGTGTTGTTTCTGTGAATACCAGCAAGAGGGCTAAGAATAATCCGAAACTGGCTGATAGTTGAATTTGAAGCATGAGGAATTCAACTGGAGATGTGACAATAACGTTGACGTCATCGGGTAATCGTTGATCCTCGATGAGCCACGTTACGATACTTTTGGCAATTGGGAAACCTACAATCAATCCGGTAAGGAACAGTCCAACTAATGCGGTTGCGCGCTTTCGAAGGTAATCTCGTGCTGTATTGAGCAATTGACCGCCAGGTGAATCCATCAATTCAGATACAGCGTCTTCCAACGATGAAGAGGACGCCATGGTCATCGCAGGTGTTTGTTCTACAAAAGTGAATGCTCACTCTTCTTCCCATGTGTGAGATGGTCGAGAATCGTACCACGGTCGACCATCGTTGTTCAACCGATACAATCGATACACGACAAATCCAGTGATGTACAACGATGGAAGCGAGAGTGCAACGGCTTGTGACATGGAATGTTCTGAATTTTCGTAATTCGATTCAACCTGAACTTCGATAATCCCCTCATCGCCTGGATGATGGAAGAAGATGAACGTGTAGACTTCTGGTGATTGGAGTGCAAGATCGATGCTTTGGTTGGCTTGTAATGAAGCGCTACACGCAACCTGTTGGTTGCAGTGTTCAACAGCAAGTGCTTGCATTGTTTCCCAATCAACACCAAATTCTGAGAAACCTGTTTCCGCTAATTCGACGGTGATGACAGCATACTCGAGGTGAAGAGAACCATCCATATTTCGTATGGTTGTGGTCACGGTTTCGTCCGTATCGATTTCAGCAAGAATATCCTGAACTGTATCGCCCGGTCCGAGGCGCAATGAGGGTTGTTGTTCATTTGTTGCATCTTGGTGATTGATTGCACCCATCATCGCAGCCATGATGATGAGGAGAACGGTTCCCTCAACAAAGACATGTTTCCAAACCTTATGCCGAGTGACTCCTTTGAATAAGGAGCCGTAATCGTTACGCAATCTTGGCTGAATGTGATGAATAAACAAAGCCCCGATTGCGCCTACAAGCATCCCAAGTGGTATGTCGATGATCCAATGGATTCCCAGGTACAGGATTGCGAAGATGAAGACAATTGTGTTGATGAGAATAAACATGTGGTAACGGTAATGACGCCATTCTTTGAGCTTCTGTCCTTTTGACTTGACGTGGAGATAATTCAGCATCAAGATTCCAAATGGTATTGCAACGTGAAGTGAAGGTACAGCGTTGTCAAGAGGGTCATGTGTTGCGTAAAATGTTGAATACCATCCATCGTGATACAGTAATGCATCCATGCCTGGAATCCAAGAAGAAGTAACTTCTACATTAAAGAACAGATAGTATGGAACTGCTAGAGCATAAATTAGGAGATAATTCAACGTCACCTTATCGGTCATATCCCGATCGCTTGCATAGGCATAATATACGGTCGTCACGTAAATGAGGAAGAGGTACACAAAGAGATAGTGAAAGTTGAGGAATGCTGTCAGGGCATCATTCTCGAACGTCGTCTGTATCCACAAAACAACATCTCCTTCAATCCCATGGACTGTGTCTGTCCAATGTCCTGTACGATGTTTAATTGGCTCATTCAATCCATCAGTCAGATTCTTCCATCGTATGATCACGAGATAACCCAAAGCATGGAGATAGTATCGATGTTTGCGAATCGTTTCGAACCATGTGCCGTACTTGGCGCGTGAATCTTTGTCATGTTTTGTGAATAACGAACATATGAGCGGGGTCAGGAACAAAATCATGCTCATCATGACCGTCCATGGACTCATGTTCGACGTCCATCCATAGCGCATTTAGAGGTTTATGGAATAATGAAGAGAGTTGTTTAACATTTGATAGCATACCACGGGTACGGGTCTTCAAGAACCACAATGATTTAGCAAGGACGAAGCCGATGTATCAACAAGCACCGGAAAACACACTTGAAAGTCTCGTTCATGCTATGGAAATGTTCGATGCCATCGAATTTGATATTCGACTTACGAAGGACGACCACGTCGTCATTCACCACGATCGTATTGTTTCGATTGCTCCTTCGTTACGCAAGGGTCGTTCACCGTTCGTGGAGGATTGGAATCTTGATGAGTTGGTCGAACTCGGCTTTTGCTCTTTCGAAATGTTGCTCGGGGATGTCTCCATTCAACGCGCTGTCCAAGAGGAAGGTAAGGTTCTCGTGGTCGAAACGAAACGTCCAAGTCTCAAGGTGAAACGAAGTGGAGGATGGTTTGCTACGAAGAAACATGACATCCACATGGGAGAAACAATGAAGCGTGCTGAACAACTCCTTGACCAATACGATGTGCCAAAACATTCCACTGTCCATTACGCCTTTCACAAGACCATGGCCAATGCAACGAAGTTGGGAGGCATTCAGCGGAGCTGGTCCACACTGTTACCGACCATTCGACCGTTTGCAGGAAAAAAGACACATCGTGTCCTTGCCTTTCCAGAATACCTTAACACCTCTTTTTCGAAGCTGATGCGCAAGCATCAACGGAATAGTTCTCCAATGATGCCATGTGCTGCAGAGTACGTTGTCTCCCCAACCAATATGGTTCCTCTCGGTAAGACCGTTGGCCTCAAAGGGAAACGACTGGAGCGCCTTACGGCCATGCGCAAAGGCTTCCCAGTCTATCTTTGGCCAGTCAGTGCAAAAATCGAACACTCGGTTCTCAATGCTGGTCTTTCGGCTTTGACAGATACGAGCGATCCAAATCTCACATGGCTTCCGAGTGGTCACGCTCGCTGGACGCGTCCAGCAACACATCCGTTGGATGAATCTCAGCGACATCGGTTGAACAATGCGATAAAAGACGATCACATTGAGATTCTCAAGTCGCTTGAGAGTGAGGTTGTTCCTTGGATGGAATGCGACAAATCGAGAAGAAGGGAACTGTTTTCGTTCTGGAGAAGGAAATGGAATTGGTCGAAATCCGTTGATGAGCTGATGGCCTACGAGGAACAAAAAGGTAGCATGCCTTGGGAAATCGTACGTATGATTGGTCACCGGGGTTCGGGCAAAACCAAGCGACCCGTTCTTTGACTATTCTTGCTCAAGGATTTCAGCCATGTGCTGTTTCGCATCATGACGCAAGAACGGACCATACAAGGTTGGTAACAGTGTGACACTGGAAACCATGGCGAGACTGATGGCTACGATGAAGACTTGACCGAACAATCGCAGTGGAAGCAATCCTGAGAAGTTTAGGATAGCAAATCCACCAGCAGTACTGATCGCAGCACCGAGCATCGCTCGCCCTGTCGTTGCTGTTGTTTTCGAGGTCCATTGGGCGACCGTCTTTTCTGGATGCAGTTCAACTTCCTCTTCCAACCGAATCACATAGTGTACTGCATAATCAACGCCCAGTCCAAGCGCAAGTGCGCCAATCGTTACAGTCTGAGAATTCAGCTGATATCCTGCAAGTCCCATAATGCCGTAAACCCACATAACAACGGTAATCAAAGGAATCCAGATGACTCCACCGCGCAGTACGGCTTGAGTCAGACTTTGAGTCCGAACGAATTGAATCACAATCAATACAAACAGAATCGTGAAGGCGACAATGGCGGTCGACGTAACTGCAGAAATCGCAACATCAGCACTGATTTGTGCAAGAATCAATGCACGACCACTGAGTTCCATTGTGAAGCTTCCATCCACCGTTGTGGCAGCAGCTTGAAGCGCTTGGGAAAGACCTTCTTCGAAATCAACGGTTGCTTGCCAGTCAAGTGTGTTTGCCTGGAACGAAATGATGGTTTGACGACCATCAATGTAGAGCAGCGAATCGACGAGGTCTCGTCCTGTAGCGTTTTCAAGGAGATAAGCCTCTAGCTCATCAAATCCTTCATCGGTTGTCAAATTGTTGAGTAGGCTATCCAATGTAGGATTCCTGCCACGCTCCGACTCCAAGGTGTCCCAAATGCCAGTAGGGACGCCTGTTACGCCGTCTGTATTGGTAAGCGTTGTAATGGCAGTGTTGTACGCTTCGATGCCTTTCTCAGAGAGAATATCGCCTTCAAGAACAACGTACAATGGAGTTGGACTGCTCTGGAATTCCTCAGCAATCATCAAGAAATCCTGAACCACTACAAGCGAATCGTCGAATTGATCTGCAGTATCAAATCCAACCTCCAGCGTACTCATTCCGTACGCCATAGGGAGAGATAAGATGACAGCAACCAGAATGACAAGTGCTGGTTTGTTTTCTGCCATTTGTCCGATTCCTGCAGTTAGTCTCGTTTCGTTCATGGCTCCTGATTTTTTCAAAGGCAATGCCTTCGTCGGCAGAGCGGTCATCAGTGCAGGTAGCAGCGAAATGCTGAGAACATAGATGGCGAATAGACCAAGAGCGATGACTGTACCAAAATTCACAAGGAACATTTGTGAAGACAATCGGAAGGAAAGGAAACCAACCATGTCCGTGAAGATGGCTATGACCAATGCCGCTGAGGTCAATACTGCTCCGGAACGAATTGCTTTCAGACGCAATCCAGTATCGAAATCTTTCATCGTTACACGGCCTTGAGGATCATCGCGTTCCATATCCTGAAGGACTTCTCGGATTCGCGTCACAACGTGGATTCCATAATCGACGCCAATGGCTAACAGCAGAATCGGTATGCTGTTCATGGCTGCATTGAACGTAAGTCCAAAGATACCTGCGGCACCATAGGTTGCAGCGATAGCGAGCATGGTCAAGCCGATAACGTATGCGGTATCTCGAACAGAACGGAACTTGATGTACAACAACACGGTCAAGAAAACCAAAGCGAGCGAGGTCAATATTCCGATTTCTTTGCCGATGTTTGCACTCTGTTCGTATTGGAATGCTGAGAACGAGAAGACTCGAAGTTCATCGTCTCCTGTTTCATTCCGCATCTCAGCAATGGAAGTGTCTGTCCACTCGACAACGAGCTCTTGGACATCACCAATGATCTCCGCATCCTCGTAATTGACTGGGTCGGTTGAAACGACCAAACTGATGAGAATTGGTCCATCGCTTTCCCATGGACTCAATTTGTCGTCCGCAGGCATTGTCGAAACGATGTTGCTTCGGTGATCAATGTTCTGCAAACCAATGTATGTTCCCAATGTGCCTTGCAGCGGCCCTGTCGTTGCTGCGACTGCTCCAATTTCTACGGGATTTGTTCGGCTTTGCTGAAGTCCTTGAATCTGGCCGAGAAGTGCTCCCAGTTCAGCGCTGATGTTTAGATTGTCATCCATTCTTTGTTGCCATTCCGTGACTTCACCAGGGTTCCAATCACGCAATTCCTGAGCGCTTGGTGCGAATGGTGTAGGAATAGCATCAATGGTGGCTTGCAGGTCACTAAGAGCGATGCTGAAGTTTTCTTCATTTGCAACAGTCACGTTCGCAATGTGCATGGAAAGTGCGTCGCGCCATGGCTGCGTTGTGATTGGATCTTGTGTGTTGATCCAAAAGAGGGCGGAACCGGCTGGACCGCTTGTAGCGCTTCCTCCAAAGAGAGGTTCTTGATACTCAAGAAACCGTTCGTTGGTTGACAGTTCGGCTTCGATGGTTGCAAACTGCTCCCACGTCGAAGCCATCTTCATGTCACCATCATCGATTTCGTCAATGATGCGAACAAAATCAAGTGATGCTTGATAGCGATCTTCAATCTCATACAGCAATTCAGTCGTATCGTTTTGTGGATAAAATGCATCTTCACTGTTATCGAAATTAATGAATTGAGCCATCGATGAGAGGGCTAGGGTGATGATGATAATTGAAGCAATGGTTGCCTTTGGCCGCGTAACGGACAGTGTGGTCAAGGCGTTGAATGGGTTCTCCATAATTTCAAGCGCTCGATTGAATGTATAAATGGCTGTTCAAAAAATGAAACAAATCCTGCATGAATTTGAACACTCATTGATAAGTTCAGACAGAAACTAACCCGCATGGACAAAGCTCCTAAGTGGAAACGAGTCTGTAAATCATCAAAACTCAAGATGAACAAAGTCAAAGGAAAGGCTGTTGGGACGAAGATGGTCCTCGTTATGCGAACTGAAGACGGAATTTTTGGTAGCAATGCGCTCTGCCGTCACATGGCTTGGCCCATGCATTGGGGTGGCAAAATCAAAGATGGTTGCTTGCGGTGTCCACTACACCAAACAACCTACCACCCAGGGGATGGTTCGGTGAACGAATGGTCTCCTGCCCATTATTTTCCAGCCTATGGACGGTTCCTCGGTAAACTTCGGACACCATCTTCACTAAAGATGTACGACGTACGAGAACACGACGGTTACGTTGAGATTGATCTCAACTCATAATCACTCAACGTGTCGAAGGGCTTGGTCACGAGCAAAGTATTTCGGGCGGTAGATTGGGACTCCTTTCCCATTGCGAACAACAACTCGCTCGTCGTAGATTTGTGCTCCTATGCCAGCAACTCTTGCCCAACCAAAGAAGGTCGTGTAGTAACTTGGGTCTTTGAGCCCAACGTGGTGCAACAAGGCGCCGGAGGCGATATCCACGTTGGCGTTTGGATTGGAGATTTTTGGATTTTCGGAGAGGACGCGCGGTGCAACTTCTCGTAGCGTTCGAATAACCTTGAAGTTCTCGTCATCAGGACAAATCTTCTCGCCCAGAGCAAATTGAACGGTGGCCCGGGGATCTTCTGCTCGAAGGACTGCGTGACCAAAACCGAAGACTGGTCGTCCAGCTGCAAGCTCTCCACGAACGAATTGTTCCACCTCAACCGGGTTGGATGTTCCGACACGTAGAACGAATTCCAAGCATGATTGGTTGGCTCGACCATGGAGTGGGCCACTGAGTGCGTTCATCGAACTCGTGATAGCAGAGTACAAAGTCGCATGCCCGCTTGCGACAGCCTTCCCTACAAATGTCGAGAGATTGCCACCACCGTGGTCCATGTGGAGTACAAGGTAGACGGAGAGAACACGTGCCAACTTCTCTTGGTCAACATCGAGTTGCAAGGTGTGCGTGAATCGCTCGACCATTGACAAACTGGTATCGTCCGCAGGAATGTCATCGGTTCGCCCCTCACGGTACCGGAAGAGGAGACCCATCATACGTGGCATTCGAGCGACGAGGTTGAGGGCATCCTCTCTCCAATCGTTCTTGCAATCCCACATGCCAAGGGTCTGGATTCCGATGGCAAGCCAATCCATGGGATGTCCATTGCGTGGAAGTGCTGAGAAAATAGGGTTAAAATCGCCTGGAATGGTTGCTCGCTGGGCAAGATCTTGCTTGAATGCAGAGGACTGATTTGGCGTTGGCAGTTCCTTGTTGTGGAGGAGGTAAACGACGTCTTCTGGCTCCATTTCAGCAAGTTCCGCAATGGGGTAGCCACAATAATGGACGCCCTCGTTTGGTGTTACAAAGGATGTTCGACAGGTTCCGACTGGAACACCTCGCATTCCGATGTCAAGATGAGCCTCAGTCAAGTTGAGCAATTGGTCTGCTTCTTCTGGCATGGTCTCACCGTTGTAAGCCAACGCGGTCGTTCGTATAAAGGAAAGGACGGAAAAGAATCCGTTAGGTGTGGGAAACTACACCGAATCACATATCTTGCCACACGCGAAAACCTTGGGTTGATTGTCGATCAGCATGAACATGCAACCGAATCTCATCACCACTGATGAGAATCGCATCCTCTGCAGTGAGCCCCGGGCATGTTGCCTTCGCTTGCTTCCATGATCGCTTGTTACGCAAATTTTCAGGCCACCATGGAAAGGCTTTGCACTGCTGTGGACGTACCTGATAGATACTGCATTGTTTCTTTTCGTCGAGGTAAATGCAGATGCCATCGGATTGATTGGAACGTAAAACATAACGACCATCCAACGTTGTTGTACAATCCCTTTTCAGAAACTGCTTCACACTCAATCCCGCATGGTCGGCGAGACGTTGCGCATCAGCACGGGACAGGTAGACAATACCGCCTGGTTCATCGCAGCAACGCCCACAATCCGGTTGACAGGAAAAGTGAACCCCATCAGCCCACCAAGCACCTCTCATTCTTCTTCACCTAGAAGTCGAGTTGTTGGTCGAATTGTCGATAAGTGGGCGATTCGGATTTCTTCATCCTCCATTTCGAAAGCTTCCATTGCATCTTCACTCACTAGACCAAGCTCGTGTTCAATCACCCTCAATTCATCAACGATATCGATCAGTTCATTAGCGTCGGCGTGAGTCGTTCGTTCGAGAAGTTCCTCCATCTTGAACTCAAGATGACGTAGACGGAGATCTTCTCGAACCATCAGTCGTTCACGCTCTGCAAGGGCTTCATCGATCGATGCATCGATACCTGCGAGTACATCTGCTGTGCGCTCAATATCATGGCCACTGACGGTTCCCAATTGATGTGTAAGGTGTCGGTCTCTTGAATCCACATCGAGGACGTTCGGTGCTTCTGGAGTCAATTCATTCAGGGTTGTGCGAAGGTGCATTTCGAGTAAATCGTTTGCACTGGAGAGGTCCTCAGCAGATACTTCCGTTGGCTCCCAATCGTCTTGTTCCAAATCAAGAGGAGTCGAGTGGAGTTCGATTCCGCCAGAATCAACTTCTGAGTAGACGACGTCTGTTGCTCGCTTCAGGATGTCTGAGGCCAAGGAGATGGATGGTCCCGGATTGGAATCATGATTCATCGTAGAATGCAACGAGCGCCCGCTAAGAACCGTAACGACATCCTCTGGATCAAGGATGTTTTCTTCTCGCTCATGCGCATCTTTCAACATGGAGATAGCTGCTTCAACGCCTCTCCATGAATG
>CATISI010000128.1 GCA_949538025.1 Candidatus Poseidoniaceae archaeon
CAACACTTGCAGTCGCTGCAGCAGCTGGTGTCGCCTCCAAAGGTCAAGACATCACAACAGGACTGTCTGCGATGGCATCTGCAACGCCAGGCGGGGTGGACGCCATAGCAAGTACAACATCAAACCTTAAACCTCCTTCTCTGCCTTTATTGGAGGGCGACATTCCGCTGGATTTACCCGAGTTTGACAACAGCCTCCTTGATTTGCAATCCGATGATGCTCCTCCCTACGACCAACCTACGATTCAAGGCCTCATTTTAGATGAACATCGCAACGAACAATAGAGAGCAAACAACGGCCATCTTCATATGATGCAAGTTGTTGGGACGAACGTTGATGACAATGCGACGCAGTATTCCTATGCTTTTGATTGCGCTCATGGTGTTTCAGACCGCTTCTTTGCTTGTGCTGGATTCAGCCGAAGCAGCCTCTGGCCGAGGCGGCCCAAACGATGACTTCCGCGTCACGAAAATTACAATTGGAAATGCAACCGATTCAGCGCACATGTGGGTCCAATCCGACCAGTCCGTCGTTGATTACCTTGTCATGGGACAAGAAATTGAGATCACTGTTGAGGTTCAGCGTCTCGGAAATCAATTCACCGGCCGCTCTGCTATGGGCATGGTCGAAATTGTTCACCCGATTGGATATGTTATCGAATCCTACAACTGGACGACGGCCGAACTTATTGGTCAGCAATCGGCCGAGGGTCGCTATGCATGGACGCCAACGATCGCTCATTCCATTCTTAACACGACCACCAACGATTTGAGCGGAGGTCTCATCGTTCGAGCAAGCGTTCTCTACTCAGGAGATGATTTGAACGACAACGATGTTCTCGAAAAGGCAGTACCTGTCGCCATCATGAAAGACAAATTCGATGGTACGAAAGTGTCGAACGAAGCCTCCCCCACCTTCATCCCAGCACGCTACCCTGCGACAGGTGGAGATGCTACCGGTTTCGGAAGTTGGCGAACCGATACCGGTGGTCCAGAAGGTACAGACCACTGGCGTCACTCCAACCCAGGCGCAGATTACCCATCCGGTGCGCATGACCGTCTTGTTCACGCATATTATTCCACGTCTCAACAATGTGGACCTACTGGTCAACTCGATCCAGGAATGTCTCAAGCATACCAAGCATGGCGATGCAGAAAAACCTTCTTTGCTGGAGAATTCATCTCAACACAGTTCTATGCCCAAACATGGGGTTCTCTTGCTGCTGGCGATAACGTGGCATTCGAATTGTGGCGAGGCTCTGGGAATTACAACAACAAAATGGAATCACTGACATGGAACTTCACGAATGGTGCGCCAAGTCCTGCGCCAGGCCAATGGACCAACGTTTCATGGGACCCTCAAGTGGATTGGGCCCAAATCCCTGGTCTCGCTAATCCAGATTTGTTCCTCGGTGGAAACTCGTATTCAATTGGTCTGTTGTTCAACTCTGACAACAGTGGTGCTTCCGAAGGAATGCACGTTGACGACTTCATCCAATTCGGTATCTCAAAGGTCGCAGAATTCGAGCTTGGCATCGATTGCGACAATCCTGAAGCAGGATACTCCTCGCCTCCTTCCAACACTGTTTCTCTACGTTGTATGGTGACCAACAACGGGTACTCCAGCGCAACCATTTCCGTCTACTCCAACGTGACCAACCTGACATGGATGGACCCGGCTTTCCCTTCGATTCGAATTGAAACGACAAACCCGAACGACTTCTTTTCTCCAGTCATCATCCAAGGTCTCGGCGCAGGTGAAACGACCGATGTTTACGTGAACATCAGTATCCCAGCGGGTGCAGATGTCCAGCAACAAACATGGCAGGTCTGGTTCACAGACAGTGGCGGTACCAACTCTGGCGAGAAAGGTCGAGTGTCCATGAACCTCGCTGTTACAGAACAGTTTGGTGTTTCATTAACATCGCAAACACCGCTTCTTGCTAGTACACTGCTACCAAGCGAATCAGGTCTCATCCCAGTTCGTCTTCAGAACATCGGGAACCGAGATGCATCTTACAACCTCGTAACAACCTTCTCCGAAGATGGCTGGACTGCAGTTGTTGAGGACGAAACAGGCGTGCCTGTTCCGAATCCGATCATCCTCGGGAAGGCTGAGGTCATCAACTTGAATCTCAATGTAACGGCCAATAATCTTGCAACACCAGGCGTTGTCTCATTCAATCTGCGTGCCACGTGTCCTTCGTGCGGAACATCTTTGTTCGGAGCTGATATTCTTGGACGAAACATCGAGGTTCCAATTCTGCGACAAGCAAGCATCTCTGCTGATGAGAACACTTTCCGGAGCGCTGCGGATGATGTGGCTGAAACGGTCTACCTGACACTGCTCAACCTCGGTAACGACGATGAGCAATACTCTCTGTCACTCGGCGGGCCGCACAGTTTCATCCTCGGCGCAGAACTTGCTGGTGACACCACAGCGATTCTCGATGCATGGGATGGTGAGACAACACTGATTCTCACCCTCCCAATGCCAGTCGGTCTGTCGCCTGCACCGTACTATGTAGATGTCATCGCAACCAACCTTGACGATTCTTCTGTGTCCGTATCGTACCGAATCAATGTCGAAATCCTCGACACAGCGGCAGTTGGTGTTTCGGATGAATCATCCGATCAGTCCTTCCTACCTGGTTC
Organism: Candidatus Poseidoniaceae archaeon; assembly: GCA_949538025.1. Classification (GTDB taxonomy): domain Archaea; phylum Thermoplasmatota; class Poseidoniia; order Poseidoniales; family Poseidoniaceae; genus MGIIa-L2. Next base: position 2,655 of record CATISI010000128.1, read on the forward strand.
GATGGACACAACCGATCGTTCGTTTGAAATTACCAATTATGGTAACAGCGATGACCGGTTTACCATTACGCTCGACATTCCAGATGGGATGGTTGCTGAAATCCTCGATCCTGTCCCAATCGGTGGAGTTGCGACAACACCAATCATCCCAACGGGTGAATCTTGGGATGCTCGAGTACGATTCCGATTCCTTGCAGATGCAGACGGTTCTCGAACTCTTGGTTTGACCGCTACCTCCGTTAACGACCCAAGTATCTCCGATACTGGAGAAGCAACCTATCTCGTAGGTCGTCAAGGAACCATTGATCTCACTCCCCCTGCCCCGATATCAATCGATGAAGCAGACCTCATCTACACCATGGATATCGAAGTCAAGAACAAATTGAACCCACTGATCTTCCCATCACAAACCATCTCGATGGATAAAGTCGATTCTGAAGATTGGTCACGCTATCTCAGTGTTCGTATCAACAGTGATGACCGTCAATTCGCCCTCGAGTCTGACATGGTTCGAACAGTCACGGTTGAGGTCCAAGCCACCGAATCGCAATTGATTAACCTACCTTCTGATACACTGACCGTGAATTTCACGATTTATGCCACGTCGTTGACTGTGGCTGACTCTCCTACTGCTAAACTGACTGTTGTCTTGCAAAAGCAGACTGCGACCGCTGGTGAGGGAGATGGTGCATCCTCCGAAAATGATGGTGAATTGGTCAAGAACATCGTTCTCTGGTCCGGTTTCCTCATTGTTGTCGTTGTTCTTGGTTTCATCACCTTCAAGATTCTCACTACCATTGAGAAGGAAGACGATCTCGACGATTGGGACGACATGTACCAAGATTCCTTGACAGCAACCTATGGAGCAGTTGCCGCAGCACCTACCGTGCCGATGTCCGCACCACCAAGCCCAGAACCCATGGCGGTCCCTGAGGCTGTACCGCCTGCGCCAGTTTCTGCAGGTCCTCCTCTCCCTCCTGGTGGCCTCCCAGATGGTTGGACAATGGAGCAATGGGAGCATTACGGCCAACAATATCTCGATGGACAGTTGTAAACTGCTCAGTCGTAGGGTTCAAGACCCACAGCAACTCGCAC
>CATISI010000129.1 GCA_949538025.1 Candidatus Poseidoniaceae archaeon
ATCTTCGCCTTCATCTTCGGATTGAGCCAACTCCTCTTGGTTTGGAACATCATCTACTCCGGAAAGAACGGTGAGAAGGCAGGTAAGGACCCATGGGGCGGTTGGTCGCTTGAGTGGTCCACCACTTCTCCACCACCTACACCTTCCTTCCACGTCATTCCTACGCAGCGCGACATGAACGAGATCTACGGCCACCATGCTGAAGACTCGATGAAAGAGAAGTTGTGGAAAGGCAAGAAGAAAGGCGATGCAGCCAAGAAATCCACTGTAGTGAGTGCTGTACTTTCCACATCAGGGGAGGAGATCTGATGGGCGGAGGAGGCGGCAGCGACGTCAAGAACGCTGTCTGGATGCGTGCTCTGATCATGGCAGGTATGATTCTCGGTTTTGCCGTGGTCTCATACGTCGGTCTCGGTGTTGTTGTTGCAGATATGAAGCATCACACCTGGGAAGACGAAGAGTACCACTACAAGGAAGCGAAGTCAGAATGGCAAGAGGCCGTCGATGCTGGTGAAATCCAAAGCGATGACAAGAATGCTGATCTCTACAAGGCCAAGGAAGAAGCCCATCATCACGAGATTGATGCGCATCTCTCCTATCTCACCTACCGAGTTGCTGGATTGGCGATTCTCTTCGTTGGAATCATCTTCACAGCCTTCTTGGTCATCAGTGGAATCATGAATTCCTCACGACCTGATGAGCATCACGATGACCACCACGGTCATGACGACCACGAACACCATGGTTCGGCTTCGCCAATCGTCTTCTCGTTCGGTTGTCTGTTGTTCCTCCTCGGATTCCCTGACTTCGCTGACGGTCTGCATGGCCTGATGATGGGAAGCGCCAAGGGAACTATCGCTGACCTCTCTGTATCGATGATTGGATTGACCGTCGTCACTGTTGGTATTGCCAACTGGTGGCGAGAGGACCTTCCTTTCAATGGCTACGGTGAGCAACTCGCAACTTCTGACCCGTTTGCTGGACAACACATCCGCAAGGCGGGTATCTGGGTCTTCTTGATGTCTGAAGTCATGGTCTTCGCTACCTTCTTCTCATCGTACCTCCGAATGCGTACCGAGTGGTGCACAAAGTGGGCGCTCGATGACGGCAAGTGTACTCTTGCTGAAGGTGAATCCGTGGTCATGACCGCCTCGGATTACCTCCGACCAGGTGGTGCTGCTGGAACAGGTGACTTCTGGACCATGCTTCCTGGAGCTGTCAACACCTTTGCGTTGATTATTTCCTCGTACACCATTGTCTTGGCACTCAAGGTTGCTAAGTCACACGATTACAAGGTGCCAAAGGGCATTCTTGGAAATTTGATGCCAACCAAGAAGGCAGCCATCCGCAACTACCTCATCATCACCCTCGCTTTGGGTACAATGTTCATTGTTCTCAAGCTCGTTGAGTGGAGCCACCTCATCGCAGAAGGCTTCACCGTCGGAACAGAACAGGGTTCAATCTTCTATGTGGCAACCGGTGCACACGGTGTTCACGTCTTTGCTGGATTGTTGGTCATGCTCTACATGATCTTCAAAGCCGACACGGTTGAGTGGGACGAGGAGAACGCACAAGGAGTCGAATACTTCGGGCTCTACTGGCACTTTGTCGATTTGGCTTGGGTAGTCATCTTCCCAGCATTCTATCTGTATTGAGGTGAAATTATGGGCGAACACAAGTTGATTATGGGCAAAGACATTTACTTCTGGAACTTCATCGTGTTGATGCTGTTTACATTGTTTGAAGTTGGAGCGGTTTTCTTCGAAGAATGGCCGGGAACAGACATTCCGATTTCACTGACGACCGTTTGGGCAATCCTCATCGTTGTCGGTATTGTCAAGGGATTCGGTATTGGCGCGTTCTTCATGCACCTTTGGGACGATCCTCGAATCTACCTTCGAGTTGCACTGTTCCCAACAATCTTCGTATTGCTGATGCTCTGGGGAATTGGCCTCTCCAACCCTGAGGGCGTAACTGGGCTTCCAGGATGGTGCACGCCAAACTGGGATTCACTCGTTACTGAACGGTGAAGCCTAAGCCAACACTTTACGGAATTATTAATTGCGATTTTCACGATTAATACGTTGATTTAAGTCTCCCATTGAGTTGGGAGAACCATGGAGAATATGGTAATCGACAGGTCAAGCAAAGCGAGGGCGCTCTCGGCTTACACAATTGTAGCCTGTCTCATGTCAGTGGCTCTGATTGGAGCCCCAGTCTCTGCATACAATGGGATACAACTCAGTTATGCCAGTGTTGGGAACTTCACATTGGTCGATCAGAACAATTCTGAATACAAGTTGTCGGATGCAACAGAAGAAATTGTTGTTATCTCGTTCTTCTTTACCCGATGCCCTGATGTTTGCCCAGTCATTACGCAGAATCTAAAATTAGTTCATGATACACTACCAGAAGAACTTCAAGACAACGTAGGTTTCGTTGCAATCACACTCGATCCCAAGTATGACACCCCTGAAGTTCTGACCGAATACATGGATCGACATGGTGTAGACTGGCCTCACCTTACCGGTCCAACCGAGGATGTCAAGGACGTCTGGTCACGCTTCGCCATCTATGCCGAAGAATACGTCACTGATGCACATGATGACAACGTCAGCGACATGGAAGGTCAAGTTCATGACTCAAGTGTCGTCTACGTTCGACCTGATGGTACGGCTGAGGAACTGATGTACCTTCCAACGGGCATGACCTTGACTTCTGCAGCTGCTGCTGAAGCAGGTTGGTCGCTCAACACGTCGGACACACAATACGGCACGATGATTAACGGAATCGAAGGCTACGATTCACCAGCAGACTGGAGTTGGTGGTGGAGTCTCAAATTGTTCGATGAGGCAACACAACGTTGGGAAGATTCCCCCGTTGGTGTTGATTCCGTGAACGCCCTCGAGGAAACCCACCTCGCATGGTATGCGACCAGTGCAAACATCAGCCTCCTCGAACCGCCAATAGGCGATACGCCGAGCGTACAAGTCGTCTTCCCGGACAACACCACATCCTTCACGAATGTTTCCACATTCACTGGTTACCACCTAACGCAAGGTGCCTTCGATGGCGCTGAAATCGACGTTGACATTCAGAACAGTCAGTTTGGCCACTTTCTGAACAGCATCGACAACGTATCCGCTCCAGCCGACTGGAGTTGGTACTGGGAACTTCACACATGGAACGACACCTCAACACAGTGGGAAGACTCCACGGTTGGTATGGATGGAATCGATCAGCCGATGGCCATCGCTTGGGCTTCCAACAACACGAGCAACGATGCAATACCACTTCCAGGCTTTGCCGTCGTTGAAGACAGCGAGTGCAATGGACATGGATGGATCATGGGATCAGGCAGTCGAGCGCATTGCATGTGCGACGCTGGCTACGAATGGGCCGAAGACGATATGCTCACCTGCATTCCTGTTGAATCCGAACCTGAATACACCGTTGGACACTTTGCTTACACCTACATCCTCGATGAAGACAAGAAGCCTCGTGTTCGCTACGTTGACGATTCATGGCTCGCATCCGATTTCGTTGAAGATGTTGTCGAACTCGCTGAACGAGAAGGAATCATCTCGAATGAATCGGAAGGCATCCCTTCGGTTGGAATCCTTGTCTCTGTCGCAGTCGTTTCAATGGCTGCCATTTCCCTGCGCTCAAAATCTGAGTAATGAAGGGAAAAGAGTTTGATGGAGGGCGTTGTCGCCAGAGTACTGCGGAGGTCGCATAGCCAGGTATTGCGCCGGATTTGAAATCCGGTGTCTTATGACTCGGGGGTTCAAATCCCTCTCTCCGCGCCATCCATTTCAAGAGAAGCATTCACAAACTCTAGCACCTCTCAACGTGATATGGGCCGAGTGTTGCTGGGTATTCTTCTTGCATCCACCATTCTCCTCGCAGGTTGTCTTGCGCCGGTTGCACCAGATTGGGGCGACGACATTTCCGTTGAGCGCGACGGCGATGGTTCATTCACCTTCACATCCTCAATGTCCGGTCAAACCGTGAATTCACAATACGATGAACGCGGATGTACCGATGGAACTGTGAATGCAGATCAAACTGGAACCATCAAATTCGAAGGGTACATGAGTGCGAGTCAAATCTACGAATCGCACAATGGTGAATTGTTGAATGAGGATGTTGCCTTTGCAGCTGCAGCGGCTATCGCCCTTCATTCCATGTCGTTTGCAGATGCCAAGAACCTCCAATCGGGACAAGGTGAGCGCGTCGAAGTCAAGGATTGGAGCGACCCTGTCGGTCCAAAAACGGGAGCAGGTACGGCAAACTTAGAGAAAATCGATAGTGAATCGGACACCAAGTGGTTCGTCCTAGGATTAATTCCTGCCTCTGAAAACATCAACGATGGTGTCGCAGCACTCGGAAAGTACCACCAACCGGTCCGAATCACTGGATACCTCGTCGAGAGTCAAAACGGTGGCTCACCCGTAGGAGGCATTTGGAGCGGCCCGAATGATGTCCAGGTATCACCGGATTGTGTTGCCCGCACTGGAAATCAAAACATTGCCCAAGTCTATGTCCTTGTCACAAAGATTGAGCTCGCTGACAATGTTGTCAGCCTTGACGGTAAGCATGATGACGAGTACAGCTTTGGTAGCGTGCCGTTCCTCGGCCGAGCAGGATTCGTTCTGTTCCTCCTGGTTGTTGGTGCTGGAGGTTCAGTTGGCGCCTACATGTATTCTTCACTTCGACTGAGAATGAGTGCTCGAAGCGTTGCACTTACCCTCCTTGGGAAGGAAGGTGTAGAGAAAGCGGCTCAAGTTCGTAAAGACGTTGCGAAGGCAAAGAAAGCAGGAGCATACGATGAACCTGCCAAACCAAAAGCAGAATCAAAGCCTAAACCGGCTCCAAAGAAATCAAAGAAGAACGAAGACGATGGATTCGGTTCATTCTCAATCGACAGTGCACTTGGTAGCGCCAGTTCTTCCTCTTCACGTTCAGAATTCGGTTCCGGAGGTTCCGTCGTTGCCTCCGATGATGCTAAGCGTGTCGAGAAGCAAATCGTAGAGAGTGAACCCTTCGTTCCACCGACCTCGACCTTCGGTGGAGGTGCTCCAGTCTCAAGTTCAGTCTCTTCTGCTCCGACTTCAGTACCCTCCTCCAACCCTCGATCATCAGGACCACCGAAGTCCTCAGAACCTGCTGAGAAACCTAAAGTTCGGCGTCGCAAAGCAGTTCGAAAGCAGGCTGAGCCCGAACCTGAGCCTGAATCAGAACCAGAACCTCAGCGACAGAAAGAGTTCTGGAACGATGAAGAGGAAGAATTCTCCGACTTCAGTTTCTAAGCCCAAGAGATGTCTTTTGCACCTCTGAAGATGATTTGGTCTTGATGCCACTCCAACGTTGCTGGTAGTTGCAGCAGCGGTTCACCATCGGCTTGGATGAACGTTGCATGACCAACTGGAACATCCGAAGGATTCCCATCCTTGTCAACTGGTCGAAGCGTGACACGATTGACGTCGATTTGTTCAATGCCCCACTTACCAACGTGCTTCCCTTTCTTGACCGGACCCATGAGTGAGAGCATCTGCAAGCGACTCAAGCGATGGGCGAGGACGATGGAACCATCCTTACGGGTTGGATACATGCCGGGAACAACGCGATAGCCTCCACCAAACGTTTCCCCTGTTGTTACCGTCATCATGGTCAAATCGTGAATCATTGGTTCACCATCGTCCAACGTCATCTCGACCTTCCTACGTGGCCAAAACGGAATGGTTGTTACGCCGAGATAGGTATACTTCTTTGGACCCTTGATCCATTTTGCCCGACGGAGTTTCGCTCGACTGATGGCCGATGTAATTCCAGCATCGGATTCAAGGAACACCCATCGTACGGTTCGACCATCGTGCTTTGCATCTCCATCCCAGGCGTTGGAAGGTGGACTCGGATAACCGTCGAGTGTGGGTGCTGCGACACCTTCGAGTCGCCAAGCTCCACAGCTTCGATCCACACCATCTACAAGGATTTCCAGTGCTGCGTTGAGGTTGTTACGCGGAATTCCATGAGTAATGCAACAGTCGTTTCCTGAACCAAAGGGGATCTGTCCAAGAGGGATGTTCGAACCACGGAGTCCTGAGGCAACTTCGTGAACAATGCCATCACCGCCAACGGCAACAACAAGGGATGATACCTCACCACTCGCTTCGATCTCTGTTCGAATCTGATTGGAAATTTCAGCACCATGGCCAATCCGTTCGGTCATATGTTCAATGACCTCAAATCCACGCTCAATCAATCGTTTTTTGATGCCTGGCCAAGCCTTTCCGCAACGAAAGTCCCGACTTGCAGGATTGATGATAAAATGCGCTTTGACCATACGGTTTGCTGATTCTCACACGGTTTCAATGTATCCATGGATGAACGAACAGACTCATCAACTCGATACCTTTCGCCATCGATGAGGAACCCCCATGTGGACTGAAGAAGACGAGGTTTTCATGCAACGCGCACTCGACGTTGCTGAACGTGGTCGTGGTCGTGTGGCTCCCAATCCATTGGTTGGCTGTGTTCTCGTCAAGGACGGTGAAGTCATTGCAGAAGGATGGCACGACCACCTTGGAGGACTCCATGCTGAACAGATGGCCATTCACGATGCAGAATCCAAAGGAAAGTCTCCAAATGGAGCAACAGCCTATGTCACATTGGAACCATGCAACCATTATGGTCGAACACCCCCTTGTACCGAAGCACTCCTTTGGTCGGGTGTCAGGCACGTTATCGTCGCTCACCCAGATCCAAATCCAACCGTTCGTGGTAAAGGCTTCCAAGTTCTGAAAGATGCTGGAATTTCAGTTGAATCAGGGCTTCTCGAAGACCTTGCTGCTGAGCAAATGAAACCCTTCCTCCATTGGTGCGAGAATCGTCGACCGATTGTTACGGTCAAACTCGCAGTTGATGCCAACGGTTCAGTCGACGATCGCTCGGAGGAAGCACAACGTTTCACCAGTGAGGCTTGTCTCGATGAGGTTCATCATCTCCGGATGGATTGTGATGCCATTCTCGTCGGAGCCGAAACGGTAGAGCGCGACAATCCATCCCTTACCGTTCGACGCATCGAGACCGATCGTCAGCCGCTTCGAGTAATTCTCGACCCACATGAGCGAACCAATCCAAACGCTGTCGTCTACACCGATGGTTATGAAACTGTACAAATTGGAGCGGATTACAACGGTCTGCTTCCTCTCCTCAACCGCTTAGGCGATATGGAAAAGCAACGACTGCTCATTGAAGGTGGTCCTACAACCATCCATTCCTTCCTCAAGGAAGGGCTGGTGGATGAATTCTATCTTGTTCAAAGCCAGGTTGTCCATCAGGAGCCCGTTCCATCCAACATCGATCGAGATGTTCTCACTCAAGCAGGTTTGACGTTGCATCGGACTGAAACATGGGGCGAAGAGTCCGTTCAACTTTGGTTGCGAAAGGCTTCGCAGTGATGTGAAGATTGAGCGGGCGATGCAGGATTCGAACCCACGTCTCCGGCTCCGAAGGCCGGAAGGATATCCAGACTACCCTAATCGCCCAACCACTCCGAGTTGGCTCCCCTTTTTGAAGGAGTTGTTCAGTTTCCTAGGCTCTGGAGTATGGAAAGAACAATGAAAATTCCTACGACATAAACCATGAGCGTCATGTAGCCGAGAAGGAGTCCTGTTACAGCAAGCCCTTTGCCGATGCCTGTTTTGGATGCCTCACTCGTTCCAATATGACCGAATATGACCGCAAGTAGCCCAATAAACCATATGAACAAGCAAGCTTCGTACTCATCCACTGCAATTGTGAATCCGAACAAAAGAAACGATAGTACACCACAAACGAAACCAATTGTTGCAAAATGATTGGACGTTACAACTTGAACATGAACCACGTTTGGAGTCGCAGTCTGTTCTTGTTGAGGTTGTTGAATCACAACCGACTGAATGGGGACCGAAGGAGGTTTTTCAGGAGATTCCATAACGAGAATTCCTTTTCCTTGGTGTTGAAGATATCGGCGACGCCGCCTTCAAATCGATGAATATGTCGTGTTTCACCAAGAGGATCGAGTGAATTCTGAGAACTTCACCAACCGCTTTCGAATACGATAAGCAAGAAAATTATTGGAACAACATAGAGTGCCAACGTAATGTAACCAAGGGTCAAACCGATGATACCTTGGGCACGACCTACACCGACTTGCTTGCCTCTTGCAGCTCCAATGTGACCGAAGATAATGCCAAGAAGACCAAACAACCAGGCAACAAAGCAAGTGCCGCCCTCCGTGAGGGGAGCGAGAAGTATCGAACCGACTCCGAAAACTCCGAGAACAAGACCTGAGTTTGCCATTCCATTCGATGTTGGGCCTTGTTGGAGAATGATTTGATTAGTAGGGAAAGCCTTGACCTGCCCAGCCAGTGTTTGCTGAGAAGGTACTTCCTGTACCTTGGCCGGTTGAATAACGACCGATGAAGGCGGCTTTTGTGCACCATTCGTCATGATGGTCTGTCGAATTCCATGATAATCAAGATGTTCCCATCAAACGTCTCAATCTTGGTCTAAATCGACGCACCTGCTCCAATCGATCCAAGAAGAAGGAATGGGAGAAGGTAACCGGCAAGTGTCAGGTATCCAAGTATCAAACCAGCTACACCTTGGCCTCCACCAACACCGGTCTTGCTTCCTTGTGAAGCTCCAATGTGCCCAAAAATGACTGCAAGAAGAGCGAACAACCAACTGATAGCGAAGAAGAAACACAAAAATGGGATAAATCCGAGAAGGAAGGTTGTGATGGCTAAAATTCCCATGACTAACCCCGTCGTTGCAGGGCCATTACCGCTGTTTTGAGCAACCAAGATGTTCTGAGCCATCATCGGTTGGGGTTGTCCATACAGCATCGGTTGAACCGGCTGGATTGGTTGCTGCATGGGCATGGTCTGAATCGGAACTGGTGCAGGTTGTCCGTTCGGTTGCTGCGGTTGCATACTTGGTGCTGTACATCTCGGATATTCAAGATGACGGTCTCAAACAGCCTTTGGCGCTGCTTGGTTCACTGCGTCAGAAACTCCAGCAGCATATCGCTCGAAATTCTCGTTGAACATGTTGGCGAGTTTGTCCGCTGTTGCATCGTATGCTGTCTTGTCATCCCATGTGGTACGTGGCTGCAAGACATCGCTTGGTACGTCTGGACACGAGGTTGGAACTTCAAATCCAAATCGTTCGTCTTTCACGTACGCAACGTTGTCAAGTTCACCATCGAGGGCTGCGTTCAACATGGCACGAGTGTATCGAATCTTCATTCGGTTCCCGACACCGTACGGACCACCGTTCCAACCGGTGTTGATGAGCCAAGCTGTTGATCCATGTTGCTCCATCTTTGCAGACAGAAGATCAGCATAGACACCTGGATGCATCGGCATGAACGGTTCACCAAAGCAAGCCGAGAAGGTTGCTTGTGGCTCCTTGACACCGACTTCCGTTCCGGCAACCTTTGCGGTGTAACCAGAGATGAAATGGTAGGCGGCCTGTTCTGGCGTAAGACGAGAAATCGGTGGAAGAACACCAAAAGCATCACAGGTCAGGAAGATGACATTCTGGGGGTGACCGCCAAGGGAATCCATGGTACGGTTGTCGATGAATTCGATTGGATAGGAACCGCGTGTGTTCTGTGTCTTGCTGACGTCAGTAAAGTCAGGCACGCCATTTCCATCGAGAACAACGTTCTCAAGAACAGTTCCTCGACGTCGAGTGGTTCCGAAAATCTCCGGTTCGTCTTCCTCGGACAAATCGATGAGTTTAGCATAGCATCCACCTTCGAAGTTGAAGACGCCGTTTGCACCCCATCCGTGCTCATCATCACCGATCAGTGCACGCTTTGGATCGGCTGAGAGCGTGGTCTTTCCTGTACCAGAGAGGCCAAAAAAGATCGCCGTGTTTTCACCAGTGGTGTTGGCAGAACAGTGCATTGGGAGGATACCCTTCTTCGGCAGAATCAGGTTCATGACCGAGAAAATCGACTTTTTGATCTCGCCAGCGTATCGTGTTCCGCCGATGATCACTTCGCCGGCAGCATAATTGACGATGACGAAACATTGCGAGTTGAGTGCATCGTCATCGGCTTCGAAATGCGGTGCGTGGAAGACGGTGAATTCTGGCGTGTGTGAAGCAAGTTCTTCACCTGATGGTCGAATGAACATGTTACGAGCGAAGGTGCTGTGCCATGCATTGTGGGTGATGACTCGAATTGGCAGTGCTTCGCTTGGCTCTGCTCCACAGGCCAAATCTTGGACAAACAGGGCGTCTTGTTCTGAGAGGAAGTCGACGACTTGAGCCCGCATACGTTCAAACGTTGCAAGGTCGGTTGAGACGTTGACATCGCCCCAATTGACGTCATCTTGCGTCGATGCTTCATTGACGATGTACTTGTCGTTCGGCGAACGACCGGTGCGTTCTCCAGTCTCTGTGACGAGTGCTCCGTGAGCGCTCAAAACGCCCTCATTTCTTGACAAGGAAATATCGATTAGTACGTCGGTATTGAGGTTCCAGTGAACCTCGCCTTTCGCATTGATGCCATGCGCCGAAAGAGGGGTTGATGTCGGGGTGGAGGTCTCCGCCATGAGACTTGCTACCGCAGACCCTCTTTGTCCCTTTCTCTCCAGCCTCCATAAAATCCATGCGAATCTTTGGGAAATGGAGAAGGTTTCAAACGGGACTCTGCTAGGACGTTGGCATGGAGGAGGACGGTCAAGACCACGACTCAGTGGAAGACGATGTCCTCCGTCAGAAAGAATTCCGCCGAGGCGGGGGGATCGACCTCGGCCAGTTCATGATTCAAGAGCTTGAAAACGAAGTCATCGTAGAGGAGGCTGTTCCAGAGAAAGAAACGGATGAGGCCGTTGGAGAGATTGCCGCCTTGTTTAGTTCTGAAGACGAGCAAACGGTCGAGCCGGGCGCCATCAAACGTGATGGAACTGTTGATGAAGCCGCAGCACCGGATAGTGTGACCGATATGGCTGTTCATGGCGAGCGGCGGCTCGGGTACGGCCTCCTTGCCGGCATGGTCCTTGTTTGGTCCGTTTTGGGTTGGGTTGTTGGAACCGCATTACCTCCGTTTCTTGGAGGACCATTGCTCATCATCATGGGTCTCTCTGGGTTATGGGCTGGAGAAAAATGGATTCCAAATCCAACCATGCATCTACTCGGTGTGACTTGGGTCATCATATCGATGAAAATCCTCTACGGATTTGCTCTTGACGTCCATCACTGGGGATGGTTGGATGCTTCCCCGCTTGGTGCGGATCTTTCGCTTGGTATCTTCTTGCTCGTTTTGATTGGGTTCAACATCCTCATCGCTCAGCGTCACGATGATGACGCCATTGCTGCACAAGCAACGTTGGTCTTACTCGCACTTGGGAGCGCCACGGGAGCACTGTACGACGATCTGGGTGTTGCAGGGATGATTCTGCTTGGCACCTTGTCCATGCATGGTCTCGCCCTCCATCGAAAGTCTGGAAATCTTGCAAGTCTCGGTATTGCCGTTTCCTATCTTTGGATCGGTTTGCATGCCTTTTCCAACGATTGGACCATCGTGAGCATTGAGATTGTTTCGTTCGATGATGATCTTCTCTTGTTCATGCTGATGTTCGCTGTGACTGCAACCAATGCCGTAATGGCGACTCAGTTCCACAAAGCGGACAATTGGTTCTCGGCTGCAGCCAAAGCCCTCGGTCTCGGTAAACCAGGATTGTGGGCCATCTCCGTTGGTCTAGGAATGATTGGAGCGTTGCTTTCAATTGCTGCAAATCGGGACGAAACAGGGTACGCACTCGCTCAACTACTCTTGTTGATGAGCGCCTTTGGCGGCTCCTATCTAGCAGTTCGTGGTGTTGAATGGAAACGCCTCGCACCGTTCATTTTGTTCCCAGCACCGTTCCTGTTGATCCTCGTCATTCTTCTCAATCAGGAAGTCTTCACCGTCGACATTGCCAATCTAAGCGCTTACAGCATCTATGCCATCCTAACAGCTCTTCTCACATCCATCGCACTACTTCGCAATCAGCAGGCTGTTTCGGATCACGTTCTGTGGATGGGTGGCATCATCATCGTCATCCTCCTGACCATTCTGATTCCAGCGGAAACCGACGGCTGGCGACTCCTCACCTCCCAAGCGACGGTCTGGCTCGGCCTTGCATGGCTCGGCGTCCAGCGCCAATCCCCGTCCATCTCCGGTGTTGCTGTCTTGATGCCATGGGTTTGGTTGTTGATGTTTGCAACTGATGTCGAATCGCGCATGTTCTCGAACGATTTTATTCCAGTCGTTCTCGACGAGCAGCACGTTGCAGCATGGATGCTGCTGCTCATCGTTCAGCAACTGTATGTCAACCTCAGCCAGGGTCAAGCGACATTGAACTTAGCTGGACGATTGGCTGGTTTGAGCGAGCTCGGCGCTCGAGCTCGTGATTCTGGACTGTTGCAATTGTGGAACCTTTCGTTCGTTCTTTCACTCGTTTCCGTATGGGGCATCACGCGTGTCGGAGGCATGCCTGCATGGGGTCTTATCGGCATTATGGCGGCCATTCTTGTGTTCCATGGCACCTTGGTTGCACTTGGGCAACATCGTGGACAACCGAGGACGATGTTGGTTGCATGGAGCATCTTTGCACTCCACTTTGGGTGGAAATTCGGCCATACGTCGATGTTTGCTGCAACGATGGTCGCTGGATGTTCCTTGATGTTGGTCCATACCGATCGCTTCCTGAGTGACAGAGACAACGCTAAGCGAAACCAAACTAACAGTATCGTCACCTATCAATTGCTTGTCATGAGCGCCCTGTTGGCCATTCCAGCACTGAGGAACGATGCTTCACTCGTACTCACTAATGCCGATTGGTTCCCACAAGATGGACAAGATGCCATGATGGTGGGCCTCATCTCTTTGGGAACCCTGTTCCATTACCTGAGTCGTGTCACAAAGATGGACAAATTGCTTCCACCAACACTCGCAACGGTCGCAATGATTGGTTTGATGTTGTTCAGTGGTACTGCACTCGAGCTTCAATTACTGACCATCATGGCATTGCTCAGTTTCGTTGGATCCGGCGCGTACCTTGCCTTCCAAGGCGAATGGCGCTCTGGTATGCGTTCTGTTGCTCGACGTGATGAGCGATTGCGAGAAATCGAAGCCAAACAACGCACGCAAATTGCGTACAATCAAACGAGTGAACAGACCGGAGTTCAGTTCATCGACCCGAAGATGATTGAACTCGCTGAAAAACAGAAAAAACGTGCTAAGCGCGCTGGTAGCACTGGTGAGATGGATCTTGAATTAGGTGATATTCAACATCGTCCAAGCATCGTTCTGTCCTTCATTGGTGTGACAATTTTTGCTTCAACGTCCTTTGCCTATCTCAGTGGTTCTGGCATGATTGCCTTGTTGCTGATGGGAGGGATGTCGTTCCTCTTCATCAGTTTGGCACGGCTGCGTGCCGATTCACTCAATCTCCGCTTGGTTGACGTTCTTGGCGTCGAAATCCCAATCGCCGTCACAATGGCTGGTTTGGTGTTGGTTCATCTCGCGTCACGGATGACGCAAGGCACAGTCTTTCTCAATGAGCAGTTCGATTTACTGACTCTCATTTCAGGCTTGGTCGCTTTGGCTGGTTTTGCTCTGGTTGGTCGAAACGATTTGGGCGTACGGATTCCGAACGTCCTCGACATGGTGGTCGGTTTGTTGGTCATCGATCGCTTGTTCGGTGTTCTCGCCGGAGGCGAGCTCCCTATTCCAACACTGACGAATCCGCTCGAATTTGATGAGATGGCATGGATGGTACCTGTCATCGGTAACGAAGTTCTGTTGATTGGTGCTGCCCTGCTGTGGAACTGGGTTGAACGTGAACGTCAAAAACGCAATTTGCAAGACCATCGCGGTGCTCTCGGTCGGATCTCTTTCGGATTGTCCATCCTTCTCCTTTCGTTTGGACCAGCAGCCATGGTTGCCCTTACGCTCATGTTTTTGCGCGGATGGGAATGGAAGCAACCAGCCGTCTTGATGATCGGATTCATCGTTCTTCCAGTCGCATTCAACGAACTCGTGTGGTGGGTTGAAGATGAATTCAGTCTTACCTTATTCGAAATGTGGATGTCATCCGTTGCCATTGGAACGCTCGGTCTCATCGCTGGAGGGGTTGCAACCTACACCAATCAGGGCCTGTGGGTTTCAGCATCGCTCTGGGTCGCTCAGGTGCTCTTCATCGTCACAGGACTTCTCTCGCCGTCCCTGCTGTTGTTCGTCCTGTTGACGCTCGCAATGTCCACAACTTCGTGGGTCATCGGCGTCCTTACCTTACGTCGTGGATGGCGAATTGTTGGATTCTTTAATCTCGTTCTTGCATGGATTGTTGCCAGCGTACTCATCTTCCAAGGTATGACATCATTTGCCGCTCTTGCTTTACTGCTCGCAACTGCGGCCTTGCTTGCCATCATCACCTACCTGACGCAATCGCGCGACGAATTGCTCGCATCTCAATGAGCAACCGGGTTGAACGTACGCAACAAGAGGTTCTGTACCGATCGCATCAATAGCATTGCATCGAAACCTGGTTCAGGCTCGGAAAATCGTAGACTGATGCTCGTCTTCTCCTGCGTTCCACTGTTTCTCAATCCGAAACTGACGTCCATGCCATTGAATTGACAACGAAGTAACATCAGGTTGGCCTCACCTTCCAAACCCATACGCTGCCAGTTTCTAACGTCACCTGCAAGTTCCAGATGGGTTCGAACCATCGCTTCGACCGTATCGGCAAGTTCGTTTCGACCGTCCCACATCCAACGGTTTGGATTCTTGACACTCAGCCGCTTTTTCCATCCTTTTTGCATCGATTTAGTTCCTGCGGATTCGAAGGCAAGCAAAGCAAGAAGCATGGTCATGGCTCCGTCTCCAACCAAGCTCCATCGATTGTTTTCCGATGGATGCGGTGATGGGAGAACGATATGACCTGAATCCTCAATGCCGAATAGGAGCGGCTGCTGTTCTTGTTGATGTACATAAGGAGTGAGAACGTGTGACAACCATCGATCGCCAACTGCCGTTTCAAAGCCCTGCATGTTGGCATCCTCTTCGATGTTGGACAGAAGTTTGAGATTGGACTCAATGCTTGCGGCGACCTTCCATGCCGTGGGACATGCACGAAGAACGGCATCAGCAATGTCGTCACCATCGACCACTTCGACCCCATCGTTGGTTTCGCGGACGAGCAAGCAACGGTCACCATCGCCGTCAAGAGCAGCCCCCAGAAGTGTTCCAACGCCTTGGGTTGTCAACGATTGAATCAAGAGATGTCCACTTGTGCTCAGTTCATCCCAGGTCCACGATTGTCCTGGCGAGAGTTCTCCTGCTCCACACCCATCGTTCATGGAAGGTGCGTCTTGACTCACTTCCTCGATGGAGAGCCCCTGCTTCTGTAACCATGTTGCCAACCAGTGTGCTGCATGGCCTTTTGATGAATCCAATAACAGGGCGTTGGAAGGAAATGATGGTTCAAAGATGTGTTGGAGTAAAGCCAGTCGGCGCTCCAACCATGCTGCATGGTCAACATAATGTTCCAAATCTGGCTTCATCCATGTTTGTCGGTCAACATCGTCGATTTCACGGTCTTCCTGTGACAACGAATACGCCGTTTCTGAGACGAGTGTTTCGTAAGCAGGCATGGATTTTCGACCGTGCGCATCGAATACTTTGATGCCAGAATCGTCCACAGGATTGTGGCTTGCTGTAATCATACAACCGAGTCTTGACTTGGTTTCGAGGACACCATAATGCAACATTGGAGTCGAAACACAACCAATGTGAACGACTTCACAATTCGATGCATGGAATCCTAGTGTTAACCATGCTGCAAGCGTTGCATTGTGCGGACGATCGTCCCATCCAATGACAACCTGACTACCCTCACCTTCCTCTGGTAAACAGCGCCCGAGGGCTTCACCGAGCAGTTTCATTAATTGTGGTGTGAGCGAACGCTGATCAACGATACGTTCCAACGCACCTTCATCGTCGCACGAATCAAGGGAAACACGCCCGCGGATTCCATCGGTTCCGAACAGATTGGACATGGACTTCCCTCAACGTAACACACTCTCATCAGCATGATACCCACCTACGGTCGTATTGGGATGGACCATGCATGATTTTCCAAGAACGGTTCCTGGATTGGTGACAGCGTTGCAACCGATTTGTGCATCATCGCCTAGAACAGCTCCGAACTTACGCAACCCTGTTTCTCTTCGGGCATCGTCAAGCCAAATACCGATGTGTTGACCATCGTTACGAAGGTTCGACAACTTAACGCCTGCTCCGAGATTGACATTTGAACCAAGGATTGAATCACCGACGTAGTTGAAGTGTGGCGCCTTGGCATCATGGAGGAACAACGAATGCTTCGATTCACTGGCATGACCGAGAAGGCTACCTGTCATCATCCATGTGTATTCTCGTACATAAGCATGCGATCGAATGGTTGCATTGGCTTCAATGAGGCATGGACCGATCAAGTGAACATGGGGTTCAATAACCGCTCCATCTTCAACGTGAACCGGACCTTTTCGTTCATCGATGGTGACGTACTCAACACCCTGAGGATGCTTTGAGCCAACATCTGAAAGTTTTGCATCGAGTTGGTGTTTCAATCCAGAAGGATTGTTTGGATCGAGCAGTGACCAGGCAGGCTCGTCCAAATTCATCATGTTGCGAACAACATCGGATGAAAATAGAGCCTCAGCTTTGACACCAGAAGGCCAGTCCATGCTTACTCGACGGACCCCGCTACATTGAATGTTTGGTCATCCCATGGCGTGATAGATACGCTTGCCCGTGGTCGCATCAAGTTTGAAGCCGATGCTGTTTTTCATGTGACGCGGGATGAAGTATCCGATCTTCCGTGCGGTAAGACCATGATTTCTCATCTTGCGCTCGTTCGACAAGTATGCAACAATATCCGCTGCTGAGCAACCAGGTCGATCTTCGATGTAGGTTGCAATTTCTGCCTTGAGGCGCTCCAATCGTGCCTCTTTCTGCGTGCCTTTTCCTTTCATTGCGGCCATGTAGTATAGTTGTCTTTGGAAGTATATGATACAATGATGGGACCTCCTTGGGCGCCCCATGAATTTGCCTGCAAAGGTTCTTCAAACGACGGCCGACCGGGAGTTGCATGGGCGAAGTGAAAGCGGTCACCGATTCGGAGTTTGAAGGCGCAATCAACGAGAGTGAATGGGTTCTGGTCGATTTCTGGGCAGAATGGTGTGGACCATGCAAGGCTATTGCCCCTATATTGAACGATCTCGCGTCCGAACGTGACATTCTTGTTGCTAAGGTGGATACCGATGCCAACACCATGCACGCCGCTCGACTCGGGGTTCGTGGGATTCCTGCTCTCTTCTTGTTCAGAAACGGAACCATGGTCGACAACAAGAGCGGTATGATGTCCAAGGCTGCTTTGACCACTTGGGTCGACAACCATATGACAGCTGACGACTTCTGAATCAGTTGATTCGTTGACGGCGTTCTGTTTCTGGAGAACCAACTTCACGTACCAGGCGTTCGCGTAATGCTTCATGCAACCACATACCTTGCTCCAACTCGATGAGGAGACCATAATCGATCAAGCGCTGTGGAGGTGTCCCGTCCCAATCCAAACTGTTGGCAAGGGCTTTCCAAGGAATCGGTTTGTCCGAAACAGCGAGCGTTGCCAAGAGTTCTCGCTCATCATCAGGCAAGGGCGCTAGAATTTCTTCATCCAAGAATCGTAACCAATCTTCATGCGTCGGTTTACCGTAGAGTTCGAGCATCTCAATCGCCAACGGATGCCCCCCGGTTCGCTCATGGACATCACTCGCATCAACGTCACTGAGGTCAAGCTCATCCAACCACTGCGAGGTTTCATGCAGTGAAAGCCCGGAAAGTGGCAACTCTTCAACGATGTCTCGCGTGTGAACATCTCTTCGATCGTAAAAGTCCAGGGATGTTCGGGAAATGAGTACGAAACGTAACGGCGTTTTCTGAGAAATTTGCAGCAGTGCTCCGAGGAGATTCTTCGATTCGGATGCAATGTGATGAACGTCATCGAGAACAATCAGCCAGTATGGAGGTGGCCCGCCTGGAGCGATGGAGAAGCGCTCTCGAACAGTATACGCATCGGTCAAGTAGGCGAGCAATCGGCGTCGCCATGTATCAACGTCCAATGGAGCACCTGGGCGCAATGGAAGCGTTTCAATGAGATTGTATGGATCATGCTTCTCATCAATACCAAAACGATGTAAAAGACTGACTGCAAGACCAACTTCACGATCCCAAGGTTGACAGGGATACCAGCAAATTGAGAGATTCGGTTGCTCGTCTTGCTTACCCGCTAACCATTCTGCAACAAGTGTCGACTTTCCAATTCCTGCAATGCCTGAAACGACGGCGAAGGCAGAGCGGCCATCAAACCAGTCATCCAGACGCTTGAGTTCGTCGTCTCGTCCGCGCATTTTTCGGGTCTGTGGTGCACTCGTGTGATAGGTTGCATGAACCCCAGCGAGCGGCTGAAGGCGCCCCGGTGGTGGAGTTGAATCCTCATCATCCTGCTTTTTGATCAGACCAAAACGAATGTCGCCCCACGTTAGAACACCTTCGTGCTGCGCATGAAGTAGTACTTGCAACAACGACATATCCGAAGCCAAACGGTCGGCTGCATCTTTTGATTCAATCTCAAGAAGTTGCCCATCTTTGTCCCGTACCAAGACCTTGGTTTCACCCAATTTGTTCGTTCGAAGTTTGGCCATGTCGCGACCTTCTACGGTCAATTGCCATGTCTTCTGACGTCGGTCATCGTTCTGAATCGAACGCGTGTGTTCACTCACCCAACCTTTGCGAACAAGGTCTCGCATGGTTCGGCTGACGTTCGGTGGATGTTGTGCGCATGCTTCCGCAATTCCTGGACGAGTCAAAGCAGAGGTCACGATAAATCGGTCAGCAAGATGGTCATGGTGCAAGAGGTGCAGCAAGACGCGGTCTGAGACAGCGACATTGACTTTTGGCAACCCCTCGGCCATGTCCCTCTGTAGAGAATATCACGTTCAAGCGTTCCGATGACCTGTGTTTGCACGCGCACAGAAAGACCACAACCCCTAATAAGATATCAACCTCGGAGGAGTATGAGTTCTGAATTGCGCGAGAAAAGGGTCGTGAGTTGGCTTCTCATCTTCCTCATGGTTGGGATTGTCCTCTCGCCGTTGAGCGCGCACGCCGCAGATTCAGATGGTGACGGCGTGGACGATTCTATCGACGATTGCCCGTGGGCCTATGGAACCTCGACCACAGACCGCGATGGTTGTCCTGACAAAGACGGCGATGGTACGTCCGATTTCAACGATGGATGGGCGATTGGAAATCCAAACTTCCAAAATGAATTCACAACAACGTCCAGTAGCGAATACTTTGGCGTTGATTTCTCACCCGATGGCGAAATGATTGTTACTGCATCCGAAGATGGGTTTGTCCGGGTTTGGAACGTGACATCGCACATTAATCTCCGATCTGCGAACGCTGGAACGGATGTTAATGACGTTGCGTGGTCGGACGATGGACAGTACATAGCCGCTGCAATCAACGACGATACGATCAACATTTACTATGCAAGCAATTTGTCCTCGCTCCACGGTGCGATCAGCGTCGATGTTGGAGGAGGGGATCAAGTCAATTCTGTTGATTTCTCACCGGATGGTTCGTTGGTTGCAGTAGCCATTGGTCGTTCTGGAAACAGTGGTACGAACGGGGAAATCACGCTTATCAAAACCTCAGATGGAACCGAATTTGGTAACATGAATCCCAACGGAGAAGATCGATTCTACGATGTTGCATTCTCCCCTGACGGAAAGCACGTAGCAGCTGCTGGAAATGGTGATTTCTTTGTCGTCAATGTGACGACGTCTGCAACCGTTTGGAGTATTTCCGACCCAAGCGCCTCAGTAAACGCCATTGCATGGTCGCCAGATGGAAACTACATCGTCATGTGCGGTGGCTGGGAAGGGAGTTCTTCGAGTGTTGACATGTACGAATTCACTGGTTCGTCTTGGTCTCGTATCTGGCAGAAAACGATGTCGACATCCTGTGCTTCAGTTGACTTTTCCTCAGACAGCACGCAAATCGCTGTTGGAATGTATTGGTACCAAACCGACGGAAATACAGCCTATGTCTATCAAGTTGATACAGGTACACAAGTTGATTCTGTAAGTGGTCCAAGGCCCGGCAACTGTCAGTCTGGAAGTAACAACAACTGCGGCACCATCTACGGCATTTCTTGGAGTCCCGACAACACGCGTATCGTCACCGCCCACGGCAGAAACGACGAGGGTGTTTACTACTGGTTTGCTGATATCGACGAGGACAACGATGGTTACAACACCACCGACCAAGGCGATGGAATCGTTGACGCCTTCCCAACAGAAGGAACCCAATGGGACGACAGCGATGGTGATGGCTACGGTGACAATCCTGCACCGGCGTTCCAACCTGACGAATGTCCTAACGACTGGGGCAACAGCACTGAAGACCGATTTGGATGCGCAGATTCGGATGGGGACGGTTGGTCCGACCTCAACGACTGGGCTCCGAGCAATAAGGAGCAATGGGTCGATGCTGACAACGACGGATATGGTGACAACTACCTCTACGAAATTGCATCCAATCAACTCCACATCAACCAACGTGGAGATGCCTTCCCGGACGATGCTACACAATGGAACGACACCGATGGTGACGGTTACGGCGACAACTACGAAGACATCTCATGGAACGAGTATCGTGCGCCAGAGTGGCCTGGTGAAATCATCGTTGGTGCACAAAACATCGACGTGTTTCCACTTGACCGAACCCAGTGGAAAGATACCGACGGAGACTGGGTTGGTGACGAACAAATGAGCGACAGAGCCGATGGATGTCCCACCATCTGGGGTGATTCCGTATACGATCGTCTCGGCTGTGCTGACACCGACGGAGACGGATGGTCCGATCCTGACGGGAACTGGCCTGCACGAGCAGATTGTTACGGAGCAGATGCCTTCCCGAACGATGCTACACAATGGTGCGATGAAGACAACGACGGCTTTGGTAGTAACCCTGATGGAAACAGTTCAGATGATTGTCCAAACCAAGCCGGACCGTCCACGGAAGACCAATACGGATGTCCTGACCGAGACGGTGATGGTTATTCAAACACAGGCGATCCGTTCCCCGATGACGGCACGCAATGGGAAGACTCAGACGGCGACAACTATGGTGACAACCCTGATGGAAACAATCCTGACTTCTTCCCCAACGATCCTTCACAATGGCGAGATTCCGATGGTGATGGCTACGGAGACAATCCTGGTGGTACCAATGGCGACCGCTTCCCGAACGACCCTACGCAGTGGTCTGATGCTGACAATGATGGCTATGGAGACAACTTTGTCGATACGGATGGCGATGGCGTTTCGGAAGGTAACTCCGACGTCTGTCCCCAGACCTATGGTGAATCCAACTCAGCAACTTCTCGTGGATGTCCTGATTCCGATGGAGACGGCTTCACCGATCCAGAAGACGCATTCCCGGACCAACCGCTCCAATGGGCTGATCAAGACGGTGATGGTTTTGGCGACAACGTTCAGTTCACCGATGGTGACGAGTGTATCGATGTCTACGGCAAGAGCACGGAGAACGGTGTGCAAGGCTGCCCTGATTCCGATGGAGACGGTCATGCCGACCCCTTCGGTGACTTCGTTGCGAAGCCGGATTGCACCGGTGCCGATGCCTTTCCGAGCGATCCACTACAGTGGTGCGACAACGACGGAGATGGTGTTGGTGACAACTACGTCTTCACGAACATCACCGTTCCTGACGAAGAGAACACCGGGTTGATGATTGAGCTCTGCGAACAAATTGGCGACGCCTTCCCAAACGATATTACACAATGGTCCGATATGGACTGCGATGGTTATGGTGATAACCAGACTGGCATTTCGCCAGATGCTTTCCCATTACGGAAGACTCAGTACAAAGACAACGATGGTGATGGTTATGGCAACAGCATTATTCAGGGTGCATACCAGAGTGATGATTGTACGAACGTTTACGGAACATCAACCATCGATCGATACGGTTGTCCTGATAGCGATAACGACGGAGTTTCAGACGCAACGGACCCGTGTATTTGGGACCCGACTGTTTCAGTAGGAGTTCCAGGACAAGTCGACTGCCCAATTTCAGAAGATCCGAACAAGGCCGATGACGAAGAGGCGGTTGCTGAAGTTGAGGCAAAATCATCCAATGTGGTGCTCTATGCAATGGGAGGTGTCATCGCATTCATGCTTGCGGCTATTCTGGTTGCTATGCTTGCTCGACAATCAAGTCGCAACAGGCTCATGCGTGAGCGAGCCATCGAGCGAAAGGCTGAGGAACAACTCATGGATGAAGAAGAACGCCGACAACAATGGATTGACTACTACGTCGCCAATGGTGATTTCGACAAAGCACGTGAACTTGGTTGGGTCGACCCTGCATCGCTTCCTGCATGGAAGCAGCATGAAATTCAACAACAAGAAGCACTGCAAGCATCCATCCCGACCATGCTTGATCTGGATTGATTTACGCATGGTTTGTACCGTTGCCCTTTAAGTCAATGAGAACTATGCGAAAACATGGGAGAGGTGCGTATGCGTCGTCTTGTTGCAACATCCATGGTGATGTTGCTCGTCCTCCTCATCCCGGTGAGTGCTGAGGAAACAGGCACTGTTCGTCTCGAAATCGAGATATTGGATGACAATTCCAAGCCTTGGTATGGGGCAGGCGATAGCGTTCTTCTCGCTTCTTCCATCGTCAACGATGATGCTGCAACCTCCATCGCCGAAGACCCATCATGCGGTGCAGTCATGCGTGTTATCGATGCCGCAGGAACAATCATTCTCGACGAAAGCACAACGTGTCGAGGCCAAAGCCGTGGTCTTGACATCGGATCCGGAACAACAGCGCTGGACCAACATGCATGGGACTTGAGCGATCAAGAAGGCAATCTCGTTTCACCTGGACTCTATACCATCACCATCGAACTTGCAGGTTCTGGACTTTCAGCAACATCTGAGGTGATGGTTCAACAAAATGCAGGCATTCCATCGGAGTTGATTTTCTCAACTTCCGTCACTCATCGAGAAGATGTGTTGTCCCTCGGCGACCCGTTCATCGTCGCATACGAACTTCGCAATCCAACATCGGAGGCCATCAACATCAATTCTCTGGACGCATGTCAGCTGCTGATTTCGTTTGAAGAACAGCGGCTCGGACCATCATGCAATGCTGGACTCACGACCATTGATGCCTACGCCGTTCTCGGATTGGGTCACACCATGCATCAGGCAACCGCTGTCGGTGCCTCGACGCTGACAATTGAAACACCCGATGCGCAAGTCATTGATTCGTTCGAACTCTTCGTTCAAGAAGCGCCTGTCCTCTCTACGCCACTTGACGCTTCCGTCAACGCACTCTCTACCTCGTTCATCCAAGGCGAGTTGTTGGATGGCTCGCTCACCCTTGAAAATGACGGAACCGAGAGTGAACTGTTGCGATTCACAAACACCTGCCGAGCAAGTTACTGGGTAGCAGGAAGTAACGGAGTTGTGTTTGATTCACTCGACCAAGCAAACTGTCGAACAGCAGAACTTGACGTTGTTGTGGGCGCATCTTCTCAGACCACATTCCCTCTCCAATCCTGGGCCTTTGTCGACGAAACGGGATGTTCCATGTTAAGCGGTGATTACGTACTCGTTGCCGAAGTGCCCGAGTTCGGCTATGCAGCCTCGATGGATGTCGACTATCGCCGCATTCAGTCCGCCGATTGCGGTACCGCTTCCGAACCTCTCACGGCCATCTCTGCTACGCTTGATGACAACGACGAGGTAATGTTCGAGTTGCAAATCACTGGAGTTGATGAGGCAACTGATATTCAGTGGCTTGAAATTTGCAAGGCATCGCTTCAACTTTGGAACCTCGATCTCTCGGAGAAAGTCGTTGCAATGAACGTTCTGTGCAACAGTAACGGGGAAGTCGATCAGGCCCTGCGCCTCTCGACAGGCGATGCTCTTCGATTCGAACTAGATGCACTGAATGTCTTTGAGTACCAAGATGCAGAATATCAAATCCAAATCGATATGGCAACCGACCAAGACATGATGCTCGAGTACAAGTTCTCGTGGCCGTTGAACGTTGCCGTAGATGAAACGGTGGTCGTTGATGGAGAGGTCACACAGGAGGCACCAATCATCCTAGTCGATGGTGTATGGAGTGGCATCTTAACGGCTGATGGGACATGCTGGATGCTCGAGAACGATGAGGGTGTTGTGCACATGCTCGCAGATACAACCATGACCTCATGGACTCCAGAGCGTGGGCTGACAGGTACCTACCAAGCACAACAAACGAATGCTAACGATGCTTGTAATCGATTCACTGCCGACAGTTTCACGTTTGTTGGTATCCTTCAAGAAATTCCGTTGGTAGAACAATCGCCAGCTGTCGAGGAATCCTTGATTGTCGAGAACGAAGTTGTCGAACAAGAAACCCTCCCTGAATGGGCACCTCAAGCCGTCACAGTGCTGACCGTGAGCGCCATTCTTTCCATGCTTGGCTTTGCTGTATTCAACAACGAAGCAATGCGCATCTCGACCACGCTCACAGGATTGTGGTTCCTCGGATTGATCGGAAAAACCTCTGAGACGAGCGATGGTCGTTTCCAACGTGGACGGTTGTTGGGTTACCTCACAGCAAATCCTGGTTGTCATTTCCGCGCTCTCTTGTCCGCCTTGGACATGAGCAATGGACAACTCTCTCACCACCTACGCATCCTTGAACAAGAAGAGAGTGTTTGGCGACGTAAAGACGGTCGCTTGGTCCGCTACTACCCATTGACCAACACGCTTCACCCATTGCTTGAGGATGATGCGCTTCCAGTACCGATTCTCGCTCCGGACCCACTTTCGCTTCAAGGTAAGATTTTGGTTTTGCTCGATCATGATAGCCAAATGGGAGACTTTCCAACACAAGCTGAACTTGCACAGCGACTTGACAAATCCCAACAACTCATCTCCCACCACCTCCGTACCTTGGAGAAATACGGCCTCATCGAAGGACGTCGTATGGGTATGCGGAACCGATACAAACTCACCAAAGAAGCGATGTTCCTTCTTGAGACCAGCGAAGCGTACCTACAGAACGAGATGAACCTCTGAATTCGATTCGCTGAGGTGGATTGAAGAAGGATAGCATGGAGGCGTGTTTAGCGTAGGATGTGTCGACGTGTCGGATGAGATGAAGACGACGGATGAAGTTGCATGGCAACAAGCATGGGACAATGCGAACGTCTTTGCTTCGAGCGATGATGCATCAAAACCGAAATTCTACTGTTTGGAAATGTATCCCTATCCCTCTGGAAAAATGCACATGGGTCACGTTCGAAACTATTCGATTGGTGATGCTGTTGCCCGATACAAGCGAATGAAAGGCTTCAACGTCCTCTACCCTATGGGATTTGACTCATTTGGAATGCCAGCCGAAAATGCAGCCATTGCTGAAGGCGGACATCCTCATGACATTACCGAGAAGAACATGGCATCGATTACGGAACAGATCAAGCGCATGGGATTTTCGTACGATTGGAGTCGTTTGGTCAAAAGCCACGATCCGAATTACTACAAGTGGAACCAATTATTCTTCACGCGCTTTTTCAAATCTGGACTCGCCTATCGTGAGTTTGCTCCAGTCAATTGGTGTGAATCCTGTTCCACGGTCCTTGCGAACGAACAAGTCAAAGCGGGCCGATGTTGGCGATGCAATGGTCCTGTCCGACAAAAGGACATGAGTCAGTGGTTCATTGACATCACCAAGTATGCGCAACAGTTGCTCGATGGTCTCGATACCATCGAATTTCCAGAAAGTGTTCGCTTGATGCAAGAAGACTGGCTGGGTCGTTCCGAAGGAGCAGAAATCGAATTCGGTATTGAAGGGAGCGAAGAAACCATTCGCGTTTTCACAACCCGCCCTGACACGCTTTTCGGGGTCACATTCATCACCCTCGCACCAGAACATCCGCTCGCTGAAAAGCTAGTCAGAGGAACAGAATACGAAGCCGGCTGGAAGGCTATGCACGATGTCTATGCGAATATGAGTGAGTTCGATCGAATCAAGAACCTCAACAAAAAGGAGGGTGTTTCACTTGGGCGTTTCGCTATCCACCCGCTTACTGGTGAAAAGATCCCAATCTGGGCAGGTAATTTCGTTCTCGCCACATACGGAACAGGTGCTGTCATGGCTGTTCCAGGTCATGATGAACGTGATTTCGATTTTGCTAAGACGTACGATTTGCCCATCAGGCGTGTGCTGATCGAAAACGAGAATGACGATGCTGATGAAGAACTTGAATCGGCATACACGGAAGATGGATACATGGTTCATTCTGGTAAGGACGGATTCGATGGCCAGTTCGGGGATGCTGCGCGTACTTCTGTCATAGATGCCCTTGAAGTTGCTGGTAGGGGCGATCGTCGAATCAATTGGAAGATTCGCCCTTGGCTCATCAGCCGCCAGCGCTATTGGGGAACACCGATTCCAATCATTCACTGTGAAGGCTGTGGAGCCGTACCTGTTCCTGAAGATCAACTTCCAGTTGAACTTCCACGAGATGTAGTCTTTGATGGCAAAGGGAACCCATTGGAAACATCAGAATCCTTCCTTAACGTATGTTGCCCAGAATGTGGCAAGGATGCTCGACGTGAGACCGATACGATGGATACGTTTGTTGATTCATCGTGGTACTTCTTGCGTTACACCGATGCTACCAACCTCGAACAGTGGTACAATGCGGATATTGCCGACTATTGGATGAACGTTGACTTCTATTGTGGTGGCATTGAACACGCCCAAATGCACTTGATTTACGCTCGGTTCTACACGAAAGCACTCCGTGATCTTGGCTTCCATAGCATCGATGAGCCATTCAACGAATTGCTTTGTCAAGGGATGGTCAATAAGAGCGCCCCCTTCTGTGAAAGCTGTTCTGTGACTCTCTCGGTCGATCACGCTGGCTCACCATGTCCACATTGCAATTCACCACTCGGTGAGCGCTCGGCCAAGATGAGCAAGTCACTTGGAAACACCGTTTCTCCTGAACAAATGATTGAACAATTTGGTGCGGATACCGTTCGATTGTTCATTCTCTTTGCTGCGAATCCAACCGCTGGAATGGATTGGTCCGATTCAGCTGTTGAAGCCAATCATCGAGTGATGCAACAACTGCAAACCCTGCCAGATCAACTCCTCGGATGGAACAAGCCTGCAAATTCCATCGATGCTTGGATGATGGCCCGACTCCGACAACGCCTCCAACAATGGTCCGATGCAATGGACCGATACGACTTGCGTCGGGCTGTCGAATGCTCCCATTATGACATGGTCAAGGACATCAACTGGTACGTACGTCGTGGAGGCGGCAACGCTGAAGTTGGACGAACATTGCTTCATTCTTGGACCCACATGGTCGGCATCGCAACACCTCACCTCGCAGAAGATTGGTGGGCGGAACTTGGTGGTGAGGGACTCCTCGCTGCACATGTTATGGACGACATTCAAGCCGTCAGCGAAGAAGATCAGGCACTCCTCGATGGAGAAGCATTGATTCGAGATCTCCTCGAACAAGCACGAAAAGTTCGTACTGTTGCTGAGCGACACATCGATGGGGAACCAACATTGCTCACCATCGTCACCTCTGCACCATGGAGAAACACGATGGCAGAAATGGCATTGGCCCATCTCTCTGAAGGAAACAACGTCAAGACCTTCATGGGCATTTTGACCCAATCCGAACTCGCTCAAGGTGAAACACGGGGTGAGCGACTCGGATTCTGGAACAAGCGCATGCTACCTCAAGTGTTCAAGTGGGACGATGAAAAGAAGCGAATTCTTCTTTCAACACTTGATGAAACCCAGGTCTATGCCAACGCTTCTGATTTTATTGCAGGAGAACTCGGTCTTGCATCGGTACGCATTGTCCGTGGTGAAAGCGAAGAGGATGAGACTGGGAAAGCTGGCGTTGCAATGCCACTTTCACCTGCATTCATCTATGCTTGAACGTCTTCTTCAATAGGCTCTGAGGGTGCCTCAAGTGCTGGCTCGGTTTCAAGGGTTGGAACCGCTTTCTGTTGTGATTGATTCGTCGGTGCTTTGACCGGCTTGAATGTGAAGTAACCGGCAACACAGGCAAGAGCAATTGCAACCAAAATCAGAACTTGGTTGATTCCGAACGATGACTCAGAACTTTCGCCCTTGTTCTCAATGACAATCAAAGTACAACCATCCGCATCGACTTGCTCCCCAAGTAAGGTTGATGGGCACAAATCATCATCATTGAGGATTCCATCAAAATCCGTATCGGCTTGTTGAGACGAACATCCCGCACCATCGACGACGGTACTCAGTGGTGTCCTCGGACAAATGTCGGCTTCGTTGAGAACACCATCTGCATCATCGTCTACGTCTTCTTCACCATCGACGCATCCATCCGAATCAAAGTCTTGGGAAGGCAACACTGGTCCGACGAGACCACGGGGGCAGAGGTCGAAGATGTCCTCGAATCCATCGTCATCGTCATCCTCGTCTTCTTCATCGTCATGGCAGCCATCTTGGTCGCGATCGAGGAATCTGTCGGTCGCATTCCAGTCACGGTACCCCTTAGGACACATATCAAGCTGATTTGAACCAATCATATCGAGCATCAAATCATTGTCATCGTCCATGTCGTTAATGCTGTCTTGACAACCATCACGGTCCCAATCGTTCATTTCTGTTGAATCCCAAAGAGCAAGATCTCGCGGGCAACCATCTTCGATGTTGACGATACCATCGCCATCCTCATCCAAATCGCACGCATCCCCAATGAAATCACCATCAAGGTCTTCCTGTCCAGCGTTTGACGTGCTTGGGCAGTTGTCGCGTTGGTCAACAAAACCGTCCTCATCCGTGTCGAAATCCGAACATCCATCTCCTTCAACATCGGTTTCGGAGGTTGAAACCCATCCGATTGGCCCCTTTGGACACGTGTCGAGGTGGTCATAGACGGTGTCGTTGTCATCGTCAAAATCCTCATCTGCATCCCGACATCCATCGCTGTCATGATCGGTTGAAGCACTGCTTGTCCAACCGATTTCGCCTTGTTGACAAATGTCAAGATCGTCGGCAATGCCGTCATTGTCATCGTCATCATCGCAGACATCGCCAAACATGTCGGATTCGAAGTTTGCTTGGTCTGCATTGGATACTCTTGGGCAATTGTCGATACCATCGAGAATACCGTCTCCATCGATATCGGTCTCATAGTGCCAAACACCGCCGTCCTGTCCTCCAACGGAAACAACGGAATGATTACCATACATGCCTGCATCTTCAAAGGAGAAAGCGATGAGAGAACCACCTGATGCGGACGAAACCATCTCATAGACACGGTCTCGACCATCGCTTCCACCGGTGAGTGCCCACAACCAACCATCATCAACATCGTATTCGCCCATGAAAATATCGGTTCCGAAGTAACTCGAGTCATCATCGTAATCGGTCAAGATCTCTCCGCCGAGCGTGAACGCATACGTCGTCACGCCAGCGTAAATCAATGATCCAGATGCTGTTTGATACGCTGCACTGTACATATCGTAACCGGAACCGCCCTCAACGATGAGTCCGTCCCAAGCACCATTGGTGGTGATATCAGCGCGGAAAGCATCGAACCATTGTGTGGCCTCACTGTAATCCGAGCCAAACGTCGAATTGCCCTCAATGGTTCCGTAGACTTGCACATCCAATCCTGCACCTGCAACGCAACCGTTGACGAGATCATCGCCTGTTCCGCCTGCTTGTTGCATCCACTGCCAACTGTTGGCATCGTACTTGGCCACAACGATGTCGCCACCGCCATTTGAATCAACAGAACCGAACTCATCGAATGTGAGTTGCCCAATGAATGTAAGGGCGACAAATGTATCACCAACGCTGTTTTGACAAAAGCCTCCAAATGGCTCGACACCGTCTTCTGTGAACGCAGTAAAACCGTTGCTAAAAATTCCAAATTCATCAAAAATCATTACTGCAAGGCTCGTTTGAGATCCGCCAGCAAAGAGGGTTTGATTCATCTCAAGAAGGTCCTTGAACAATACACTCACATGGATTTGATCGTCCCCATCAACAAACATATCGAACATCAAAATTTCTTGTTGGTTGGCGATGGAAACAGCCCATTGCCATCCGGTTTCAACATCGTATCGAGCGATGTAGGCATTGCCCTCATCGGAATTTGCTGCTTTATCCAACGTCGGTAGTGATCCCAACGTCATGTTGCACTGAAGGCCTGCACTGCCGAGGCAATAATTGCCTGCGATGATGAAATCACCATCGCTCATCAAAGCAAGTACATCCACTGTATCGACGCCAATACTCCCAAATGATTCACTGAAATTCCATTCATTCGTTTCGTTTGAGATAGCAATGAAACCATCGACATCTTCCAACCCAAGTTGATTGGATTCATGTCCGTTATCTCCAATGAGGATGGAGGCTGTGAAACTACCTCCAACAAGTACAGAGTTGTTTTCCAAAGAGGCGAGGGTTTTGATGGAGTCTTCTCCAAAGCCACCAACCGAAGCCGCCCATCCCAATTGTTCGGGTTCTTCGTCGTTGAATTGCGGAGTAATTTCAGTATCCAGGACCTCTGCTGGAGTGTTGGGCATCGTTGCAAGAAGGAGCGCAAAAACGATGAACAATGGACGAAGCATAGTCTTGTGATGAACTGCCACTTCATGAAGGTGTTGCGTTGCAGTCCAGTCAGCCCATTGTGACGATTGGTTCAAAGACGGTCGAGGTCGAGGTCCACTCATGTCCCAAGGTCGTAAACCAAAACGTGGCGGTCAGGGGCGGCAGCGAAACCGTCGTCGGTACGGCGGACCGCGCAAGGCCAATCTCATTGAACAATCCAAGAAGGAACTTCTCGAATACAATCTACGAGCCAACGACCGATTCGATTATGAAAAAACCGGCCTCCAACCGGTTGGCCTGCCGGATGATTCATCCAATGCAAAATCGTTCTCGTTCACATGGAAATGCAATCCTGTTCGGCTCTCGGATGAGGAGAAAATGGCCGATTTTGTTGTCCGTAGGGGCGAGTTTGGTTGGCTTGATGACGATCGTGTCGATGAAATCGCAGAGTTTGCTAAACCGCTTTCGATTTCCGCAGATCAAGCATTGTCGCTTCGCTCAGCTCTTCTCCAACAGAAGACTGTCTACGGCCACTCAACCATGCGCAACCGCGGGCGTCAAATCCATCGCGATTACAAACAAGGGATGTCCGTGGTCGAATTATCAAAAAAATACGACTTCCCTCCAATGAACATCTTCCGGCAAATTCTTGCTGAGAAAGGATGGTCGAAGACGAAGATCAAAGAAGCCGTTCGGGCACCATCCCGATTTTCAACTCGTGAACGCAAAGAATTCGAAGCTGCTGAGGAAGCCGATCGAGTTTCCAACGTGGACCAAAGCGAGACGCATCTTCGTGCTGATGTATTCGAAACAATCCTTGCCGATTGGTTTGAGGAGCAAGGTGTACGACTCCGCCGTCAGCCTGAACTTGTCAAAGAACAGTCAATTGAAATCGGTGGTCCAAAATTGACGCCAGATATTCTGTTCCTTGATCATGTTGAAATCAACGGTCAGCCAGTCGCTTGGATCGATGCAAAGCACTTCTATGGGGCCGATGTAGGATTCCAGCGCAAGAAGATGTCCAAGCAAATGATGCGTTACATCAACGAATGGGGGAGTGGAGCCATTGTGTTCAGACACGGTTTCTCAGAAAACCTGTACATGGCTGGAGTGACCATGTTGGATGCCAGTCCACTGGACCTCACCGAATTGCAGGATCGGCCTTAGGCGCAACCCGCTGCGGTGCGATTCGCGTTACGAGTGAATCCAAATTAATGGAACGAAGACGTTCAGAAAGTTGTCGCAAATCACTCTCATCCAGAGGTTCTTTGGCTTTTGCAGGGAGCATGACACACGAAGTTCCAAGCATGCATAATCGCGCTCGTATCTTTGCTTGAAAGTTCAATTCATTGATTACAGATTGAACCGAAGCAAGCATCGATTGTCTGGAAGGTTCCTCCAACATCTTGGACATGCGACCAAACGTTTGTGCTTCCTTCAGTAGTTCATTCCAAATGGATGCATCCCATTGTTTCAAAGCAAGACGGTCCACTGCGGCATCACCTGCACGCGTAATGCTCGCTTTCCAGTTCGGATGGTCGATGTACTCCGACGTATGCTTGGATTCACTTGATTGCCAAACCAAGAGGATATGTGAATCTAGAGAAAAACTTCGAGCAACGCCTGGTGAAGGTGGTGAACCGGGATGCGTTCGAAGTTCAACACCTCCGACATAGAGTCCAAGAACGTCACCAAGGCCCCCAGAATAGCGTCGCTCGATGTGATGTGCAGCACGGAAATACTGCGGAACAGATCCTTTCTCAGTCATTTGGTAGCAAGCCAGTGCAAGTGCTGAAAGTCCTGCAGCAGACATACCGAATCCTTGGCTAAGTGGCAACTCAATGTCGACTTGGATGGAATAATTGGCATCCTTTGGAAGAAGACGTGCTTGACGTAGTTCGTCGATCAGATCGTCGTACATTTGCTCACTGAGTGATTCGCTCGGTATCTGCGCATTGATCGTAATCTCAGTCGTACCTTTCGATTTAATTTCGGGAATGTCTTGGTCCCAACCAGCCATCTCCTGGCCTGGTTCGATAACCTCGCTTCGCCCCGATTCTTGAATCGACACGGTAACACCATGCTCAAGACAAATTCCCGCTCCTCGGCTTCCTTGGTTCCGGGGGAGAAGAGCATCATCATGGATTGAAAACAGCAAGGTGATGTGCCCACCGACCCGAACTGTTGCCATGGTCATGCCATCTCACAATGAATCATCAAGATGGCGGAGGGTCCAATATCCGAATCAAGCAAAGGCTCGTCCAAGATCATCGCCGAGGTCAGAGAAGCGGGACTTTAACTCCTCAATGGCGCTGTTGAAGACAGCTTCAGGAGCCAATGAACCATCGGTCTCGAAAGAGAAGACGAAACTGCCGTCAACCTTGTTGAGAACAATCGCCTCATCGAAGTCTGTATCTCGGCCAGTACCGTGACCGACCTGGTGGAGAGCCTTCTCGAGATCGAGAACGGTTGAAACATCATTGCACTTTTTGTTGCTGAAGAGTTTCGCATCAATGGCTCGGCCATCGCTGGTCTTGAGGTCAAGATCGAAGAGAACGGAGGCCTTCTTTGGCTTCTTGAGTTCTGCTTCGTAGCGTGGTTGGAAGGTGACTGCAGATGCAGCGGACCACTTAGCGTGGTCACGGCCTCGACCGAGCGTTGCGAATGCAATGAACTCGAGAAACTGTCCCTGAGCGAGGTAGGTAATCGGGATAGGTTGCATTTCTGCGCTAATATCGAATGTAGGATCGGATACGTTGGTCAAGTCACCAGCACGAACAACACGATACGGTTCGTCGCTGTCTGCGGATGGGCCTTGAACGTTGAGCGTGTACAAGACTTGACACATTGGGCACCCGCGGTCATCTTCAGCCATGTCCATGCAATTTGGACAGTCGTTAGGAGCAACAATGCTGTTCTCAGGGCATGTTGGAATCGGAATCATGGCGAGACGGTGCGCAATAACTTCGTCTGGAAGTGCGTTAACCGACTCAAAAATTTCGCCACGGTTGTTGTCTTGGTTCACACCGAGCGTGAACATGACCTTGTCGATGGCCATTTTTGGTACATCGGCGATAATCGCACGACGAAGTGCGTTTATCTGAGATGCATCAGCATCTTCAATAAGAATCTTCATTTTGTTTCCTTGTGGATATCCGTCAACAACGCTTGCCTTCATATTCATTCCTCCAATTCAGACACGACGTCCACGTCGTCCACCCTTTTTCTTGGTGCCGTCGTGAGCGATTGGTGTGACATCCTCGATTCGAGTGATGGTCATACCTGCACGTGTCAGTGCTCGAATAGCTGCTTGTGCACCAGGTCCAGTGTTGTTGGACTTGTTTCCGCCAGGTGCACGATACTTGACGATGAGTTGTGTGAATTCCTTGTCCTTGAGCATGTCAGCGAGACGCTCAGCAGCACGAGTAGCAGCGAATTGTCCACCACTGTCCTTGGACGACTTGACAACTTGTCCACCGGAGCATGTTCCGATGGTTTCAGCACCGGTCAAATCGGTTGCTGTCATGAGGATGTTGTTGTAGGAGGAGAAGATGTTGACGATGGCTCGACGTGTCATCAGGCCTCACCTCCATCTTCTGCACTTGGTGCTGCTGCTGCGGCTTCTGCGACTTCATCTGCGAATGGCTTGGTTGCTTCTGGATCGACTTCTTCCTCGTCGACGGCATACTCAGCCATTTCACGTCGTCCGTCGATGGCCTTGCGGATATCGTGGTCTGGATTGTTGAGTTCGCTGGAAGGGTGGTATTGGATGATTTCTTCCTCGTCACGAGTGACTGGGTAAGAAGGAATGGTGACCTTTTGGTCCCCAATGCAAATGTGACCGTGGGTCACGAGTTGTCGTGCTTGCTTGAGTGAGCAAGCAAGACCCTTGTAGTAGACTTGTGCTTGTAGACGTCGGTTGAGGATGTCCTCTGCGTTAAGCGAGAGAATGTCGTCAAGGGATGCTTCCTTGGTGATGAGACCCTTGTGGTGGAGCGAACGGAGAAGGTCGTCCTTCTCACGCATTCCGTGACCTTCAGTGGTGTCGATCATACCGATCAAGCGCATGGCTTGACGTCGGTGGCGGCGGAGCTGGGACTTGGCCTTCCAAATCTCACGCATGTTCTTCAAGCCGTGATTGGCTTGGATGAGATGCTCTTCTTCGATTCGTGCCTTCTTCCAAGGATGTGGAGGCGTATCGAACTTTGGTCTAGAAAACTTTGGCTCACCCAT
>CATISI010000130.1 GCA_949538025.1 Candidatus Poseidoniaceae archaeon
CAGTGGGTCCGTCAGCGCCCTTGGCTCGCTGCAGGCATTGCAGGTGCTGCAGGAGGTATCGCAGGGATTGCTCACGGCATCGCGGCAATGACATCGACCGCTTCAGCGCTCGCTTTTGGTGGTATTTCGACCAAACGTCAGTCAAGTGAACATCCGTTCCGAACACGCGTTCTGCGAACCCTTGAGCGACACCCTGGACTCTGTTATCGCGAATTACAGCATGAGCTTAGTGCAGCCAACGGTACGCTCCGCCATCACTTGGACGTGATGCAGAATCAAGGCAGCATTACCGTAATGCCAGTCAATGGACGAACCTGTTACTTCGCAGGTGGTCCTTCTCAAGTCGAGCTGCTTCAGTCGGTCTCGACCGATCACCAAAAGATGGCATCGAGTCTTCCGATTGGTCTGTCAGCGGTTCAACGCCAAGTCGTCGATGACATCCTCAAGGAAGGTGTTCCTCGCTCACAAGCCGAACTTGCAAGACGAATCGGTCGCTCGAGGGCAAGCGTTCACTCTGCTGTCAAGGTCTTGCGACGTCGGGGCGTATTGCGATTGGATGTGCTTAATCTCGCATCTCACATCGAAATCGGTACGTTCCGTCGCTCCGATCGGTTGACCTATCATTGGGACGACGGTCGCCGGGCACAGGCTTAATTTTCGCTTTCTGAAAAGCAATTGTTGCACAGGCTTCAAAGACCATCGCCATGCGCCATTCGGTATGCTCAACGTCAAATTGGAAGAACTTCCGATGCCAACGTCCGATCGTTCAATCGATCGACTGATTGGATGGTTCGTTGAGTCGTTTTGCTTCGTTCGAAGAAAAGGGGATGCAACCGCTGACTATGGTTCAGCATCGCCGATTCACCGTATGCTACGCGATCATTTCTTCGCACATCCAACCACCTCATGGGATGCACAGTCACTTTCTGATGAATTAGCGATGACACCTGCAGCATTGAATCATCATTTGGCTCGACTCAGTCAATCTGGATTGCTCTCGTATACCAACGAAGGCAAAGGCTGGAGGACCTACATTCTGAGAGGAGGGGGTTTGTCGCAAGCGTTGGAGTTGTGTTTCGCTCAATACAGATTGATTCTTGAACAAAAAATGGACCTTCTTCAAGCAGATTGGAGTCGGGAAGGTATTGCATTGGACAATGAACTTTCCGAAGAGTCCCCATTACCACTCAACATGAGCATCATTGACTATCGCTCGTCGCAAGAAGGGGCTTCAAATCTTACACAATGGATGGCTGATTTTGGATTGCTAGGAGATCGTCCCGGAAATGAGATTCTTGCCGAATCGGTCTCTGAGCATTTGTTCCAACTGCTGCTTCGAACAGACACACCCATCTCACTGGATGATGCACATGAGCAATTTGGAGGGCAGAAGGCTCGCCTCGGTCGTATTTTGGAACGATTCCGTGCTTGTGGATTGGTCGAACGTATCCCGCGTACAGATCGTCTTGCAACAGCCCTCTGGTCAGCGATGGTGACCCAGCATCAGCGACGTGGCGAGGATTGGCTGCTCAAGAAAGGAGGATTCATGCGTTTGATTCCTGAGAAAAATCATGCTTTGTTGCTCGAACCATTGAGTAGAGGTGCGTTGACGATTGAACTTGTGCTGGAAGCCATGCAAAGCATCGACGCATCGAATCAAATGTTGCTTCTCAATTTGCTCGGTGGACGTTTGCCCCTCGGATATCGGTTGATTGGTACAACCATTGAAGATTCCAAAGTGAACATGACGGCACGACTCGATCGCTTGTTGCGACGAATACGGCGGGTTGGCACGATGATTGAACAGGTCATGACGACGGGCGATGCATGATGAAGACGCCTGGCTTCGACACTTATGAGCCATGGTCGGGTGAACAACGACCGCTCTATCTCGCTCCGATGGCAGGTGTATCCGATCTTCCCTACCGCCTGCTTGCAAAAGAATGTGGTGCGGACATCACGATCACAGAATTTACGAACAGTACCGCACTCAGTCGAGAGGCAACGGCATCGTGGCGAAAAATGGAATCTGACCCGAGAGAACAACCCTTCATTCCTCAAATCTTTGGAGGTGAAATGCATGACATGGTTACAGCTGCGACCATGCTCGAAGAATCTGCTGATGTCATCGACTTGAATTTCGGCTGCCCTGCTCCGAAAGTAACCAACATTTGTGCTGGAGCAGCCTTGATGGGAGAGCCTCAGAGACTGGTTACGATGGTTGAGAAAATCGTTGATGCTGTCAACGTTCCAGTTACAGCAAAGATGCGTTTGGGTACTGGTCAAGGTCCAAACAATGCAGTCAACATTTGTAAGTCCCTTGAAAGGATAGGAGCACAACGACTGTGCATCCATGGACGAACATTGCGACAACGATACTCCGGTACCGCTGATTGGGAAACCATTCAGGCAGCGGTCAATGCTGTCGATGTCCCTGTTGTTGCAAATGGAGACATTACCGATGCAGAGAGCGCACAGCGTTGCTTGGAATTGACCAATGCCTCAGGACTGATGATTGGCCGTGCAGCCATCGGGCGTCCCGATGTCTTCGCCCAGATAAAGGTCGGACTTGGCTGGATGGAAGAGGCAGAATTACCGTGGGTTCAGGAACATCAAGACGATTGGGATGAGATGTCAGAGACATCGAAGGCATTCGCTTCACGTCGATGGTGTTGGGACCGATATGTGACACTCTGCAGAGAAACAACTGGTCTTGCAAAACAAACGATGCAACGTCATGCGATTGCATTCTCGAAGGGATTGCCTGGTGCGAAATCGGTTCGAAGCCTAATGCATGAACTGTCCGATGTGAACCAATCCGCACAAGCGATTTCAGATTTCTTGAGGCCAATCTCAGAAGGTTGACTTCCAATCTTCGAGATCGTTGGCCTCAGCCCATTCCTCATCCGTGGTTTGCCCACGCAATTTGAGGACTTCTCGGGAGAGGAGCCAGTAGATGAGGGCAAGCGAGTGTCGGCTCTTGTTATTGGCGGGAAGAGCAACATCGACGTTTCTCAATTTGTTGTTTGCATCAACAAGCCCAACGATTGGAAGACCGGTGTTGACGGCTTCACGGAGCGATTGTTGGTCCGATGCTGGGTCGGTGACGAAAAGGATGTCTGGTTCCTTGTAGGAACGGAGTGCAGGATTGGTGAGGCTTCCTGGAATGAAACGACCAACTGCGGAGTTTGCTCCAATGGCTTCAGCAAACATTCGAGCAGGTCGCTGTCCGTACTGTCGAGCGGAGACAACCATGATTTGCGAGGGATCGTATTGGTTCAAG
Source organism: Candidatus Poseidoniaceae archaeon (assembly GCA_949538025.1). Taxonomy (GTDB): domain Archaea; phylum Thermoplasmatota; class Poseidoniia; order Poseidoniales; family Poseidoniaceae; genus MGIIa-L2. The sequence continues at coordinate 3,284 of CATISI010000130.1, forward strand.
AACGAAGCAATGATTCGAATTCGATTGTCGGTTTGGTTGAGATTAAGAAGGTAAAGACCGTCGGAATTAACTGTGTCAATGAAACGGCTCATATCAGCACTCTTTTGCTTTGTTCCGATGTTTACACCGGATTCTTCGTAGAGTTCAAGTGGAATCAGGAGCCCTGTTTCTTCAGACATAGTAGTGCCTCAGCAAGCAACCGACCTGAACCCTCTTCTTAACCGCTTCGCATCATCTCCAAACTACGTTTTTGATGAAAGAAGGGGAAGATGTCAAATCTGTGTGGGTGAAAGATGAAATCATGGGGGTCGCTTTTGTCAATGCAAAAATAGGCCCAGAGGGCTACTATCTCGACGATTCTGAGAAGGCGTTGCCCGTTAGTGCAAGTGATCTGGAGCGTTTCATGTATTGCCCTCTGTCTTGGCAGCTAGCAAGAGAAGGAGCATCGGGTATCGGTGAGGCCGTTGAAGAAGGTGTCGTCAAACACAAAGAAATCCATAATGAAATGAACGACTATCAGGAAGCATTGATTCGAATGCGGCGTTCACTGATGATTTGGTCGTGGTGGTTTGGAATCATCATTGCCTTTGCGATTGATGCATTCGCTTTTGTTTACATCGATGATATGATGAATTCACCTATTGAATTCGCCCGAGTACTTTCCATGTGGTCTCTTTCATGCCTCATTGCTGCAATTCTTTCCATTGCACTTCCGTGGCGAAGTTGGTTCAAGATTGAGCGTAGTATCAAGGAAATTCGAGAAATGAAAGACCGATTCGATTCAACTGGAATGGAACCAACGTGGAGTCCAATCGGTTTCCTTGGAGGATGGTTTTCTGCCGGTAAAACAGAGGCTGGTTTGCTCTTGGCAACGATTGTCATCGGCATTCATGCTATTGCCTTGGTTGCCGCGGAGGATCGGAATCAAGCAGGGTTTGTCCTTCTTATAATCGCTTTTCTCTGGACGCTCTTGGCGACGTGGCAACTACAGCGTTCACTCAAAGCAGAAAGCGAAATGGTCGAAAGTCGAGAAAAGGCAGGTCTTGAGGAAGGGACAGAAATCGCATACTCTGACGATGAAAAGAGCAGTGACCTACTGATGGACGAGGTTTCTGGACTCCGAGGACGACCGGATCAAATTGTCATCATCGATGGGGAGTTCATTCCAGTTGAACAGAAGACCGGAAGAATACCAAAGAAACCGCATAAATCCCATCGCTTGCAACTTCTCGCATACATCTCATTGGTCGAAACGAGTACAGGAAAAGCGCCACCATATGGCATTCTTCGTTATGGAGATGAGGACATCCATCAAGTGTACTGGGATCCTTACGCAAAACAACATCTTCAGAACAGCATCATCGAAGTTCAACAATTGATGGTAGAAGGTGGTGCAAAACGCAATCACGAGCGTGAGGGCAAGTGCAAGAATTGTAGTCGACGGTACGCTTGCAGCGAATCGCTTGTCTAATCGACGACACACACGTCGTCTTGTGGATAGATGGTGCAAGTTCGGGTCACATCCACACTAAGAAGGAAATTGTCTTGTTCTGAAATGATTCCACCACCAGTTCCGACGATGTTGATGTTCCATTCTCCTGAAATAAACTCACCATCGGCCTCCGGTTCAATGAGAATGTATGGAGCTGTTTTGGTTGTATCGTGAGTTGCGTTGTACTTGAGTGCTCCAGATGGATCTTTGATTTCGACGTTCACTTCTCGAAGATCAAAGAAATCAGGGAATAGTTCACGAATGATTTCGCCAGCCATTTCAGTCTTGAAATACACACCTATCTTCGTCACTTCTGAATCAACGGTGAACTTCTCGTTCCACTCGACATTGATTTCAGCATTGGTAAAATAATGTTCAACAACAGTCGTTTTGATTGATGTGGATTGCTGTACATCGCCCCGAATATGCTCCATATATTCCCTTCCCTGAAGAAGACCAATGCAACCCGAGGCGGAGAGCAGCAGCATGGAGAGAGCTACAAAGACCGGAAACAATCTCTGCTGCATGGTATTGGCCAGCCGACTCAACAATATGAAAATCACCCTCTCGTGGGGAAGTGTTGAAACCAACGTCCAGTTTGAGTCCGAATGCCTGAATGACGCAATGACGACTCCGAGCGCAAGCGATGACGAACCCTATGAGTGCTGACAGGCATCCATCACTCGAATTTTGCACCGCACGTAGGGCATTCCTTTGCATCTGCAGGAATGACTGCCCCACAAGCGCCACAGTCGGCCGTTTCGGCTGCAGGTTCTCGCTTTCGACGTGGGCGCCGACGAGGTTTGGCTGCAACGGTCTTATCACCGTCTTCGACGGTAAGAGGTAATTTCGAGTCGTCTTCAATAGCGAAGTCGGCGCTCGCTTCGGAAATCTCGTTTCCAGCAAGAGAACTATCTGTTAGACCCATGCCAACAACAACCTTGTCGCCGGGCATGATGCCTTCCTCGCCCGTTAGCTCATACAAATCGCCACGAATCTCAGCGTCACTCGCAGAGAGCGTTGTCCAAGCAGCACCGTCCTTGTCCTTGCCATCGTCCTTGAGAGATTTCATCTCGTCTTTTGATGGCAAAAAGGCATCTAAATCATGACCTTCAAACGATTCCTCAACGGTCTTGAGCGTAGGTACAACTTGGTTCTGCATCGCTTCGATTTCCTCTTCGGTCATATCCTCCATGGCGATCTCATCTGCGTTACGTAGATCGTACGCAGCTGTGACTTCTTGTTCAGCGGCGACAACGTTCTCATCCCATTCATCCTCAAGATTGGATTCATCGTAACCAAACTCTTTCACGGCGTCGGCAAAGTCTTCACTGCCGCTAACGATTTCATTCTCATCCTCTTCAGGAAGTGAGACCAATTCTTTCTCTTCTGGAACGTCTCGAACGCGTCGTTCACGACGTTCGAAGAACTGTGAAACATCCTGTTCAGCACCACAATAGGCACAATTCTCCATCAAATCTGGGATGGATTCACCGCACTCATGGCAGTCGTGGAATTGAGAACGTGCCTTACGAAGGTTGAACGAACAATGTGGACAACGGTTCTCATCGCCCTCAAGCTCTCCATCACAAGCAGGACAGTAATTGAAAATGTCACGCTCAACCTCTTCTTCACGCTCCCGAGTAAGGATTATTGCAGCAACCAAAACACCGACCAAGGCGAGCGCTCCAACAAACATCAGAACGGCCGTCCCGGTTCCATCGCTGTTGCCACCATTTGCTCCGTTTCCGTCAATGAAGGCTGTTGAGAACGAACGCTCATACGTATCAGCCACCATCGAATCGGATGGAATCATCTGAACGATGGACATCTTTCCAGATGCTGTAAATGTACACGAAACCTCTGCACGATCACCAGGGTTTGCAATCGAAACATCGATTGTATCCCACGTATTTTGACTGTTCTTACATGTGAACGAAACATCACCCGTTCCACGTGTTGATTTGACATCCAGCGTCATGGTATACTTCTCTCCCGATTCAAGTGGAAAGCTTGCAGGCTCACCAGCATCATCGGTCAAGACCATGGAGTCAGGGTCCCAATCAAGTTGCAGGCTGGCTTCAACCATTACAGAACCGGTTGCAAGACTGTTCGTAGGAACTCGGTCATAGGAGCCTGATGCAGCCCTCCACTGAACGCTTATCTCAGCTGTGTGCTGCCCCAAAGCGGTCCCATGCGATGTTGTGTATGTGTAGGTTTGCCCAGTTGTGAGAACGACCAGAGGTGATTCAAACGTCTGTCCTTCCCACGTGTAGTAGAATGTACCAGAAACGGTAACATCACCTGTATTGGTTGCTGTCATTGACCAATCAACGAACTCACCTGCTGCGACGGATGAACGGTTCGCAAGCGCCAATGGATCAACGAAAACGTCAGGAAGTTCAGGCAGTGTAAAGGTCGTCAGCAGGACATCGTTCTCTGTGCTTTCTTGCGTGAAAGAACCCGTTCCATATGGGTCAATGTTGACTGCAAGTGTGTATTGACCTGTTGGCAAACCGGCAATATCAGAACTTTGGATTGAGGCCGTCCACGCCTGTTGGCTGTATCCCGTTCCTGCAATCACCACATCGAAGGATTGCAGAGAGCGAAGAATAGAGGCACCATCGCGAATCTCCAAAACCATTGGAACCGTTGTCTCACCTTCACCTGCTTCTCGAGCGAGGACACCGGATACGGTCCATGGACCGATGAGAGAACCTTGTGTCGCCGTTATCGTAACGTCGTCTGAATGCGATAAATCCATTCTCGCATCAACGATCAAAGCAACCGTTGTTTCTTTTCCTTGTTCGGAAGATTCCAAGATTTCGTCTTGTGCATCCGGTGTGAGAAGGATGTCATAGGTACCTGTTGGAGGAGCAACAAACGTTGTGTTCACCCACACTTCAGATCCTGCAGTAATCGCTTCAGTTGACAATTCGACATCTGTCATGGAACCAGGATAGTTGATTCCGAGATGCGAGGTTGATGCGTCCACGCTGCCAATGTTTCCTATTTTTGTGTTCAACTCAACCGTATCGCCTGCGTGAATGCCAGTGGACGGATTCATCGACGCCTCGAGAATGTACAAGCTTGGTAGGCCTTCGACTGTGAAGGATTTGTAGAACTGCTGAACCGGTCCGTTGTTGTAGGAGTATGTTACCCAGAGCTTGTTCTCACCTACAGCCAAACCATCCCATGGTGCATCTACTACAGCAAAATCTTCGGCTTGGATGTTTACTGTTGAAGTGAAAAGGTGACTGCTTGGCGAGATTGCATTCGCATAGAACGAATATTCCACATTCGCTGCAAGTTGTGTATTGGTATTTTGCAGGGTCAAGTAACCGGTAATCGAGCCACCTTCAGTGGGACTTTCAGGAAGAATGCTCAGCGTTTGTTCCGAAGCTTCCACTCCGTTGCTATCGTACGAACTTGCTGGGACAACTGCTAGAGATGTCAGCATCAGGAGAACACAACAGATTGCATATGCGCCTCTCGCCATGATAATTCGACGACATGCAAAGCACTTGAACCCATCTGGTCAATACCCCAACAAGACCCTAGAAATTCTCATGGTAGAAGGGGAGAATTGAAGGGTGGTCGCATGTCTAAGCAAAGCATGGGAGGGAGAGTTGTTGCCATCGGTCTCGTCTCCTTTCTGCTTCTTTCTATGCTCTCGGTTTCACAACCGGTTGCAACACACCTCGGAGAACATGTAGAAGCATCCAGCACTTCGGGAGTAAGCATCGTTTTCTCAAACGGTCCTGCTGAAGACGAATCCGTGACCGGCTTGAAAACCGTCACATTTGCACTGTCTGGCTCAGGAACCATTGATTCAATCCTGGTTGAAATCGCTGAAGTTGGAAGCACCTATGCAACGGTTACAAACCTCACAGGTTCCCCTTGGCTGTTCAACTTCGATTCAACATCCTACACCAACGGAACCTACACGCTCCGTGCGACTGGATGGGATACCGATGTGAGTGATGTTACGATTAGCACGACCGATGAGTTCACCATCGACAATCGCGTTCCTGAAATCACAGCGTTCACCGTCCTCTCCCCAAATGTTGGAAGTGGAGCAGCAAGCACCGACCGAGCTTGGTTCAATGTGGGTGAAACGGGAACGCTCGAGTTCCGATACGGTATTTCCGATGATGATTTCAACCGTGCTACACTCCAGAATGTTCCTGGCCCTGGTTCACCTTCAACCGACGGCCCAACATCGCTTGCGTATGGTTGGGATTGGAGCAGTGGTTCGTTTTCTGAAGGCACATGGAATCCTCGTCTTACGGTGTTCGATGATTCTGGACTCAGCAGTTCTGAAACAATCTTCATCGGAATTGACCGAACTGGTCCAACCATGAGCAGTGTTTCCGTTGGTGATGGAAACACATGGCAATCCACAACCTCGATCATTATTAGTGGTATTCTAGATGCTGCCAACGATGGTTCGGGGAGTGGCGTTGCCGTTGTTGAATTGCAAATTGATGATGGAGCGTGGACTTCTCTCTCCTCAAACACACATTCCATCCAATTGAGCGAAGGCAATCACAGCCTGTCATGGCGAGCAACAGACCGCGTTGGAAATACGGGTAACACTGTCTCGGATATCATTCGTATCGATACATCAATGCCTGAACTCGTTGGTTGGACCGTCGATCCACTGACAACTGATTTGATTGGTATAGCAAACATATCCTTCTCGACCTATGATCTCCTTTCAGGCGTTGATGAGAGCGCTGTTTCATTGCAGTACGGATTCGACTCCAACGGTGTTGGCCAAACTCCCGACCTATCAGGACAGTGGCTCGAACTTCCTGGTTCGGGATTGGACCGTGGATTAGCATTGGACAATTGGGCAACAAAATCTCGTCAATACCTCATGCTTCGTGCAACGGTTTCCGATGAAGCTGGAAACACCGAAATAACAGAACCTCAAGCCTTCCAAGTCATGCCTGGACTCGATCTATCATGGAATGCAACTGCAACCGACGTCGATCGGTTAGTTGTGCGCCCGGGTGAAACGTTTGGAAACATCACCATCACTGGTGAATTGCGTTCAAATCAAATCTACGCTGGAGCGGTTGTCATCAGCCTTGAAGCTGCTCCTGCTGATCGAAGCGCGACAACGGACTGGACGGTGATGAATGTGGTCACGCTCCCTGCAGGTTCGCTTGGTGATGGTGTTGAGACCATTGAATGGACCTACACAGTCCCAAACAGTGGTCAGTACGACTTGCGCCTACGCATCGATCCGACCAATGTCATCGATGAAAACAGTGAAATCAACAACGATCACTACATGGTCGTCACCGGGGCGGATATATCGAGCCCTGGCTTGGTTCCGTCCTTCGCTCCAACCCTCACAGCTCTCATCTGTGTCGGCTTTGTTGTTTCAATGCTCCAACAACGAGATTGAAAAAGAGTGGCAGTAGGCGTTGTTACATGCGACAAGGATTGCCACGTATTCCGAAGGACAGAATCGCTGTCCTCATCGGTTCGAAAGGGACGACTGCAAAGGCACTTCGTGAGGCCTCAGGAGCTCAAGAGTTTCACATAGATTCTGAATCAGGCGATGTTGAGGTTGTCTGGGGAGAGCCTGGTTCGTATGATCCGATTAAGGCGATGAAATTCCCAGATGTTATCAAAGCGATAGGACGAGGTATGGCTCCAAAAGCAGCGATTCGTTTGCTTGAAGATGACAACTTCTTCGAGATGGTCGATCTGAAAGATTTTGTTGGGAAGCGTTCGCAGCAACAACGACGCATTCGTGCACGAATCATTGGAAGTCAAGGCAAAATCCGACGCTTGATTGAGAACCTCACCGATGTTGAAATTACGATTTACAAATCGACTGTCGTTCTTGTTGGCGATGCTGACGGTCTTTCTCTTGCCCGTCAAGCTGTTGAAATGATTGCAGGTGGTTCTGAACATGGAAGTGTTCTATCGTTCCTTGAGCGAAGTCGTAAGCGCATGAAGATGGACAACCGCTCTCTTGAGTACATCGAGACCCGTCGAGACGAGGGGCGAGCAGATGGATTCGATGGACTTGTTCCAGGACTCGCTGACATTTCCGAGCGTCGTGGTCGACGTCTACGTGCTAGCCAAATCGATCCTGAAGATGATGAAGCCGTTGGTGAGATGATGGAAATGGCTGATGACGAATCCATCACGTGGGAAGAAGAGTGAGTCACTCTTCTTCTCCTCGCTCAACAACATGTGACAAATCCATTTCGAGGACGTCATACATCGCATCTGCTAATTCGACGGCAAGACCGTTTTTGTTGGCCCACTCAACAAGACGTGTCACATCTCGGACCAAGAATTCCTTCGCCTTCGGGTGATGTTGTACAACACCTTGTCCAACATCAATGACAATGGGAGCATTGCCATGCCAAAGAATGTTGAACGGTGAGAAATCACCATGAACCAATTCTGCTTTTTGCCACGAAACAGCAAGGAATTCGAGCATTTCATCGTAAACAGCTTGCGGATGTTCGATTTTGACATCCCGTAACTTCGGAGAAGGTTGGGATTCGGATCCCAAGTAATCCATAACCAGAACGTTTTTTTGGATAGCAATCGGTTGGGGTACAGGAAGACCCCAACGGTAGAGACGCATCAAATTGCGATGTTCTTTGCGGACCCAAATGTCGACAAGGTCGCGATGCCGGCGTCGAAGTCCACCAAACCTTGGGTCGCCTTCGATGTACTGCATCAAATTCTTGAAAACTGCATTGGATGTGTGAAAAATTTTGACGGCCACACTCTTTCCTTGCTGATCGGTTCCATGGAATACGTGTGCTTCCTTTCCTCGGGCAACTGGAAAGTCAAGTGTATCTAAGACACCTGCATTCATCAGTTTGTACAAGGACATCAATGTAAGGCGATCAAAGACTTGGTCAAACACTCTACGGTCAACCCAATCGTAGGTTCCACTGCCCATCGCCCCTTGGATGCGTTTCTCGATTTTCTGGAACATGCGCTTGTTCTTGTCGTCCTTCATCCAGTTGTATTGGCTATCCTTCTTAGCCAACTCAGACACGAAATTTGAGGTATGTTCCTCATTATAATCATGATCTGCTTGTTCTTCGGCAGAACGTTGACGTCGGTTTCGTTTCCGGCGTGTCTGTTTTCGTTGACGGGTGCGTTCCTTTAACTCATCCCAGTCATCATCCGAACGTGCCATACGAACACTCCTCAATCGGTTGTTGGTGTTCGTTCAACTTCAATCCTTTGCCACATTAGGCAAACAAAGCGTCAATATCGTCGTCATCATCGTCGTCATCGTTGAGAGGTTCAGGTTCTGGCATTTCTTCAACAACAGGCTTCTCTTCAATGACTTCTGGTTCATCATCAGAACCAAACATGTCGTCAACATCGTCATCGTCTTCATCAGAACCAAACATGTCGTCAACATCGTCATCGTCTTCATCAGAACCAAACATGTCATCAACATCGTCATCGTCTGCAGTTTCTACTTCTTCTGGAGCATCGGATGTACCAAACAAGTCATCGCCAATATCGTCATCATCGATGCGTGAATTCATACCAAACATATCAACAACTTCTGGAAGAACTTGCTTCCTTGAGAGATACATGGCTTGTGTCTTGGTGTAACGATGCTTAACATCCGCTTTCGAATCTTGGAAATCCCATGGCCATACGATGATGAGATCGCCCTCACGAACCCACTGTCGACGTCGCATCTTTCCAGGGATTCGAGCCATTCGTGTTTCCCCATCAGCGCAGAGAACAGTTACTCGACGTCCGCCAAGAATCTCTTCTGCAAGAGCGAACATTTCACCCTTGTATCCGAGTTCACCTTTGCTCTTCCCATCGTTCGGAAGCTTGACACGGATTTTGCCTGGTGAACCCTCAGGATTTTCCAAGCGTGCGAGTTCTTCCTCGTCCACTTTTTCCTCATGACGTCGTCCCATAGGGTCTCACCATGTGCTTCGAGAGGTCGACCCCTCTTGAAGTCGCCCCTCTTCAGCGAAGTGATTCAGCAGCATCTCGACAGAGCTCGATGAGTTCGCCACCAACCAAACCGAACGCAACGGTTCCAATAGCACAGAGTGCGATAGCAATACGAATTGATGCACCAGAAGCAAGAGGCCCCTTACGACCTTCTTCCGGCTCGTGGAAATACATCACAACACCGACTCGCAGGTAGTAGAACATGGAGATGGCGCTGTTGACAACCATCAACAAGGCGAGCCACCAAACCCAGTGAGCATCACCGATGGAGGAAAGAGAACCTGTACCCGTTGCGACTTCGACGATTCCCATGATAACGAGCAACTTGGACAAGAATCCAGCCATTGGTGGAACACCAGCAAGCGAGATCATGAACAGGAACATGGCGACAGCGAGAAGTGGTTCTCGCTTGCCCAGTCCTGCAAGCGACGAGAGACGTGACGCTCCGCCTTCCATTTCGAGGACACCAAGCACAAGAAACGCTCCAAGCTTGAAGAAGACAAGAACGAACATGTGGAAGAGAAGTGCTGCGACAACAACATCCATCGCAACACCAGCATTGTCGACTAGTCCCCAGTTCCAAGCACCGATGGCGGTCAATGCTGCCAACATGTAACCTGCATGAGCAACCGAGGAATATGCGAGCATACGTTTTGGATTCTCACTACCCAAGGCAGCAATGTTCCCCCAGGTCATGGTTACGGCAGCGAGAACGCCGAGGAGGCCAATCCAAATGGCTGAACCATCAGCATTTGCTTCAGGAACAGTGATGATCAGAAGAACACGCATCAGACCAAGCATTCCCATAGCCTTGCTTGCAGTTGCGAGAACACCAGCGACTGGGCTGTTTGCACCAGAGTATGCGTCAGGAGCAGCAAAGTGGAACGGTGCAGCGCTAATCTTGAAGGCAAATCCAACAAGAACAAAGCCGAGTGCCATCATGCTGAGCGATGTTGCGCCTTGCGCTTCCCAGTGAGCAGCCAGTTCATGGAACTGAAGTGATCCAGACCAGAGATAAAGCATACTCAATCCGTACAAACCTACTGCGGAAGCGACAGAACCGACGATGAAGTACTTGGCACCACCTTCTGAACCTGCTCGTGATTCCTTGTGGAAAGCAACGAGAATGTAGGTTGAGAACGATGCAAGTTCCAATCCAACGAACAGGACAAACATGTCTTGAGCGAGGGCAACAACGCTCATTCCGAGCGCTGAGGTCAACATCAAGATGTAGAAATCCGCTTGTCGACGATTGTTGAACAACACATCGATGTCATCGCTCTTTTGTGAGCCAATTGGTAATCGGTCTAAAGATGCAATGGCTGCTAGAAGCAATGCTGCGAAGAAGATGGCTTCGAAGATTCGTGAGAACATGTTCACCTTGAAGATGAAGACGCCACCAGCCATGATGTCCTGTCCATCTGCTGGAGTAGCATCAAGAAGATACCAGATGACTTGGAACAGAGCCAAGGCCATTGTCAGGACAGCGAGTAGACCAGGGAGTCGTGGTGATGCAACTGCCTTGAATCGTGTACCACCTAGGAACCAAGGTAATCGAATCGATGTTCCAGGGATACGGAACGTACCATTTCCGAGGTTAGGAACGACCATGATGAGAAGCAGTCCAACAAACACAGTGAATTCAGGACCGAGCGTTTCGATCATGTCCGTATCAAATTCATTTCCTGTTGACATATCAGGCACCTCCCAAACCAAGGAACGCCATGGCGCTTCGAGTCCACATGTCCATCATGTCGAGGAAAATCCATGGCATAATACCGAAGAGTATTGTGAAAGCTGCAAGGAGAAGCATAGCGATCTTCTCAAAGTTGTCAATGTCTGGGACCGGTTCGCCGTGCAGGCTTTCTGGAGGTTGTGTTGCTTCACCACCTTCGAAAATGGTTCGCTGCATCGACCAAAGATAGTACGCAGCGGTGATAGCAAGGACGAGACCGGGGAAGATGATCCACCACCCGTAGGCGTACCAATAAGCGACCATAAGCATCAGTTCAGCCACAAATCCTGCAAGCAATGGAAGACCAAGTGAAGCCATCCAACCAAACATCATGCTTGTAGCAAGCCATGGTGAATGCTTGGCCATACCACGCATAGCTCCAATCTCCATGCTGTGGTAATGGTGTTTGAAGGCACCACAAACAGCGAAGAGCATAGGGCTGATGATTCCGTGAGCGAACATCATGAAAAGCGCCGCAGCCCAACCCAGTGGTTGCATGCTTGCAATACCCAGCAGAATAACGCCCATGTGCGATACGGAGGAATATGCAACCATCTTCTTGAGATTGGTTTGTCCGAGACAGACAATGGCTCCCCAAACCAGTGAAACCAAACCAATCATCATGATGATGAATTGGAATTCCTCTAATGCATGAGGGAACAGAGAGATTGGTAGACGGAACATACCGTAGGCACCCATCTTCAACATCACACCTGCCAGCATCATCGAACCGCCGGTTGGAGCCTGAACGTGCGCATCAGGAAGCCACGTATGGAACGGTGCTGCAGGGAGTTTGACAAGGAATCCAAGCATGAGCATGATGAAGAGGATTTTCTGAACTTCAAGACCAAGCCAGAAACCGCTTGCGTTTGCACCGCTTGCTTGGACGACCATCTCTTGAATACTGAAGGTCTGTGTATCCATCAAGAAGTACATCGTAAGCAAACCGAGAAGCATGATGACGGATGCGGTAAAGGTGTAGATGAAGAACTTCTGAGCGGCGTACTTTCGGTCTTTTCCGCCCCACTTGAGAATCATGAAGAACATCGGAATGAGTGTCAATTCCCAGAAGACGTAGAACATGAACATGTCAAGAGCGACGAAGACACCAATCAGTGCACCACCGAGCATGAGCATGAGTGGGAAGTAGGTTGCACCTGCTTTTTCGTTCCATGTTGCAATGATGGTGATTGGCATCAACAGTGTTGTCAGCCAAACCATTGGGAAAGAGAGTCCGTCAACACCGACTGTCCATGTGATACCGAGTTGTTCAATCCAAACATAGGACTCTTGGAATTCAAACGTGTTGAATGCGATGTCGTTCCATCCAGCATCACCGATTTGACCCAAGAACATCAACGTAGCAACAGCAAACATTGCCAAAGAGATAATGAAAGCAGCCATTCGAACAGGAGCGTCAAACTTTGCACGCGCTGCTGGGTCGAGACGAGAAGTTAGGATCAACAAGAAGATGCTCGCAAGAATCGGTAGAATGACCATCATCGAGAGGTAATCGACGTTCAAATCATCACCTCCAAGAGCAAGTAAATGACAAGCACACCTAAGGCTGCCATCATGATGTAATCACGAGCTGATCCTGTCGTTAAACGACGAACCTGAGTCGAGAGTTTCTGGGATGTTGATTCGATGGTCTTGATTGTTCCATCGACGACGTTACGGTCGAAGGCTGCACTAATGTTGGCAAAGCCAGCAACAAGTTTGAGCATGGCTGCATCGTACCACTTATCGAAATACAGACGTTCCTTCAGCGCGTTGGAAAGGCCTGAGTTGGCCCATGCACTGTTGTCGAATCCACGCTTTGCGTTGACTCGGGAGGAGAGGTTGATGATCGGTTGCATCCATGGCTTGGCCTTCTCGCCATCTTCGAGCGAACCACCATAAAGCGCCATGGCCATTCCTGGACCAACAATGGCACCAATGAAAATGGCCACGTAAGTCAGAACAAAGAAGAATGGATCGGAGTTGACGAAGACGTGCTCGAACTCATAGATAAGACCCTTGAGCATTCCCTTCTTGCTGAAAAAGGCATAGCCGCCATCTGGTTCACCGGCCCAGTGCGTAAACATCATTCCAGCAAGAATGACGCTTGAAAGCGATACGAATGTGAGGGTGACGAGTGGAATCGGAATCCATGGTGTGTGTTCGTGAACCTTTGCTGCAACCTCTGTCTTTGGCTTACCTGCGAACGTCTTGAACCACATTCTTGACATGTAGAAACCGGTCATGGCTGCCCCCAAGAGAACACACACAGCAGGTAGGAAGAAGCGAGGGTCGTCGAGTGCGACGCGCCATGTGTTGGCGATGATGCCTTCCTTTGACCAGAATCCGCCAATGAGCGGCAATCCCATGATGGAGGCTGAACCGACCAACATCGCTGTCGCAGTGATTGGCATCTTCGAAGCCAGCCCACCCATGTTCTCCATGGATTGGGCATCGAAATGATCGTCA
>CATISI010000131.1 GCA_949538025.1 Candidatus Poseidoniaceae archaeon
AGAAGGAACGAACTGGTGACGAAGGCGAAGATGATGAGCAAGCACATCAGCATGAAGAAGTTCTCCAAACCAGGGAAGGCTGCCAAAAATCCAGCAGAGATTCCAGCTACAGTCGTGATGGTCGTCTCAAAGATGGTCTGACCTGTTTCTTCAATGGAATGAGCAATTCCTTTCGAATTCTCACCCTCTTCCTGTATTCTATGCATCACGTGAATCGCATCATCGACGCCAATTCCGAACACAATGGTTCCAATCATGGCTGTGAAGATGTTGACGTTGACATCGCCACTCTGCATGAGAAGTGGTTGCCAAAGAATGACGACTGCGACAGGAACCATGGTCACGATTCCTAATCGGATTGAACGGAAGACGATGGCCAAGACAATGGTCAAGATGAGCATGGTTAGGATTGTGGTTCGTGACTGTGTGTCATGAATGCCTTCGTTGATGTCCAAGGAAACTGGAAGCCCTCCAGTCAACTTGGACGTTCTCGTCTGTTGCAATTCTGGAGGTTGTGAGAGGATTTCATCGATTTCATCTCGGAGATCGGATGCGATGTTGAGGTTCATGTACGGTTGATCAACGTAGATGATGGCCTTGGTTTCTTGTTGGTTCAGAAGCATCGAGCGAACTTCGAGCGAGAGCGTGTCAAAGGCAACGTTGACCATGTCCCGTCGCAATCCATCACGACCGCTTGGTCCACTTGCTTCCAATGCAATCCAGACGTTGCACTCGATTGGATCGTTGCTCTCCCAGCATTCATCATGAAGCAAATCCCACAGTGAGCCTTCGTAAAGTACGACGTCATCTGTGAGTTGAATACTGACTGGAACAGCCTTCAAGAACGTAATGATGCTTGTCGTATTGGTGCTTTCAACAGCATCGATGCGTTGCTCCAATCGATCGATGGCGTCCATGACAGGTAGGTCTCGAATATTCGAGGTTTCGTTGTCGTTGAATCGATTGGTTGCATCAAAGACAAACATTGAGGTTTGGCCACTGTCGAATTGCTCGGAATACTTTGCAATCTTATCCAACGATTCGATGCCTTCAGGAGCCTCACTCGAACCGGTGATTGGTTCATTCAATTCATCGAGATTTGCGATTCCGTAGACTGTGACGCTTGAGGAGACCAACAAAATCACGACGAAGAAACGTATTGGAACCTTACCAATGTTCTTCCACATACCTGGATTGGTTCGCTTGTGGAAGCGTAGCATCCATGCCAAAGCTGGTACCAAGATAATCGAGAACATAAGTGTCGAGAGAATCCCTACAACCAGTGTCAGTCCAACCGATCGAATCGGTGCAATGTTGACGATACTTGGAGCGATGAGGACCGAGAAACCAACAATGGTGGTCAAAGCGGACAGGAAGACGGCAACTCCCGTCGATCCTGCCATCGTCGTGACACATCGGATGTAGAATTCTTTGTCCCAAAGATCAGGTTGATCGAGAAGTTCCTTACCTTGGCGTTGTCGTGTAGTATTTTCTTCAATCATACGTTCGATTTCTTTTCGCCGCACTTCTTCGATACGGTTGACCATGTGTAGAGCATAATCAACCCCCAACCCAATCAAAATTGGGAAAGTTGCAACAATCATCGGTGTGAGGGTCCATTTGAGAACTACAGATGCTCCAAAGGTGACGCCAAGGGCCAAGAGAATAGGTGTTCCTGTAATGATGACGACCTTTGCTGAACGGTGGAGGAAAGAAATGATGAGGATAGTGAATAGGATTGAATACGGCATCATTTCGACAAGGTCATCGTAAATGGCATCGGAAACATCCTCCAATGTTTTTGTCAATCCTGTGACCGTCATATTGGTCGATCGTGATTCCATGGGTCGATTGTCGATGATGTCATCGAAATGGTCTAGCAATCGATCGAATTCACCCCATTGCTCTGGAACATCGGACCGCATTCCAACGATGATGGCTGTTGTATCCCAGATGCCATCACCATCCATGTCGTTGGTTGGGTCACCATCGCCATCGCTGTCCACGGAGAGGTCGTTGTCGTTGGTATCCTTGATGAGGGCTTCAAACGCACCGCTTGAGTTCTGAATAATCTGGTCGATGGTTTGCTGATTAGGAATCGCATAGCGCCCGCCTCCCGGTATATTCTCACAATCGAGGGCTACTGGAAGGCGCGTATTGACGCCATTGACGCACATCGATTCATTGAAGCGACCGTCAGCAGAATTGATCTCCTTCATGATTTGAGCAGGTGAAATAATCCAGAGAACGCCATCGATTGCTCCGTAATCTTCCTTGTTGTGATCCATTCCACGTCCCGTAAACGAACCTCCTATGTTGTCATCATCACCTTCAACCCAACTTATTTCTCGTAGGATTTTCTCATCCGTAATGTTGTCACCTAAACCTCCTCCAAGTCGTGCATTATCGGTTTGAATGTAAATGACGGCAATATCCGTTGACCATTCATCTCTTACTTCTAGGAGCAAATCGGTTGACTCAGCACCATCAGGGAGGAATATTTCAACATCGTCTTCAATCTGTGATTGAAAATCGAGACCACGTTGGCCAAGGAATGCTGCAATCACAATAAGCAACAGTACAAAGATTGCCGGTGATGCAAGTACGGTTCTATACAACTGCTCCGTACGCTTCCTTGCATACGAGTTAATCTCGCCCTGCCACTGTTCCATTTTTTCCCGAGCAGGTTCCGCCGTGTTCCGGAAACTCTCGAAAATTGCAGAGAGTTGTCCTGCCATGGTTAAACCAACCGTGTTCAATAGATGAACAATGCGACGAATTGGACTCAATCGAGGCCAAATTCACGCACCAACAAAATACGCAGGAATCCACGTACTGTTTGGAGAATGAATCCAGTGGCAATCAAGGCCAATCCGAGGACACCAATCCATACGGCTGTCAATCCTTGGCCAAGAACGGTATCGATTTGGGTCGTGAAACCTTGTGCCGTATTCATGCCCATTGCTGCTCCAGTTGCAAGGAGTCCAAGGCCAGGAATGCCAAGTGTCAACAATGGTTTCTTTTGTGAAAGTGAAAGAAGTGCCCAGGTGAGTACTGTAAATCCGTGAGAGAGGGCCGTAAAGTTCGATCCCTTTGGAACATCGTAGCGGATGATGGTTGGGATTTCTTGAATGGTGAGTTGCTTCTCTTTTGCATCTTCGAGCATTTCAAGTGAGAGCTCCATGCCATCTGCATCAAAGCGTAGGCGGTCGATGGCTTTCCGGGAGAATGCTCGGAAGCCAGATTGCGTGTCCTTGATGCCAAGGTCGCTTGTCAGATTGCTTGCAGCAGTGATGACCTTGATTCCGAGGCGACGGTAGGCAGGCATGTCGTTGCCTTCGCCACCTTCAACAAATCGAGAGCCGATGGTAAAGTCGGCTTCTTCATCGAGAATCGGTTGTATCAACTTTGGTATGTCAGCAGTATCGTGCTGACCATCTGAGTCAAGGACGACGAGAATGTCTGCATCACTGTGTCTTGTTGATTTAAATAAGGTCTTGAGCGCAGCACCGTATCCTTGATTGCCACGGTGGCGGATTACTGTAGCACCGCATGCTTCTGCGATTCGGGCACTGGAATCTGAAGATCCATCATCAATGCAGATGACTTCATCGACGTGACGAAGTGCCATTGTAACGACAGTTCCAATGGTTTCTTCCTCGTTGTACATTGGCATGCCTGCAACGACACGAGGAGGCTCACACCCAGTCTCCATGCTAAAACCTCGAAAATGTAGAATATATAGTTGTACTCCCTATACCGTCCCATATTGAATGGAAAATGGAACACTGCTCAACCGGAATTGAGCAGTGTTCGGCTTCATGCACATTTGGGTACATGATTGCTAACTTCACCGAACTCCTGTATCAATCAATCGAGGAGTTGTGAAACAGTTGTGACAGCCCGCTCACCAGCGATGACCCGCTGGAGTGCAGCCATCGAAACAACGAGAGGAACATAGGATTCCCCATCGCTTGTTTCATAGGTTTCACAGTCTGCGAACGATGCGGTGTTGATGGACAACTTGATCGCTCCGCCAGCATTGCTGCGGCGTACGTATCCTACCAACATGGTTCGGCTTTCTTCGGCTTGCTTCGTTTCTGTTTTCTTTGTTTTACTCATGTTCAACACATCCCTCACTTGGTGAGGTAAGGCGAACATTTTCGTCAATGATTATCAAAGAATCGAATCAATTGCGAACGATAATTTTGTCATAGAGTTTGAGATTCAAGAGAATCTCACCAAAGTCCCTCGCATAAGCACATAATCTTCGTACGGATTCTGAAATCCGAAACAACAACAAATCCTCTTTCGACAGCCTCCGTGCTCCAACAAGTTCATTTTCAAATTCTAAAATTTCATGTTGTGTGGTTTTCAATATTCTTCGACACTCTTCAATTTCGAATGAGTTACGTGTCCTTATGTTGATCATCAGTTGCTTCAATGCTTTTTGCCATGCCACAAGTTGCGCTATTGGAGGCTCCTCAACATCAATTTTCACCTGTTCAGCATCTCTGATCAACCCAGCTATTTGGTAGGCGTGGTCCATCATCCGTTCCAAAGAACGAGCCAAGTTGCTGTATTCCACTACTTGGTTGCGGGTAAGCTTCAGCGCAGAAGCAACAAGATGCGAGTCCAACGCAATGCTCAGTTGGCGTTCAACAAGGTAGCGCAGTGCATCAACCTCGGCTTCTCGCTCATCAATGTCCTCAAGCAAATCCGATTCAGGGGTATTTACATTCAAAATAATGTCTTTCGTCAATGATGCAATGAGTGAATACATCCGATTGATACTCGCATTCAGTGGCATTTCTGCAGCACTGATGAGACATCTGAGTTCAATTCGTCCATCGGACTCATCCATGGTCTCAAATCC
>CATISI010000132.1 GCA_949538025.1 Candidatus Poseidoniaceae archaeon
AAAATCGTATGATGGAATAACAGAATGTCTCAATGACACCAAACCATTTGTTGAACTTGTAAAACAACAACGCAGAGGCTGGTACATCCTCCCAAACCAACTCCACGGGATTGCTCGTCGAATGATCAATGCTGCCGTAATTCTTCTCCTCACCACACTTGTCTACCTCTTCGTAGAACCTTTATTGAGCAGTATAGGCATTCCGAGTGTTGGTACGAAAAGCCTACAAATTGGTCTTCTTGATTACCCCCTTCTCAGCATCATAGTGGTCCCCATTTTGATGCTACCCATCCTACTCCGTTTGGTTGCGAATTTTGTTGATCTCAAACGACAACAGGACTTCTTTCGAACACCAATTGAACAACCGGTTGTCGAATTCAATCACCCAGCTGTTAGTGGAAAGCCATTAACTGGCAGAATCAAACTGCCCACTAAGTTACCAGATTGGAAATCGATATCATGCCATTGGCAAGTAGGTACTCTTCCACCATCAAGAGAGGCTCTTATTGAACTTTCCAATTCAACAGAGGGATCACAACCACCTGTTGGTCTCTCAACACCCTTACCGCATCACTGGGAGGCAAGTCTGGATGATGGTACTGCAGGTGGTGAAGATTCGCCAATCGAGAGGCAGGACATTCAAGGTGGCGTCTTTTTGCGGCCTATGCGATTTTCTGCGGAAGGTGGTTCATCGAAAATTGAAGAAGATGGAACATTTACAATCAGTCCTCCGGACCAACTGTGGCCCGGTACAGTCAATTCTCCACTGCACCGCATCCATTGGGAATTCATTCTAAAAATAAAAAGAATCAAGCAAATGCCTCTACTTTGGGTTTGCCCAGTTCCCGTTCAATTTCCAAATTCAAGCGTTCACCTCGATGACCTTGAAATCAACGATCCCAGAACAGAACAGTTCTTCATCGGCGAACGTTAGATTCATGTCCCTTACGGCCATGTACTGAACATGGCCAACAAGCCTTTCTTTGCTGTTTTGCTTTCGCTGTTGATGCTATCCGGTTGTTTCGGAGGTGGTGACTCGAATTCTGAAGTCAATGAGGAGGAACCGGTTCCAATCCCGTTCACGTTAACTGCAGAGTGGGATAAAGAATCAATTACTGGTGAAGTTGGTGAAATTGCAAATCTAAACATCCTTCTTGAGACGACAGGAGTAGGCGACTACTCTACGGAGGCAAAGATGACACACTCTGGCGAGACTGTAAGCCAGTCTGATTACAGTATAACCAAGAAGACAACAAGTATTTCTGTCGTTTTGCTACCAAACGAACCTGGAATATACAATATCGATGTCACGATTGTACCAACAGAGGGAGATGTGATCAGCATGACGAATACAATCGAAATCCTTCTTCCCGATGAAGGAACCACATCGATGGTCGCACCACAATTTCTTGTCGTTGAGGCTTCAATGCTTGTTCTAGAAGGCCAAGTTTTGCATGAAGCGTTGGAATCCTGTACAGCCATGGTTGAAATCGATGAAGAAGATTTTTCGGTGACAAGTAGCGCATTGCCTCTACAAGATGACGGTACCTTTTCGTATATTTTGACGGATCTTGACTTGCGTACTGAATCTTTTGTCGTCCGAACAAGTGCAGTATGTGGAGAATACACGCGCACTGGAGATTCGAAAAACATCAGCATCATCGTAGAAGAAAACAACGATGCCGATGGGGATGGAATCCAAGATGATGTCGATTTCTGCCCAGATGGTTATGGTGAATCGGACGGATGGGCATCGAATACTCAAAGCGATGCTGATCAAGATGGTTGCAGAGATTTCGATGAGGACTTGGATGATGATAATGATGGAATCCATGATGCCAATGATGGTTGTACATCGAGCATTGGTTGGACAAGCACGCTACAGAACGACCGTGATCAAGATGGTTGCCATGATGACACCAACGATAACGACGATGATGGCGACGGTATACTTGACCTCAGTGATGCCTGCCAAGATGGGGAAATTAATTGGCCAGCGAATCTCTACAACGACTGGGATCAAGATGGTTGCAACGATCTTCTTGAGGATTCAGATGATGATAACGATGGTGAACTTGATGCAACAGATGCGTGCCCAAAAGGTCGCTCAAATTGGGAATTAGAGCGAACAATGAACACGGATTTTGACATGGACGGTTGTTATGATGCAACTGAAGACATTGATGATGATAACGACAATGTCAACGATGTTAACGCAACAGGAGCAGTATTGGATTTGTGCCCAACAACGCCAATTAATGCAACGGACGTTGATGAATATGGGTGCGCAGCCATCGAACGTGACACGGACGGAGATGGCGTCAACGATTTTATCGATGCATGTGAAGGCACACCGAGCGGACTAACTGTGAACACAGTGGGTTGTGCTGACCTCGATGGTGATGGCGTGTTTGCCAACGTCGACAGCTGTGCAGATAGTCCAACAAGGTGGACCATCGATTCAGATGGTTGTGCCATCGTGCAAAAGCCAGTTCAATGGACAGCAGGGACTTCTGTAAATGGCCCGATGGACATTGTCCCCACCTTCACAGTTCCAACACTCAATGGTACGTATACATTCCAGAATAAGTGGACTGGGAACGATGTCTATTTGTTCATGTTCAAGTATACAGACGGCAGTGGAAACTCGAATTCTGGGACCTGGTCAACCAATCCTGGTACATTTATTCGTAATTTGCCTGACAACACCCACCTGTTCTTCGGCTCATTTGATTCAAGTTACCACAATGATATACTCTCGCGGAAGAGTGATGTTGAAGCACGACTCAACCCAAGTGAAGAAGAACAATGGGATGGCCGAATTCACTACATCGATATGGATGCGAGTAACATTCAAGGCGGCTTAGGTCAAATGATATCCAACTTTAACAGTCCTTTCTTCATGGGAATCGATCGCTTCCAACGTGCACGCGACACTGGCTCAATTTATGCATGGGTTTCACAAACGAATGATCCACTCCACTACACATATGAACCACATCAATGGAACGCTGAATTTGAACCAGAAATTCGAATGCAAGATTCTGGCATTGATGTTGTTACCCTCTACGATTTCGATCGACATGCGGGTGGGTGGGGAGCCAATCACAATTCGTACAGAAACGCTACATTCACATTACCTGAGAACCTCTCGTCCTATGACACACTCGAAGTGTTTCATGAACATGCCTGTGATGAGAGAGCAAATAGGTATCAGAAGAGCGATGGTAGTTACGGAGGATGTCATGAATGGGATTACCTCGCTCATCTCTACATTTGTGACGCAGACAATTCCTCGGTTTGTGGAACTGAATTCATGCGGTGGATTACAACCTACGGACGCGAAGGTCGGTGGCTGACTGACATTAGCCCGTACCTGTTCATGCTTGAAGATGAACAAGAGCGAAGATTCAGATACAAAGGTGCAAACAAAGGAGACCTTACCATCAAATTCCTGTTTTCAAATTGGGGAAGTGGTGAGCGAGCATTTGATGCCGAGTTTGGCTTCACTGGCGGACAATTCGATGGAACCTACAACAATGAGAGTCGATATGTTCGGAGCCTGAATTTTACTGTTCCAAGTGAAACAACTCGAGTCGAAATTGTTGCAACCATCACGGGTCATGGTTTCCAAAAGGACGATGCAAATTGCGCTGAGTTCTGCGACCATCAACATCACTACTACATGGATTCACACCACACCTATGAGTGGCATCCAATCGTTTATTCAAGCACAGGTTGCGAGAACGAAGTTAGCAATGGAGTGGTTGCCAATCAATTCGGATCATGGCCGTTTGGAAGAGCAGGATGGTGTGCTGGTCAAGATGTCAAACAATGGAGTTTCGATATCACTTCATGGGTTGATATGAATGGCCAAAACAACGAATTGACCTATCGAGGTCTCTTCAACGGGCAAGAGTACAACCCAACTGGTGAATCGAGCAAAGGAGGACGAAACATCGTCGCTGAGATATGGGTCGTGTTTTACACCAACTCAACGGCTTGACGTGGTGGTTGACTGATCGTATCAGGTGCGTCGGCAAGTGCATCTGGTGTTGGAAGCAAATCATAGTCACTGTTTCTTCGTTTTGGAATGAATCCTGCACGTTGAATCGAAAGTTGAAGTTCGTATTCTGTTGCGCTGAATTTAGTCGTACCCGAGGCGGAAACAACGTTCTCTTCCATCATGGTTGATCCCGCATCATCAGCACCTGCGAGTAGGGCCATCTGTGCAATACCCATACCCATCGTTGGCCAAGATGCTTGAATGTGATCTACATTGTCCAAAAACAATCGAGCAATTGCCACATGACGCAAATATTCCGTTGAACCAGCTCCACGTTCAAACTTGTTTTGGCCACGATTTCTTTTGCCGAATGTATTCGCTTCCAACTGTACTGGCCATGCGATAAACGATGTGAATCCAGGTAGACCTAGTGAAAGGATATTTTCTTGCTGTTCTCGGATTCGATGCAGGTGTTGAACACGGTCTGCGTTGGACTCACCAAAACCAATGACATTGGTTGCACTTGTTGTCAATCCAAGCAGTTGGGCTTCTTTCATGACCCTCAACCAATTGTCAGGGTGCCCCTTTTTTGGAGAAACATCCTTCCGTACAGACTCAACAAGCATCTCAGCGCCACCTCCAGGTAGTCCATGCATACCAGCATCCTTGAGATGTTCCAATACAGCCTGTGTGGACAATTGAGTTACTTCGGCAATTCCCTCAATTTCGATAGGGGAAAAGCAATCCAAATCAATCGTTGGATGGCGTTCTCGCAATGCTTTGATCAGTTCGATGTACCAATCAAAATCAAGGGCGGGGTTCACGCCTCCTTGCATCAATATGCGAGAACCTCCAATTGCCTCCAATTCATGTATGCGATTATGAATTTCCTCGTAGGATTGAGTGTACGTTTCCTCATGACCGGGTGGCCTGTAGAAGGAACAAAATTGGCAGTTAATTGTGCAGACATTGGTGTAATTGATGTTTCGATCAACGAGGTAGGTAACTTCATTTGAGGGGTTATGTAAACACCTTCGATGATGAGCAGCTGCCATCAACTGGTGAAGAGGAGCATCATTGTAGAGTTCAATACTTTCTTCCACCGTCAACCGGAACGCTTCCTTCGAAGAAACAATCCGTTGCAGCGTCTCTTGCCAAGCCATGAGGCCACCTCAAATGCTTCCAACAATTCGTTCAATATCAGCAATTGTTTTTGGACACGAAATGGTAAGGACATCAGGATCACCATTCGTGACGAGGACATCATCTTCGATGCGAATCCCGATGTTTGCATATCGCTCCGGACAATCGACATCAGGACGCCATGCTCCAAAATATAGTCCGGGTTCTACGGTCAGGACCATTCCCTCTTCAAGCAAACGAGGAGTCCCATCTGGCTTGTAGGTGCCCACATCGTGTACATCTAGGCCAAGCCAGTGTCCCGTATTGTGCATGTACCACTTGCGTAGTTCACCAGTCTCACCATCAAGTGCTTCATCCAGCGTTTGAGTAATAACTCCAAGACGAATCAATCCTTCAGCCAGTGCTTTTCGAGCAACTTCGTGTGGCATGTTGTATGGGTTACCTACTCGACAAGCGTCGATGGCTTTCTCCTGAGCATCCAGAACGATTTCATAAATTTCCTTTTGTGCATCTGAGAAGGTTCCCCCAATAGGCCAGGAGCGCGTAATATCAGCTGCGTAACCTTGGTACTCCGCACCAGCATCAATCAGAATAATTTCATCAGATTGGCATGGTGAATTATTGACAGTGTAATGGAGAATCGTTGCATTTTCACCGCATCCTACGATGGATGGGTAAGCCCAACCACTTGTACCTCCGTAAACGAAGAATCCCTCAATAATGGACTGGATTTGAAATTCATGTATGCCGTCTTTGCTCGCTGCCATTGCCAATTCGTGTGCTTTCGACGAAACTTCTGCAGCATAACGCATTTGTTGAATCTCCTCTTTGGATTTACGCAAACGCATCTCAGCAATGCGACGGCTGGGATCTTCGACACTAATTGGACCGGAGCCAAAGTGCTGGCGCTTTCGATCACGCTTCTCAACGGCAGCCATCACGATTGAATCGATGCGAGAGTCAATACCTGGGCGAACGTGTACACGGACCGAGGACTCGAGAAGGTGTTCTAGATGTGAGCACATGTCATGAGATGAATCGGCGCGATCGATTGGCCAATTCCTCAATGCACCTTCTGTGCCTGGACGTCGCCCTTCCCAAATTTCCATCAATGTATCTTTAGGCTGAACAAAAAGATGAGAAATCCATTTTCCATCATCATGATAAAACATCAACGTTGCTTCAGGATCGGTCCAACCACACATGTACATCATGTCGCTTGAAGATCGGTAAGGATAATGCACATCGTTGCTCCTCGTTGCTTCTTGTAGAGAGGAGATGATGATTAGATCATCAACATCGTGTTGGGAAAGCAAACGAGATTGTCGTTCCCGATAAACTTCCTTCGACAGAGTCGGTGGTTTCTCCGGCAACGTCCCGTAAGCCTCGTCGAACATTGTGCTCATTGTATCTATCCAAGCGCCACAGTTTTTTAATCAATTCTTTGGCTCTTGACTCCGTTCAGTCCATTTCGCAAACCCTGTGTTCGAATCGGATTGCCTACGTTGACGCATGTAAAAAAGCACAGCAATTGCAGAAATGAAGAGAATTGAAACTGTCGATGCCAGAATTGAACCAGTGTTCGAATCGGATAATTGCTCCTCTTGCTGTATAACTTGGAAAGTTAATTCAGAGGATTCGCCATCATCATCGGTAACCTGGACCCTTATTTCTCGATAATTGGTTTGTTGAAGATCGTCAGACTCAAGGTAGGATTTACCGCTGAGAAGTGTTTTCCCATCGACGAACCACGTGTACTCGAGAAAATCTTGATCGTTGGACGTGTCGATTGAAGTATTGGCACTGAATGTCCAATTCTCTGAGGATGGAACATTGATGGTTGAACCGTTTTCTACAAGAAAACCATCGAATCTGAGTTCGATAATTGGAATAACATTGCTGACGCTTACATTGTGATTCACTGTCACAAGATGCCCCCCTGTATCGCGAACCAGGGCATTGACACGATACTCCCCTGCCTTTGTTGGCTTGAAAACCAAACGATTGTCATCGAGTATCTCAGACTCCAAAACTGCACGTGGCGTACCATCTGGTTCTGTGATGCTCCATGTTATGGTATACGTCGAGCCTTCGTATCCGTCATCCACATCGATATCAACCACGATCGGTTGTGATTCATTTACTTCATCAATGGCTGATAGGTTCACAACAGGTTTGGATTGATCAACAACAACAAACTGGGTAATGTTGTTCGAGAATGTAAGGTATACATCTTGAATTTGTACCTGCAACAAGTAATACCCGTCTTGTATCGATTGTGCATCAGCATCAACTTCGATTGCAAGTAGGTTGTCTGATGTAATGTCGGTGCTGTCGAGATTTGTATAGGATTCTGAACAGATACCGAATGGTGCGGGACAAATTCGAACATTTGAAAGAATCAATTCGCTTGTCTCGGGTGACTGTATTTCTAGTGGTGGCAGCAAAAAATTGAATGTCAATTCAAGTGAATAATCATTGAAAATCTTTGTCGCATACATTTGACTCTCTTCAATATCCAGTGCATGCCTGAGTACCGGGCGATGGTATTCATCGCCAATGTAAGCAATCAAACCAAATGAAATCAAATCTGTCTGCTCAAGCAACGATATTTCGATGTAACACGTACAATCTATTGATTCCATGTTGAATGAATGTTCCCATGACCACATGGTTAAATCCGTACCAGAATCAGTGAAAGGTACAACTTGATCAAGAAAAGGACTTGTAATCAGGAGAGACCATTGGTCCGGTTGAGAAATGTTCCAAACAGTGATTTCCACTGATGTTAGAGGAACAGTTGATTCACCTGATAGATTCAAAATTGATACTGCATGTATTCCATCGACTTGGTCGAATGATATCTCGGGATCCGTTGTTGTATCGGTAGCAGTTACTGCAATTGAGAAGACATTGAGGATTAAAAACAAGACGAGCGAATGGGCTGTCTTGATTTTTCCTAACATACTTCACTGACCTTCAAACGGATCGCACAATTCACCTTGACCAGGGAAACTAATTGGATTCCGAGGGTTCGTATCCCACTTGAACTCACAGTAATTTGTATGGCCGTCACCATCACTATCCACAAGCCGGTCTGCTCCATCAAATGGGTCGAATTCGAAGTGGAACTCCCAACCTGTAGCCATTCCATCGTCATCGTGATCCATGTAGTAAACTTCTGGGCCGTCCTCCCAAGCGTCACCATCTGTATCGTTGGTTACAGGGTTTGTACCGTTTTGAAGTTCCTCAAAATTGGTGTAATTCTCAAGGTTGTTGTAAAATTTCATTCCGTCTGGTGTATCGGGGTCAATATTGCACTCAGCATTGGTCGAGTCGTTGTATCCAGGGCAGTATTTTTTAATCAAACCTGTTCGGTTTAGACCATCTTGATCTGGGTCTTCCTCTCCATCATTGATTCCATCGAGGTCACTGTCAGCCATCGAAGGGTCCATGACACCACGTGCGCCATATGCATTGATGGTCGCATTGTCAACGAGATTATTGTTAATCGCTTCATAGGAGTATTTCACTTCCCATCCATCCGGTAAATTATCGCCATCAGTATCGTCATCCACCGGATTTGTGTTCCAATTTGTTGGGGATTCAGCACCGTTCGGCAACGTATCGTTGTCGATGTCGTATGTGTCGTCCTTCAGCGAGTTGAGAGATGGGTCAAGTGCCCAGCGACCTTTGCATCCATCACAGAGTGGATTACCTGGCATATCAAAACCTGATAGATTCATTTCGTGGACCTCGTACTTCTTTTGCAACTCAAAACCACCGAGCCAATTGATCCAGACATAACCTCCTGGTTCCATAAGACAGCTGTTGGATGTACTTTCAGTGCATCCGGGTCGGTCCCAATTTGAAATCGCAACCCAAAGAGAATGGGAATTTGTGTTGTCTTCGGTTGACTTGACTTGCATTTCCCATCCATCAAGCATGCCGTCGGCATCCGTGTCGTTGATCAACGGATTGGTTTCATGCTGGAATGGTCTTGGAATGAACAGAATTTCGTTGCCATCGATTAGACCATCGTTATCCGTATCCGAGTTATTGGCATGCGTGACAAAGTTATCGGCACCGGCGATTACCTCTTCGCCATCTTCGAGTCCGTCGTTATCGGTGTCAAACATACAAGCCGACGTAAAGTACTGTTCACCGTTGAAAATGTAGCCGAGTACAGCCTCTTGCTGGTCACTTTCACCGTCGCCGTCTGTATCAACATTGGAAGCGTTGGATCCTTGACCATCACAAGCGGAAGAGAACTCAACAAAGTCCGAAAGGCCATCCGAATCAGTATCAGCGAGGCCAGGGTCTGAGACAACCCATGTCAATTGCACGCCTCTGTTGACAACCAAAATCTCCCAGCCACCGACTTCAATCCCGTCGAGGAGGCCATCGAGATCCGTGTCCCCATGTGTTGGGTCTGTTGATCGTCCAACAGCATTGCCGTTGTCGTCAAATCGAGCTTCATATTCCATCAAATTGGTGAACCGCTCGGATTCTTCAACAACGTTCATCCATACGAACAATCGAGAGTCAACTTGATCACCGGGTGCAACATTGATGTGGTAGACGTACCCATCGACTGGAGCAACCAGGTAGACGGTCTGCTTGTTTCCACCACCGAGCGTGTATTGCCCTCGTGCAACGGTTGAATTTGCAGTAACATAGTCGCCTTTTTGTACGTACACGTCGACAACCGTTGTTGTGAGTTCAAGTTCATCAAAGACGACGTCACCGTCGCCATCCGAATCCCATCCATCAAAATCAATGTCATCGTTTGCATTGCTAGCATTGCGTGGGTTGAGTGGATATTCGAGCGTCGTTCGGTTGTACTGGCTTGCTTCCCAACCATCAGGCATACCGTCTTGGTCCGTGTCTTCAGTCCAAGGTGAAGTGAAAGATGGGAGGCCATTGACGAGATCGAATTTGAGAGCGACTTGATACTCTTCAAGATTGTTGAGCCCGTCTTCATCCCAGTCGTTGTATCCGTCCGATGCATTGGATGGGCTGAGGAGTTCAGAAACGGCTTTTTGCGGATTAGTTGCACCGAATGGATGGTTGTCCTTGAATGAGAAACAATACTCGAATCCGTCTGGCATTCCGTCACCGTCTGTGTCCCAGTCACTTGGGCCATTGAGATAGCCATCTCCATCCATGTCCGACAAGAACCACGATGCGCTTACTTCGTCAGCAAAGGGAGCAGCGGTTGGAAGACGTTGTGAAGGGGGTGTGATGACGGGTTCACCGCAGTTTGAACCGAGCTGGAAGTCAAGAATCATGTTAGCGTTGTTGACTTCAAGAATGTCAGGGAGCATGTCGTTGTCAGAGTCTTTCGCAGCGGGGTTCGTACCATATGCTTCCTCCTGGAAATTCAGGAGACCATCGTCATCAAAATCGAGGACTTGGTCACAGGAGTGGCGGCCAAGAGGGCTTTCCAATTCTTCCCAAGTTGGTGCATCTTCGAACTCCTCGAGCATGTCTGAAAGTGTTTGTTCAAGTGGACCGTTGAGAAGTGAACAATCCCAGTTACCTGAGAGGGGATTAAACAGTGTTACCGTTCCATCTGGCGATGAGACGTTCATTGTGTAAATTGACTCCCATCGGTCGTTCAAACCATCGTTGTCTGTGTCTGCTCTCTGAGGATCAGTTCCCAGTTCAGCTTCTTGCTCGTTGGTGAGACCATCGTTGTCAGGGTCACCGTATTTTCCTTGTGTTGGGTCCGGCCATGAATCACTTTCGTTGCTGACTTCTGCACCATCAGCTTGGTTCGTTGACCCTGATTCTTCCTCAGCTTCTTCTGCTTCACCACTGTCAAGTGGATTCAGACCATGAGCAACTTCCCAACCATCACTCATACCGTCATTATCCGTATCAGGGTCGTCTTTCAGCGTACCGTACTGTGATTCTTCAAGGACATCAGGCAAACCATCTCCATCGGTGTCGATTGCATCACCGGAGGAAATTTCGATTTGCGGTGTGATCTCATCTTCAGCCGCACTATCAAAATCTCCAACGCCCGATGAGGTTTGGTAGAACCCGCTAATACCCACGAAAAGGGATCCGAAAATGAGTGTTGAGATGATTGCTGCGTACGCCATTTGGTTGTGATTAAGTGACATAGGATGTAGCCTCCGCTTCTTGACTACTCTGTCGACGACATGGTTCGGTTATGAACCTTGACCCTGTTTGCTCAAAAATTTGAGCGCAAATACGGAGACAATCACTGATTTCCATAGTCCAGTAAAGATTGGATTTTGACTACAAAAGTATCATTTTCTCGATGTAACGATAGTCGACAAGCTCGCCCATGTGCACGTTCCCACATTCCACACAGTAATCCAATCGTGAATGGAAATTGGCACTGCATGGACATTCTCAGTTCCAAAGTAAAGTCTAATGTGTCGTAATCAGTAACGTGAGCATTGCCCCATCCTCGCTCACAAATGTAGTTCTCGATGTATGCAGGCCAACTAGTTTCATCAATAATGTAGACAGGTTGCTCACTCTTAAGAAACATGCCGGATATTGACTGTATTATCGCTCTTAGGAGGTGCTCAAACGTGTTGAGTTTACATGAATGTGCATCGAACCATTCAACATCTTGTTGAGGAACGTATGGTAGACACCCAACGAGAAAGCGTTCCATTGATTCGATTGGAATCAAAACGACACGCTCGCCTTCAAACTTCAATTCATTTGGAGAGTGCTGGTCGATTGTCAACGAAAAATCTGTATTTTTCTGCTGGCTGACAATGGACCATGGCAAAGCTTCGAGAGGCTTTGGACATGGAAGATCAGTGGATGCTTCTGTTTCGAGTTGCACAGTTTGTGGCCTCGGTTCGACCCATCGTACCTTGAATCGCTGATCATGAAAGGACTCGAGGAGGTACTGACCTAACGCTACAGACAACAGGGAGTGAGCGCTGTGGACGACCTTTTGGTCCTCGAGTTGGAATGTACCCCAACCGAGTTGGGACTCGATTCGATTGGATTCTTTCTTGAATTTCTTTTTCCGAAACAAACCACCGACCTGAGGCATTGTATTCTTGAACTCGAGAGAATCAACGACGCCATTGATGAATGTGCGGCTCAAAGGGTGATTGATGACGGTTTCAAACTGATTCCACCACGAGTGGAATTCGTGCTGTCTCCAAAGAACGACTTCACCGAAAAGTGGATGGATAAGCTGGCCGCGTTTTGAGAGGAAATCCAAAGAAACGGTTGCTTCGATGAACCTCACATCCCTTCGTATGCAGGGATGGATTCGGAATCAAAGCAATACTGGACGTGCTGGAAATCGGATTTCAAATGCTGAACATCATTGCGGACCTGCTCAGGTGCTTCTTGCTTCAGCAAAACTCGTGCATAGAGCGATGCTACTTCCGCCATTTCATTGACGCCCATGCCAACACGAGTCAATTCTTGAACGCCGAGACGAAGTCCAGATGGAGACATTGCCTTTGTATCGCCTGGAAGCATATTCATGTTCGTGATGATTCCTGCTTCCTCAAGTTGGCGTGCAGCAATAGCACCTGCTCCTGAATCGGTTTCGCCGTGTCGTGTGAGAACTTGATGCGATGCCGTGTAACCCCTTGACTCAGCAAGAACATCAAACCCTTCTGCAGCAAGTGACTGAGCAAAGGCCTTTGCATTTCGTACAATATCGCTCGCATAGGCTTGACCAAACGCCTCAAATTCAGCAAGTGCCACGACCTTTCCTGCAACGTGGTGCAAATGGTAAGAAGAGCACACGCCGGGGAACATTGCATTGTTGAGACGTCGATGAAACGATGCATCTTCGCTTGACGAGAGGAGAAATCCTCCTTGAGGACCAGGGAAGGTTTTGTGTGACGATCCAGTCATGATATCAGCACCTTCACGCAACGGGTCTTGGAAGACTCCACCAGCAATAAGACCGAGGACATGCGCACCATCGTACATCACCGTTGATCCGACCTCATGTGCTGCATGGGCTAATTCTTTCAACGGAGTAGGGAACAAAAACACCGATTGTCCTACCAGTGTAATTCGGGGCTGTACCTCTCGAATGAGAGCACATGATGCATCGACATCCGGTTCCATCCGATCCTCGTCCCAAGGATACGTGGAAACGTTGAGGTCACGTAATCCAACAGCACCCATTCGGGCATGGGAAATGTGACCCCCATCTGCGGTTGAAACAGCAGTAATGGCATCACCAGGTTTTGCGAGTGCTTTGAGTGCTCCAATATTTGAAACGGTTCCAGAAGTGGATTGAATGTTGGCAAAATTTGCTTGAAAGACCTTTTTTGCAAGATTAATTCCAATATCCTCGATTGTGTCGAAATCATCGCAGCCTTGGTAATACCTCTTACCAGGTAACCCTTCTGCATATCGCCCATGGAGATCTGAATTGATTGCCCGCTTAACATTAGGTGAAATGATGTTTTCAGAAGCGATCATGCCAAGGCCATGCCCGTACAATCGTGCACTTTTCGCTGATGCATTGAGTACTGCGTTAACCGAATCACGTGGAGAGAGATTTCCCATAACATGTGCTAGGCAAAGAGGTTCATGAATTCTATGAAGCGACCAACACAGATTCAACGCTGACCTGGCCTTCTAGGCCCAGAGTATGTGGACCGTTCACTTGCGATGGTATGTGTCGGAACATTCCGCTTGGAGAGATTCAGGTCGGAAACAGGCGTTCGACTCGGACCAAGGCTTGTTGAGCGGTTGAGCGCTGTCGTCTTTTTCTGCACCATTGCTTGTCGGCCTCTGTAGGCAACAGGGCCAATCAATCGTTCGAGTGCAGGCGTGTCTGCACCCTCTTCTTTCGGCCTCTTCAGCCACCATCCTGACGAAAGAATGGATAGTTTACCAGGTCGATTCTTAGAAATTGATAGCGCATTACGCTTCAATCGTGATCGAATCGTTTTATCAGAATCCTTGGGCAAACGTTCCGTCAACCACCCTGGAAGGCCAATGTCCAAAACAACACCGTTGACTGTCACAAGGATACCAGACAGCAGGAGATGTGTTCCAACGGGAATGTTATCTCGACTTGGTTTAACCTTCGAACGCTTCATCATTTTTGCATACTGAACCAAGGATCGTTGATCTCGGTGTTTGATTTGTTTGCGTTGCTGACGATTGAATCGGTGTATTCCAAATTGAAGAACGAACAATGTCACAGTAGCAACCGCACCTTCGGCAGCTCCATAAGCGGAATCCAGCCCAATCCCCGCAAGAATGAACACCATTGGAAGCAGGAAGAATTGAACAATTCGATGAACGAGCGATGATGAATAACGTGGTGTCATGCCTCTACGAACTGCCTCGTGGTTGACAATCATAACATTGGCGTTGATGGCTTCATCTATACCACCTTTTGTGGCTAAGCCTGCTACAGGATTTACTGGAGCATCATCGAGCCACCGTCGCAAGGACTTTCCTTTCTCAAGAACCAGAGAAACTTCAATATCTTCAGCGTCTTCTTCGTGACCAAGTATGACAGAAAGTGCCTTGACACGAGGGTCGTTAACATCGCTCTCACGCAGTTCCTTGTAAATTGAGAGGGCTTGATGCCAATCGCCTCGATCGAGCAGACATAATGCCGCAGCAATGCGGGGGCGAACTCCGAGCGGTTCTTGCTTCACAGATTCCAGAGCCAATTCCAACGCTTCCTCGTGCTTTCTTTGCATACGTAGCGTGGCCACATTGGATATCGATGATACAAGGGAGATTCGGTCGTTGTGCTGTGTGGCCTCCTTTGAAAACGTTGGCGACCAATAACGAAGCATCCGCATCTTTTCGTTCAGGTGATCAATCGTCGAATTGTTTTCCCAATCCCACAAATCATCCTCGTCGACACTTCCGTGCCAAGGGTCGATCCATTCACAAATAAAGGCAAGAAGTTCAGGCTCGTCATATCCTTCAGGCTGTTGCAACCCACGCAACGCGCCTCGTGCTGCATCCAATCGACGAGTCGCAATGTAGCCAGTAGCAATCAACATCCTTGCTTCGTCGTCGTCACCACCCGATTGTGCAAGTACCTTCTTTGCTTCTTCGATGGCTTTCGGCCACAATCCACGGATGGCACAGGACCACATTTTAGCACGTGCTTTTTCGTGGCGAACCAAGGATTGGTCACCTTCTATTGATTGTTTTTGGAAACGAATGAGAGCGTCAAGGTCTTCCTGTAGAGCAGCATCATCGATGTATTCACGCATCCAATCGCCACCAGCCATCATAACAGCACCTTCACGTCGCTCTTCTGGATCCAAATCAAAGCGAATCTGGCGAAGAGGCGACAATCGTGCTATCGATAGCAACCAAGTGAAGAGGAAAACAGCGTTACCAACTGCAATAAACATCCAAGTAGCGAGCAATCGCATTTCTTCGTTAAAACCTCGATTTTCCAAGTCTGAAGTAAACGGCATGAGGTCCCCAAATTCCTTGTAGCAAACAAGAATGAGAAGAAGAACAGTATAACCAGAAAATCCAGCAAATGCAAATGAAATTTGACGGCCTTGTGCCGCTTCTTCGGTTCGAATTTCACGCGGTGTGTCGAGTGTTACGCCAAACATTCCGCCGAATGTCTGCCCACCGAGGATCAAGTTTCTTGTAAGTTCAAAAATGAACGCTAGACCGACAATAGCAATGTTCAGCGAGAGATAAAACGACAAGAACTGTGGCATGGATTTGATGAATTCCCAATGGAACAAAATCTCCGAAATAAGGTCGATTCGCACGTAAATGGAATGGCCAATGATTCCGCCAAAATTCAGAATCTCTTCGCTGTTGTTCGGACTATTGTAGAGGACGTGAAAGACAGTAACAATACCGTTCAAGGCCGTGATTGGCATCGTAATCAAAAACAAGACGAGAAGCAGTGAAAACAAGCGGTTGACAAAGGAGGGTTTGTCAGGATCGATTGGGTTCTTTCGACCGTTTGCAGTTCTCCACTTGTTCACGAGTAGCATGTTCCAAGAGGCACCCATGATGCGACCATACGCTAGGATCGTTGGTGCCATAAAGACCAACATGGTAATCGCAAGCCAGACAGGAGTGATTTTTCCGTCATTTTGGTTCATACCATAAAAGAGCGCAATCAATGTAGCAAACAGGAGAATAGAGAGCGTGAGAATACGTCGAACACCGACACTAATCGAAGATGCACCTATTCTTGTATCACCTTTACCTGCCAACTGAGCATTCATGGTTTCCCAAGGAGAGATGAGAATAGGAAGTAGCACGAATAAACCGATGATCCACAAATTCGGCATGAAGTAAACCTCGGGCTGGAAGACAAGTTCAGAAATCAAAAGGAGAACACCAAGCATTCCCATCATGTAAAGTCCGACACCAAAGGCCACACGACCCTGTTGTAGGATATCCCGAGCATCGTCAACGGTACGCGTCAATCGGTGAACTTCGTACAAATTATCGTCAATTTCAAACGCTACTTGGAGCGCAGAAAGTTGTCGAGGAACAAAAAATTTCCACAGCAGTACTGCAATAAATAGAGCAGTCAAAAGAGGGTAAAGATAGGCGACATCAAAATCTGTTGGTTGTGCAACCGTTGATGCTGAAACTTGTGGAAGGAGTCCCAACGAAAAAAGGACACTGCCCAAGAGTACCTTCCGCATGGTACATACCCTGTGATTATTCATCATGAATACTTCGCCGTCGTTCATCACGCAGTGCGGTGTCTTTTCAGGAATGCATCGATGCGGTCAAACGCTGTATGAAGAGTCGCAACATCAGGCAAGAAAACGAGTCGAACGTGACCTTTTCCTTTGTCTCGGCTGAACCCAGAACCGTGGACGAGCAGAACATGTTCCTCATGGAGTAATTTGAGGACAAACTGCTTGTCGTTTTCTTTCCATTGATCGTCCGTCAATCGAACGAACATGTAGAATGACCCCTCGGGTGTTTCGACTTCAAGCCCCTCAATCTCTGATATTCGTTGAAGACAGACATCACGACGTTGTTTCACAGTTTTGGAATATTCTTTCATCCATGAGCGATCTTCCTGCAAGCCAGCCAAGAATCCCAATTGTGCTGGCGTGGATGCACAAAGACGCGAACGAAGGATTCGTTCAACACCATCACGGACTGAGTTCAAAATGGATGTTGGGTCATGAATTGCCATGTATCCAATTCGCCATCCAGGTGCATAGTAGACCTTTGAGACACCGTTCATAGTTACAACTGGAATTGAATTCGATCGACTTGCTACGCTTACTTGGCGGTTTGAAAAATCAAGACCGTCATAGATTTCATCAGCAACGAGGATGCAGTTGGGCCATGGTTTCAGAATCTCCAGCAACCGATCAATTTCTTCTTGACCAACCACAGCACCTGTTGGGTTGTTTGGATTAATTAAAACAAACAATCGAACCTCATCGTTCATTTTTGATTCAATGTCTTCAAAATCAAGCGCCCATCCATTATCCGAATTTAATCGATATTCGATTGTTTCAGCACCATACATTTGTGGATATGCCATGTAAGGAGGATAGTGGGGGCCCGGAGCCAAGACTTGACTGCCCTCGTCCAGAGTCGCTTGGAATAGGACTTGAAGGGCTTCTGTTACACCATGGCAAACATACACATCATCCGCTGAAGCAGGCCAACCCTTTGTTCGTTCATCATTCGCAATCGCTTCACGTAACTCTGGTAAACCATAAGATGGCGAGTAACCATTCCTCCCGTCGTTCAAAGCCTTGGCGAAGGCTTCGACCATGTGTTTAGGTGTTGGCAATCCAGGGTATGCGATTGGATCGCCGATGTTGAGTTTGATGATGGAGTGGCCTTGAGCTTCGAGTTCAGTTGCAGGAACAACCACATCGCGAATGGCGTACTCGATATTCAGAGCACGGTCTGTTGCGCTAATGTGTTGCATGGAATCACTTCACTCAACTATTGATGGGTCAACGCCACCCATGTTGCAGATGTGTCGAAACTCGTTTTCTTGGACTGGCTGAATCGAGAGTCGTTGTCCTCTTCGGATCAACAACATATCCGCAAGTGCTTCTTCTTGTCGAACAGCATCCAATGAGACGATGTTTTCGAGTTCACATACAGGCTCAATATCGACCATGAACCATCGAGGATTTTCAGGAGTTGACTTCTCGTCAAAGTATTTTGATGACGAATCCCACGAAGTAAAGTCACCATATCCTTCGTTGCATACTTTGGCGATACCTGCGATGTGAGGTGGTTTGCAGTTAGAATGATAGTAGAGAATGAAATCTCCAACTTTCATTTCGTCTCGCATCATGTTCCGTGCTTGGTAATTGCGAACACCGTCCCAATGTGTCTTGCCATCTGCAACAAGTTGCGCATAGGGGTAGACATCGAGTTCCGACTTCATCAACCAATACTTGACCATGTTTGTTGGTAGGAATACAGGTCTTATCCCTTTGCTTGGCTTCACCACGCTTCTTTGTTGCTCGGATCATGGATGAGAACGGCCTCCAAGACGTCCGGGTCATCAGCTTTCATTTTTCCAAGTCCCAATCGCCTCGACATCGCAGAAGGTCCTCCAACAACACCGATTCCAAGTTTCTCAAGCGTGACGAAGATGGCAGGAAGCAGCAGTAGGGCACTCGCTGCCGCAACCCAAAGCAAGATGAGGATAACCGTAACGAACGGTTTAATTTCAGGAATCGGGATTTGATAGGCAGTAAACATACCAAGGGAAGTAACGACTGCCGCCTCAAATAGCGACATTCCTGTTCCGACTGCAGCGGAACGAATCGCCTCAATTCCACCGCCGAGTTCACGTATACGATTGGCGATATGAATCGAAAAGTCCACTCCCACTCCAACCAGAATCGAACCAATCATGACCGTTACGAGTGATAATGGCACATCCATTTGCCACATGACGAGCCACTGAAGTGCAACGGTGGCGATAACAGGTGATGTCGTCAAAAGAGAATAACGAATGTCTCTGAACACGACAGCGAGTACAATCAGTGTAAGCACAATGGCAAATCCAAGCGAGGTCCATTGTGAGTCAACAATCAATTTGTTGACTTCGATAGCGGTTGCAGCGACTCCTGTCAATTTTTCAGCACGTTCTTGATGCGTACCTTGGAATCCTTCAGAGTACTCGTTGATTTGATCAACAGCTACGGCAGTATCAGCTACTGGAATGAATGGCATGTCGATGTAAATCAGCGTTCGATCATAATCCGAGTTAATGAAAATCTCACGCATTTCCTTTGTTAGTGATGAATAGAATACATCAAGCAAGAAAATCTGAGTCTGTCTTGAACCCGGCAATCCAAATTCTTCGGGAGTCGTCAACAGATCCCAAAAAGTTGCACCTTGTGTGACTTCTTGGTCGAGCAATATTTCGAAGATTTCTCGGGTCTCTTGTGGAAGGGCATTGTAGCCAGGAATTTCTTTTATTTGAGCGAGAATGGGTTGGCCTGAAAGTGTGGTACCCAATCCCGTTGCTTTCATCAAAAACACAACAGATACGGCAGATGCATTTTCAACGGTGTTGAGATTTCTCTCTAGCCCGTCAATGAGTTTCAGATTTTGAGCCGGATCGTCGTTGGTTGGGTCAGTGTCCTGAATATCACCAGATACGTTGGCGTGGACAAGAACCATACCGATTTGCCCTGCGTTAAATTCACGGCTGTATTGTTTCATTTTGATGACCGGTTGTTCACCTTCTGGAGCCATGCCTAGCAAGTCGATGTTCTCTTCAACGTTAGCCTGGCCCAGCGTCGCTGAAACGAGTACGAGAATCAAGAAAAATCCGATCAAGCTACGATTGCGTTTGACCGGAATATCCACCGCGGCATCGAAAACTTTCAATGGAGGATGTTTCGGTTTACGCAAATCAAGAATCAGTGTAAGATTCGGTACCATGAACATAGTCAAGATATAGACAACGACAATACCTCCTGAGAGAGCAATTCCGACTGTTTTGATCGGCGCCATTGGCGTGAAAATCAAGGAAATGAACCCAATAACGGTTGTGACAGCAGATAGGAAAACCGCACGACCGGTCGACTTCATCGAAGCCTGCATCTTTTCGGATCTGCTGCCCTCCTCTTCAGCGTACCTGTTGGTGATGTGCAAACCGTACGAAACGCCCAGTGCAAGCAAAATTGGACCGACGATAATGACCGTCATCGTCACTTCATAATTCGATGCACCTATGATTCCAAGCGTCCAAAAGACTGCACATAATGTTGGAAGTCCGGCAATGATGACAACTTTGATTCCTTGAATTGGGCGAATGCCCGAGATTCCTGCTTGCAGTAAATCGGAGTGGAAAACAAACAACCCAAGTGCAACCAAAACAACAGCCATCGGGAAAATTTCCCAAAACAAACGGAATGAAAACTCAGTCACTGAATTCGTAATTGGGACAGGCCCTGTCAGGGTCATCTTCAACCCAAGGTCATCCCAAGTACAACGGTCGGCGCTCGCTGGATTGCCGTTTTGATCGAATTCGCATGGCCGCTGTTCGACTGAGATGTTGTCGAGTCGTTGTTGTGTTGCCTCAATGATATCTTTGGCCTCGACAGAGTCTACAACTGCAACCGCCATGATGGCTCGATCGAGTTTAATGTCTTCTCCTTCAAAACATCCGATGTCATCAGTCCCTTCGTCGTCCGGTTGGCCGCTGCATGCGTTAGTATTCCTAGCAAGTTTATCAAGACCTGGAGTTGGTGATCCGTCGTTTTCATACATTTCCCCGATGATCAAATCGATGGTTGTCTGGGACGGGATTTCATAACCACCAGCAAATTGATCGTCACCTGCAGACAATGCCGTGTTTACGCTTCCTGCGAAGTTTTCACATAGATCTTCACCGATTGGACATTGACGCCCCAGTTCGGTAATGAAAGCATCTCGCACACGAGGCAAACTCGAATTGATTTCCTTTAGTACCGTAGAAATTGAAAGAATGTAAATAACGTCATCGCTCTCGTTATCAGACACGTAAGGGTTGATGCTTTTCTCTACGTAACTGATTTCTTGCAAAATCCTTTGGTCAGTAATGTTGTTTTTATCTGACTCGATGTAAATGACCATGACGTTAGTTGTCCAATCAGCTTCAACCATTTCGATAAGTTCCTTGACCTCACTTCCATCGGGAAGATATACTTCCATGTCACCGTTGACATTAAGCGCAGGTTCGTTCGGATCATCATCAAATTGCGTGTCGTCAAGGAATCCTGACGTTGTAACGAAATACAATGTAATCATCAAAAACAAGGCAACAGTTGCAACCGGGAAACGCGTGATAGCACCTGTTGCTCCAGATTTTTGCCATTCTCGTTTCAGCCTCTTTGGAGCTTCAAGGACTGCGTCAACAGCCTTTTTTGCATCAAAGTCACGTACACGAGCAGAGATGTCAACCGAGGCTACTCGTACACGTTCTCGGCTGTAATCAGCAATCGCCTGAAGACGCCCAACGTCCTCCCCATCATGAGAGGATGTTTTCTCTTTGGCGTCATCCGGCATACGGCTACCCAGCATCCCCTAGGGTCTTTCATTGAAAGTATTGCTGTCTCGTTGTGAGGGAACCGTTGAAAAAGAAACGCAGACAGGGTCAATCGGACCCCCCCAGTTACAGGGGGAAGGGCCGGTGTTAAGCATGGGAACGCCTCGACTTCCAGAAAAAAGATGGTCAATCGACCTCGAAAAGAGCATACAGGAACAACACTACGCCGATGAAAGCGCGTATCAACAACGATATGGTTTCAAGCCAAAAAGCGGGAAACCAATTTTTGTGATTGATACACCACCTCCATACCCCTCAGGAACGTGGCATATTGGTGCTGTTGCTCAATATTCCATGATTGATGTCCTAGCGCGTTCACAGCGGTTGCTGGGTAAGGAAGTCTATTTCCCCTGGGGCGTGGACCGAAATGGAATCAATATTGAATTCACCGTCGAAAAGAACACAAAGCGAAAGATGAAGACCTACGACAGAGAAGAGTTTCTCAACCTATGTCGTGAAACCATTGAGACGTTCACCCAAGCCATGCGAAAAACAGCTGCTCGTGTTGGATTATCCTGCGATTTCGCCGCCGAGTATCTCACCGACGCTTCTGATTACCGATCGGTAACCCAATCAATTTTCATTGAATTGTTCAAAAAAGGAGACATCGTCGAAGATTTGAGACCAAACATCTACGACCCTGTGGAAGGAACCACGATTGCCGATGCTGAAGTAGAGCGAATTGGTCGAATGACAAAGTTGGTCGACGTTCGTTGGAAGACCGAAGATGGTGAAGACCTCATCATCTCGACAACTCGGCCGGAATTGATTTGTGCATGTGGCGTCGTTGTTGTCCATCCCGATGACCAGCGTTATCAACATCTTATTGGAAAGAAGGCCATTCTTCCAATGCCGGTAACCGGACGTGAACAATCCGTTGAAATTCAGACACACCCCTCGGTTAAGTCCGAATTCGGAAGTGGAATTTTGATGGTTTGTTCGTTTGGTGATCAAAACGACGTTGCAGTCTTCAGAGAACTTGGCCTAGCGCCGTTCCAAGCAATAGATTTGAACGGATGCATGACCTCAATCTCGGGACCGCTAGAAGGATTATCGGTTCTTGATGCCCGAGCAAAAGCGATTGAGATGTTGGAAATACAGGATAACATCGATGCTATTGAGGAGCGACAGCAGGAAGTCCCCGTTTCAGAACGAGGAAAGAATCCTGTGGAGATTATCCTTCTGAAAGAATGGTACGTTCGCCAAACACACATGCAAGAAAAGATGCTCGACTTGATAGAACAGATTGAATTCCATCCACCACGTAACCGACAATTCTTACTGGATTGGATGGACAACATCAGCATCGATTGGCCAATATCACGACGACGATGGTACCATACTGAGATTCCAATTTGGTATAGCGAAAACGAGGATTGCATCATCGTTCCACCTGCTGGAACCTATGTACAGCCATGGAAAGACGCACCACCAGAAGGATCAAGAGTGTTACAACGAGATACACGAGAAGACATTGGATCTTACTCCGAACTCAAGGAGCAGATGGGACACATCCGTGGCGAAGAGAAGGTATTCGACACATGGATGGATTCTTCCAACTCCAATCTATTCGTCAGCGGCTAT
Organism: Candidatus Poseidoniaceae archaeon; assembly: GCA_949538025.1. Classification (GTDB taxonomy): domain Archaea; phylum Thermoplasmatota; class Poseidoniia; order Poseidoniales; family Poseidoniaceae; genus MGIIa-L2. The sequence goes on from CATISI010000132.1 coordinate 23,268, forward strand.
CTCAACCAACCTGACGTTTTCGAGAAGGCGTTCCCGACAGCATTGCGTCCACAAGGAAAAGAGATTGTCCGTACGTGGTTGTATTACACCCTGCTCAAATCCGCACTGCTGCTCGAACAGCCTGGCTTCAAACACGTGTGGATTGATGGATTGGGGATGGACCCTTGGGGCAGAAAGATGTCGAAATCGCTCGGAAATGGAATCGATGCTGATAGTGTCCTCGAATGTGGCGCTGGAGGACGAACAGGTTCATGGAAGGTCCGAGGACCTGATGGGTCGGTCAGTCTCAAAGCAAACAAAATTGGTAGCGAATGTTTTCGACTCTGGAAGGCATGTGAAGCTCAAGTTGGAGATGATTTCCACATCAACCCAGAAGAGATTGAATCGAAGTACTTTGGTGTACTAACGAAAATATTCAACGTCGCCCGATTTGCCAGCCAGTTTGATTGTCCAGATGAAGAACCACCTGCACCATATCCGATTGAGGATCGTTGGATTCAGTCCGAATTTGCAACCATGATGGCAATCGTTCGAACGTCTTGGGAAAACCTCGACATATACACTGCCACTCAGGCTCTTAAGACATTTGGAACAGGGATTTTGCCTTCACATTGGCTTGAAATGGCAAAATCTCGATTGTACGACGGAGATGAACATGCTGCTTGGACCATTCACAACATTTTACGTGACTTCCTCGCTGCATTCAGCCCAATTTGTCCCTTCTTTTGTCATCACATTTCGATGACGCTCTACAAAACAAGCGCAGTTGATGTTGATTCCTTCCCAAACCTACCGCCTGTCGATGAGGATTTGAATGCCAAAACTTCAGACATTGAATCGTTCAACAGTGAAGTTTGGAAAACGAAGAAGGAAAATGGCTTGTCATTGAATGCTGAAATTGAAGGCATCGCAATACCAGACAACCTCAAAGGGTTCAAGGACACCCTCACTCGGATGCACAAATTACTCTGATTCATCAATAAGGTCAAGCGTGGTTTGACGGAAGTCCATTTCTTCGAGTTGACCCAGTCGGAAACCAATCAGACGAATTTTTTCATCCTGGTGAACGTTTTCTGCAAACAGTCTGCGAACTTGTCTCAGAAACACCTCCGTATCATCCATGGCAACAGGTATCGAACGACCGTGCGTGTGTGTTTCAAAGCCAGTGTATCGGATTTTGACTTCTGCAAGGCGACCCGCAATTCCCTCAGTTCGTGCTTTTTCCAACACAGTCTGCGTCAATTGTTCAAGAAGATGAAGTACATGCTCATGATCACTTTGATCGCTGGAAAATGTTCGTTCCTTACCAATCGAGCGGCGAGATCTTAGAGGACTGACATCGTTGGATGTCAAACCCTCAACCACCCTTAACAACCAAGAAGCAAATCGGCGAGATGTCATTCTGGCAAGAGCGAGCTCACCCAATCCAACCGCCTCGTCCATGGTTGTCACACCCCACTCTGCAAGAACGTTCGCAGTTTTCGGGCCAATACCAGGTACTTCTCTTACAGATCGAGCATCAAAGAACTCCGATACCTCGTCTGGCAGAACTCGATGAATACCGTTTGGTTTGTTCACTTCGGAGGACATCTTTGCGATGATTCGTGTTGGCCCAATTCCAAAAGAAGCGGTCAGACCCACTTTCTCATGAATCGATCTTTGGAGTCTTCGTGCAAGAGCCATCGCTTCATCCCAATCGTGCTTGACAATCTCAGTGACATCGAGATAAGCTTCATCGATGCTCGCCTGTTCGAATTTGTCTGAATTTTGCCTCAGAATCTTCATGACCCGTCGAGAAGCCATCGAATACAACGACCGAGTACCCCGAATGAATCGTGCAGGGCCAAAAGGGTGACCTGGACATCGGCGCCATGCTTCAGAAATCGGCATCGCAGACCGAACGCCGTATTGTCTTGCAGCATAGTTGCATGTTGAAACAATACCTCGTCCACGACCTTGCATCGGATCCGAACCAATGATCAACGGTTCATCCTCAGGAAAGCCATGGTGAAGAATTTCGACTGATGCAAAAAATGCATCAAGGTCGCAATGGATGATGATTCGCTCCTCACGCACACATCGACACACTTGTCGGCAGTGTTTGAAATTCATCCTTCACTTTTCCATTACTCTCTGCAAAAACACTGAGGTTTGATTTCGGTGATTGGCAATACTTGGTGAGACAATGCATCCAGTAGAACGACAACCTAGTGAATTGCGCATTCCTTCGACAGGCATCACCCTGCTTGAGGGACCGGGATACTTTGGACAAGACGGGCGGTTACTTGCCCAACATTGGACGAGCATTCTTCTTTCAAAAGGACATGCTGTGCATTGGATAGATGGAGGCCATCGATTTGATCCAAGCAGATTTTTTTCATCCATGCGTTCACTCGATTGTCCTATCGAAGACGGTTTACGTCGATTGTATATTGGACGAGGATTCACCTTGCATCAACTGCATGCACTGATTCAAAGAGTTCGACATGAGGTTGCATTAACACAGGCATCGATGATTGTTGTTGATAGTATGCTTACAATGTTTCTTGATGAGCAAATCAAACGATTTGAAGCACGTTCCATTCTACGCCATTGCATGGCCTCGCTTGAAGAAGTTTCTCGATACTGTCCAATTGTTCTTCTTGATGGAAAGGCGATGTCGCCCTTGCATCAACAACTCAAGCATACGATGCGACCTTATGTTCACCATCGGTTGAGAGGAACATGGGGCGACCGAGAGAAAACAACACTTCGACTCGCAAGTTCCACAGGCATCTACGACGTGGCGATGAAACAACCGAGTCATGCAATAGCTCAACAGCAATTGAATCATTTCACATCCATTGATCCAACCGAACAACTGGCGGCTCAAGCAATTGCTCTTCCGACCATCCAAACGGAGCGAGAACCGACCATATTGCACGCACAGCAAGCCGACGATAATAATCAACATCAGTGCGCCGAACTGGGTGGTCCTGATGTTCACATTCCCGTGCAAGAACGACACGCTGCAATGGATTGACGGCATCTTGTGTACACACAACAAAACGTACCTTTGAAGCTAATTCCAAAGGATAACCCAGCGATTCTGAGCGCTGATAAGCCAACATGGCTACGGTTTGTGAGGAATTCTTGGAAGGCCTTCGAGAAATTCGTTGAGCAATGAGCAAATCCTTTGCGCGCACCTGATGGTGTTCGAGACGTTGCACTTCGTCGAGGAGAAGTCGTTGAATTTGGCACTGTACACGATAACTTGGAATGTTGTCAATCAAATCATCGGTATCCGCCAACAACTCCAACGCTCGCGTCTGCAGTTGAGCAACCCAAGGACACGTCGAATGTTGCCGCAACTCAAGGCCCCGAATCTTCATTCCCTTCTCGCCATATGCCCAGTACTTCGTTAGTGAACCACCGCTGTGCATCCGACTTGGAAGAAAGGCAATGCACCGATACGTTGCTTCGTATTCGAGAGGAATGCCCGTCATTTTATGCACATGATTCGAGAGATCCATCGCAGATTGATGCTGCTCTTCGAGAGAGCGACCCTCACGATCACGGATCCAGATGGAATCAACAATGGCATGCAACACTTCCCAGCCACGTTGTTGAGCACAATCGATGGTCTGCAGGAGAAGTTCACGAGCCCAGGCGCATATGGCTTCGTGTGCTTCAATACGACCAAAACGAGCGTTTCGATATCCTGTGTAACCAAAGCACGTGACAAGAAGCCATTTGAGAGCATTCTGCTGACGATCGGCGGCATCGCCTTTGGCGACAATTTGTTGCTTAAGCTGACGACGACGTTCGATGAGAGGTGCAACGACTCGACCGAGAAAGCCGTGCCTTCGACCACATGTATGCGTCATCAATTCAGGGACCTGAAACGCATTTGAACATTGTTGAGGAAAAGCAAGACTTGCTGATTTCCATTGCTGCTGTTGCAATTGAAACCGCTTTTTGGCTTCATCAGGGTGGAGAGGTAGGGGCATGGTGTTCTTCGCCGGTTGACAACAACTGCAATTCAAGGTCTCAGGAGAGATGTTACGCGTTGCAATGATGCTAGGAAAGAGGCTTGCAAAATCGAGTTCGATGACGTTGGCATAGACGCCAGGTCGGCTATCCAAATAGAGCCCTCCCCGGTCGGATTGCAGCAAATCCCATGCTGACTTGGTGTCTTCAGGACGCGTCTTTTTCCACGGAACAAGCACACCATCTTCCATCGCTACTCGGTATTGTATTGCACTGATGACCGAGCCCGGAGATTTTCTCGATGCATCACTGATTCGTGTAGCGGAAACACGCGCAAGTTCGTACAGTCCATCGAGTCCCCCTTCACGGAACATGAAACTTGACGAAAGATCGATATGAATACGACCTTCGAGTGGGAACTGAGGGTCGCTTCGTAACACCTGCCCATAGGACGAAAGAACTCTCGTTTGACCAACTTGTCTCAGAGGGGTTTGGTTTCGTCCAAGACTAAGCGCTGTATGTTTGGCTTCAACATACCGCAACAGATGTGGAAGCCCTTCGGTATTGCCACGTAACGACAGCACAAGATCAGGGTCGTACTCTCCAAACCACTGCTCCAATTGTTGCAGAGATCTAGATTGCTGAAGAGAAAACGCAACTTGTGGGCCCGTGACGTTGCCAGAAGTATCGCACGGTGTAACGAGAACACGCGTTGGCTGGCGGCACAGTGTTCCATCTTGACCAATCTGCTCGAGAACAATTTCAAGTCGACAACAACGCCAGTCGCGTCGATGAACGTCTCTTTCCAAGAGCGAGAGGTAGTTGTTTTCAAGGCGCACGGGTGAACCAATGGTCAATCGTTTAGAGGTGAGATACTGCTGTTCAGCTCGGATATCTACAGAATAAAGGTTGTATCGAACATGCTCGCCACGCGCATCGATGTGTTCAGCGAGGGCGCGTAACGTCGCGCACGATTCGAGCGTAAGTGCGAGCATACGTTTCGTATCGAAGGAACCCAATTCGGGTCGTTTTTTCTCAAACGCGTAACGTTGCAGACCGTATCGAATCCAGAGTTCTGGCTGCGACAACCACTCGATGAGATGCTCGAGATCTGATGAACTTCCGGCGACATGAAGTGTAGGATGCCAAGGCTCGCGAAATGAAACAACGGAACCCTCCTCAGTCACAATCCATACCAGCATTTCGAGTTGCGCTGAGCAGAGATGGGCGTCTAAAATCCAGCCACTAATGCTGGTCATGATTCACTCCATCCAAAGATAAGATGTGTTGTTGAAGAGACACAATACGTTCTTCAAGCGCTTGAATTCGTTCATGAGCGCCAAGAATCATCGACAAAAGCATCGGCCTCCACGCCTCGTGCGCAGGAAGCATCCCTCCTGCTGCTCGACGCATGCGAACATCATGGAGCATCGCATCAAAACGACAGCGATCCTCATGCGATAGTGCACGCCGGTACGGTACGAGAATTTCGATCTCTTGTTCAACGCGTCCTCGCCAAGTTGGTACAGTTCGTCCCATAGTGTTGGAACGACGAACGCTAGTGAAGCGTTGTGCGAACCCCTTCTGAAAAGTGAAAATGGTCAGGAGAGATCGCTTCGATTGACGGTAGTTTCTGCCATGCCACCATCCAAGACAGTGAGAACGGCGTCGGCGATATCCAGTCCGACACGTCGTTGTGCTTCAATGGTGGCAGCCCCGATGTGCGGAGTACCATGGAAGTTCTGATGCTGAAGAAGAGGTGATGCGGAGTCAACTGGTTCGTATTCGAAGACATCAAGGGCCAAGGACGACAGTTGTCCAGATTCAAGAGCCTCGAAAGCTGCATCTTCATCAACAATACCTCCCCGGGCGCAATTAACGACGTGATTCCCACATTTCAGATTGAATGGGTCGACGCCAGGCATCATATTGATGCGCTTTTGATTGACAAGATGGTGAGTCTCATCAGTCAGGTTGCAGTGAATGGAGATGTGCGTGCACGTTTTGAAAAGGTTGTCCACGTTCTTGTGCATCGTAACACCCGCTTTCTTTGCGATGGAAAGTGGCAGGTAGGGATCGTAAGAATGAACCTCCATCCCAAAGGCTTGAGCAACATTCGCAACACCTTGTGCAATCCGGCCGAAGCCAACAAGGCCGAGCCGTTTTCCATGGAGTTCTGTCCCATTGAGTTCCTTTTTTGCCCACCTACCCTCACGCAAAGAGTGATCCGCACGTGGAATAAATCGAATGGAAGAAAGCAAATGTCCAACGGTGAGTTCCACAACGCTCTGGGTACTCGCCCGTGGTGCGTTGACAACCGGTAGGCCTAGACAAGAGGCTGCGTCAATATCGATGTTATCGACACCCACACCTGCACGTGCTACCACTTTTAGTCGAGGTTGACTCACTTCCAACATTTCTTTCGTCAGTTTAGTTGCACTACGAACAATGATTGCATCGAAATCAGCCAATGCTCCCTTAATGAGTTGATCTTGGTCGATGAAACCCTGAACAACCTCGCAACCTGCATTTTCGAGTTTCTTGACGGCCTCTTGAGCCATACCGTCCGTAACGACTACTCTTCGCATGGTTGATGCTTATCCATGAGGTGTTAGAACATTGGGTTCGGTTCGAATTTGTCACAATGGATTGATAGGAAGGAGAAAACTGGAGTAGTCAAGTGAGCCTATGGCAGCAGAGGTTGATCTTCAGTCACTCATCTGGGCTTTAGGCATCCTCTCTGTGCCCGTTTTGGCAGCGATTCCACTCCGCTTTATGTGGCAGTATTGGATCGGCGGAAGTCATGAGGAATCGGAGTACAGAACAAACGTTCGACAAATCATTGATTCTGGAAGACAATTGGAAAGTTACAGACATTCGCTGAACGATGTTGCACGAAGCTTGAGAATTACTCCATCACGACAGCGGTTGATTGAAGCAGATATATTGAATCCTTTATCGATTTCCCATTTTCTCATCCTTCCAGCGTTGATTATTTTTCCACTTGCTTTCATAGTTGCCCTTCCCGTCATGCTGGTTGGTCTGCCTGTGATTCTTTTGGTTGAATTTGTCCTTATTCGGCAACGCGTTTTAATTCGAATCATGAGCCTTGTCGAGCGAACAATGCATTGGCAAATCATCCACATCCCTCAAGCTCATCGTGGAAATCCTGCACAAGAGCGGAATTACACTGAATTTTCACAGCACATTGAACACTTTCACAGAGTACCACGTGGCGTATTTCTGGGATTGTTCGCCTATTTGATTGTTCATTGGATCTTCAAGTTGGAAAACTTTGGAACAGAAATCATTCTCTCCTCCTTGCTGTATATCGCATTGCTGGCTCTGGTCGGTGTCCTCTCAACAGCGTTTGAAACAGACCTTGTCTTTGTTGATCCATCCAAAGGTCGACTCATACCAATCGATCAATGGGTAGAGTCGTTGCTCAAACCTCTGGTCGGTGTTGGTTTGATCTTCCTTCTCGGGCGAGATTTGCTTGAGGAAGCACGTGGCGGAAATGCAGCTCTGTTTGCTGCAACCTTCCTTGCCATCCTCTATGGAGCAGCCATCGTTGGAATTGCATATCAATGGGGGTATTCAATATGGAGAGGACGAAGAGTCCAACGATCGTTCGAACAACAGGTCATCGAAGCACTTGACCCACTTTCCTATGATTTGACACGAAGTAAGGGTCGTATCGAATTTATTGTTCGAAAGCCAATGGCAGAGCGGCTTCAGGAAATTGAGGAAATTCACACCGGACAACTGACCTTCGAGGACCTCGAATCGATGCCGAGTAGTGCTCCAAAAGAAGCACCAAAGAACCCTCTCTAATCTTCAATCAGTTCAGCGTCTAGAGATGTAGAAACCAACATCTTCGGATCATCAATTCGGCTCGAACGCACGAGATATCCAATGCCAACAGCACTCAATAGAACGAACAAGAAGAAGAAACTTGCAGCTCCGAAATAATCGGAAAACAAATCGCCTAGCGCCGAAAAGAAGCCTTCCTCAACATCGTCTGTGACAACTTCCTTTGGCTGAATCAATGCCGCAACGGCTTGTTGGTCGTACACTGGTCGTGTGAAGGTGAGCATTCCATCGTACTCGGGATTGTAAGCATCCGAGGGCGATGCCGGGTCGAGGTCCGAGTAGAAATCAGGTCGTTGCTCAATGGAAATGTCGATGGGTTCGCTCAAATCCAAGGTGAGTGTAACATCAACCGTGTAGGGAATTCGAGATTCAAAGAACTCAGGATCGTTGAGGATACCTAGGAACGTGAATGCTTGACCGGTGACATCGAAATGCGCCCATGAGTTCCAGTGCGATGATTCAACATCGAGGTCGCAAATCCATGCGTCCGAAACACGTGTGCACGCTCCTTGTGCATCGTTGCTTCCATCTTCTCCGAGATCGATTTCAAGTTGCAAAGCACCTCCTTGTGCGGTATCCAAATCAAACTCTGTTGGAACGAAGCGAGCCTCCATTTGAGTTGTGCCGTTTGGAATCCACACATAATGCGAATCTTCTGTGTAATACACAGCTCCAGTGGCACCGTTGTTGAAATGATTCCAATCGCCCTTCCAACTATGGCTTACTCGATCAGTATTGACTGGAATAGATGTTTCAACCATCATAGATTCGTAAATATCCCATGCATCCCAAACTGTGTATTCTGGATGATCAACAAAACCGTCCTCATCTTGGTCGCGCATGAGTTGAAGCGTTCGTGCCAATGCCATGGCTGCATCAACATCGGTCAAACCATGACCAACCCTCCAATCATGGCATTCACCCGTTGCCGAGCGATAACATTCCTCGGGAATATCGTTGCATGAATCTTCGTCGTTACCTTCTTCGCACGCATTGTCCATTCCTTCGTAACGTGCCGTTAATTCAAGGATTAGTTCAAGTTCGTGAACACGTGAATAGTTGGCTGTATCCCAATCTTCGAATTGCCCGTATGCAGCTGTGCCTTCACCACCAACGAGGCTATCGGCTTCATCGTGGTCCTCACGATGGTAATCTGCAACACCCAACGAGGGAGCAATGTCGAGGATGACTCCAGCCATGCCACCAACGTGAGGGGTTGCCATCGAAGTCCCAGAGATGGCCATGTAGTACAAGTCACCTTGTGTACGAGTGCTTGCATCTATGGCTGTTCCACGAGGAGCTGTCGCCCAAATGTCACGACCTGGAGCACCTACATCTGGCCAAGTGTGCTGTTGATTCATACAGCCTCTTGAAGAAAAGGAAGTGACCTGTGTTCCGTCGTGTGTTAGAGCAGCAACGGAGATTGCCGAAGGCGTGTTAGCGTAGACGTTTGTTCGCAAATCACCACCACATTCGCCTCCACCACCTGAACCACCTGAATTGGAAGCGGCGAAGATAACTGCAACACCGTTTTCGAAGGTGAGTCTGTCGGTGATTGTAGCAATTGCACCGTTTGGATCGTAATCACCGTCTGTCCCCCATGAATTTGATACGACTCGAATATGATAGGGGTTTTGTGATGGAATCGAGTGCTCATACGTCCATTCAAGGCCTTGTTCCGCAGCAAAGATGGAAGCTCCATCGCCTGTTCCTAGCGCAACCATTTGTCCACCCTTGGCAACACCTGCCCTTCGACCTGCGGATGCATCGCCGTTTCCAGCAATGGTTCCTCCGACGTGTGTACCGTGTCCAGAGGATGTGTCGGAGTTACGGGTTTCTGTCCAAACGCCGTTCCATTTCGCAGAGTAGATGACCTTTTCACCTGTCCAAGGTTCAAGATAATCAAAGTCTGGGTGACCAGCATCGACGCCTGTGTCGAGGTCAACAACAGCGGTGCCATCACCGTCCCACTCTGTGAAGGCATTGTCCGTTTCAAACTGAACATTTCCATCGACATCGATGATGGCCCGATGCCATGCGTCCGTTGCCCGAACGACATGTGTGGTTTCGTGCATCATGAGAGAAGGATCGGTGGGGTCGCCACCCCAGTCAGGAGGCAAGTAGAAGAAGTCCAATTCCCGGTTCAATTCAAGATATTCGACACGCTCCCAGTTCGAAAGTTTTCGAAGAACATCCGTAGGGGCTTCAATAAGTCCACCATCAATCAATTTCGCTTCGTGAAGGTGCGTTGCTCCAATCTTGGAAAAATAAGCCATGTCAACGGATGTTACCGGTGAGTGTAGTTGGAAGATGACCTCAAAGGATTCATCTACACCTTGTGCAGATTGTAAGGCAGACTGAAGAGCTTTGTCCATTTTACTAACATCACCGTATGGATTTGTACCCTGCGCAAGAGGGGAGGTTAGTGAAAGCAGGAATATCAATTGAAGGAAAAAAACCAAGTGGATTTTCTTACGTTTCATTTTGGCCATATTCAATCGACGAGAAGACACTTCAAATGTGTTTGCACTTACTGTGAAAGCCACGGAATCTCATCAGGAATCTCTGCGAAGATGTTTGCTGGAAGAGCGGTTTTGATTTTTGAAACAGAACCGAGCTTTTCTGCAGTTTGGGTTTGCCACTCTACAAATTCATCGAACGAAGCCATGGTCAAAATTGGGTTGTGCTCACGATTCCAACCAAGTGTTTGCAACTCAGTACCTGGTGGTTCATGTCCACTGCAGACAAGTACGTTATCAGGCAGTACAGAGAGCGATTGTATTGATTCCCAGTGTTCGACAAGACGGCCGCTGGGAAGGTCATCACGTCCAACACCGGCATCGCCATTGAACAAAAAGTCACCAGTGAAAATGTGACCATCGATGCAGATGATGACAGAATCTTGCGTGTGTCCTGGAACGTGGAAGAACGTGTACTCAACGCCAGCAATGGTGATGGAGGAATCCTCGCCGATGTAATCCGTTACGCCAAGTGAGGCCGTATCCTTCCACATGTAAAAGGGAATTCCTCGGTCCTTGGAGAGCGTAAAGCAAGCGGTGATATGATCGGCGTGCGTATGTGTCGCCATGCATGCTGCAAGATTGAGACCTCGCTCTGCAAGTACCGTTTCATAGTGTTTGATGTAATCGTACACAGGGTCGATTAAGACGGCTTCACCGTTGTTGGAGACAAGATATGTGCAAGCCCAGCCCTCCGGACGAATATCTTCTACGTGCATGATTCAACGACGGCAAAGTCCTACTTCAACCATTCCGAAAAAGACGAGGCTTCATGAAGGGAGAGGACAAGCATTGCACATGCACCCGAGGACCGTCGTCTATCTCGAACACGACGGAAAACTTCTGCTGGTGGATGCGAATGGCAATGGACCCAGAGATTGCATCATGGGCCGGAGCACAAGCGAGGTTTTGCTTCGGTTTCCAACACCAGAGGAAGTTGAACGTCACGGCATTACATGGTCAGTGGGTCGAGAAACTGATATCAGATTTGGAAATGAAACTTACACAGTCCTTCATGGAGAACCGGAAATCGATTGGCCGGAGCATTGGACTTGGAAAGACAAAGTTGTCTCTGACAACACCGTTCATCCAGTTGCTCGAGAAGCGGTCTATCGTTCTCTTCATCGTCTCGTATCCAAGGTCATGATTCGTAACGACAAGAGCGAGATTCTCATGGCCAAGGTTGAAAGAGGGTTCTTCAAAGGATATTGGGGATTACCTGGAGGTTACATGAACCATAGTGAAGAGCCCGCAGATGGCTGCGTTCGAGAAACACAAGAAGAGTTAGGAATTCTCATCGAACTTGACAAGCGTACACCTGTTATCACGCAACGATCGTTCTTCAGAGACGGTGTATCTTTTGTCAGTTTCACATATTGTGGGCGATGGAACGGCTCGATTGATGAATTGAAATTAAAGCAAGGGGAAATCGAAGAAGCTGCATGGTTTAGTCTGAGTGATGCTATTGAGAACGCTGCGTCTGAATTTGACAGATTGGCACTGGAATCGCTTCAGGATTGAACAAGGTCTTTTGCGGCCTGCAACGCATCATCAAGACCGCTTGCATCAGAACCTCCACCTTGAGCCATGGTTGGACGACCGCCACCACCACCCTTGATAAATGGAATAATCGACCGGAGCAACTCAACTGCGTTGTAACGTTCGGATGCAATCGTATTCTCTGTGCATGCAATCATGAGCTTGCCGCCTCCTTCCTTGGAACCCAAGACGGCGAGTGTTGGTGTTGCAATATCACGCGTGAGTTCTTGCAACATTGAAGTCAACTGTTTCAAGTTCCCTTCAACTTCTATAATTACGACGCGAACGCCGTCAATTGTCATTGAATCATCGCCGCCTCCTGAGGTTCGAAGTCGAACGATTTCTGCCTCGAGTTGTTCAATGCGCTTGCGTTGTTCCTTCCACTCGGAGAAGAAACGTTCTGCGGTTTTCGGTAGGTCTTCTGAGGAGACAGCAAATGTTTGCGATGTTGCTCGGAGCAATTCGTCTTGTTCTCGTGCAAACTTGAGCGCGGACTCACCTGCTACGATGTGGAGGCGCTCGACACCGTCTTGAACCGCAGTGGAACGCACAACGCGAATCGAGCCGATTTGTCCAGGCTCATCGTGGTGTGTACCGCCACAAGCCTGTACATCGTGGTCAGAAATTCGAAGCACGCGAATTTCATTACCTTTGGGAGCACCACCTTGATACAGATCAAATCCATACTTCTTATCGGCTTCATGGCGAGGAAGGATGGTCTTTTCAGTACGAGAAACCTGTCCTAGAACTTTGTTTGCAAGAATTTCAATGGCATCCAAATCGTCACGAGTAAGCCGACGGTAATGTGTGATGTCAAGACGAGCAAGTTCAGTTGATTTGTTCGCTCCTGCCTGGTAGATATGAGGGCCAAGAATGCGTCGTGCAGCACCACCTACGATGTGGACTGCGGTATGATGATCCATCAGCTGCTTCCGTCGACGCCAATCAATGGTCCCGTGAACAAGGTCCCCGATTTCGAGCGGGCCATCACAGAGATGAAGGATAAGATTCTCTTCTTTTTGGGTGTCCAAGACTTGACGTGACGTTCCGTCTGTCGTGAGTGAACCGTAATCTCCTTCTTGCCCTCCACCTTCTGGATAAAAACACGTTTCAGAAAGAACAATTGCATGGGTGGCTCCGTCTGGACCGGCTCCCTCAACAAGCGGGATAGAAGCCAACACGCTCGCATCGAAACTACGTTGTTGAACATCATTGTAGTACAAAGGAACTGTTTCTGGGAGAATCGGTAATTGATTGACGAGTGAAGATTGTTGGCTTGTAGCGGCTGCAGCCTTTGCCATCTTTGCATGTCGTTCGGCCATCTCCGCAGAGAATCCAGTTCGAAGTCGCAGGTGTGACCATCCACTCTTCTGAGCCATGTTGATGACCATGTCGGGTGGCAAGCCATGCGAATCATTGAGTTGGAAGAGCAACTCATCAGGCAATTCGTCAGCGCTTTGGTCAACAGATTTCAAAGACTGTTGAATCAAATTGGTCCCTTTTCTCAAAACCTCGCTGTAACGTTCCTCTTCAAGATTCATGATGGTCAATAAGCCATCCCTTGTCTGTTTCATTTCATGCCCCCTCATGTTGACATCAAGATGATGCTTGATGAGGTCTGAAAGCGAGACTTCCATTCCTAAATCATCACGCATTCTTAGGATTCGACGGGCAAGCATACGTGCCAAGTAGCCTGCCTTCGCATTGGAGGGAACGAGACCATCACCAAGCATATGCGTCAAGGCATGAAGGTGGTCTGGGATGGCGTAAACACGAGACAGAGGTTCCGTAATGGCCATGAATTGCTCTTTCGTCAGATCAACGCCACGTTGTCCAAGTCGAGCGATGAACAACTGAGAGAGTTCCTCTGCATCGACGCCAGGTTCGATGTTCATAATTCCATTAAGACGGCTCATCTCACCAAGAAGTTGATTCAAGTCCAAATCAGGCCATTGGGTGACGACGTCAGAGAAGCCTGACAGATCTTTCAGCCAAGCAACTGTTTCGGGGTAAATCGCTTCGTAGATGGTAGGCGTTCCTGCAGCAGCCCAACAAAATCGCTCTAAACCATAGCCAGTATCGATAATTTGCAATGGCATTTCTTTGTAGCAATCTCCTTTGAGTTCGATGTCACCATCTTCGGATTCTTCGAGATTCATGAATACCAGGGTTGCAAGTTCCAGACCGCCAACAATCACTTCGACCGCAGGGCCCGCATTTCCTCCACCACACCATGGATTTTCGACGTATGTAATCTCCTTGTCATCAATTCCGAATGTTTCCGTTAACATGGAATGACAGTAAGCAACACACTCTTCCATCCAATAGTACATCTCGCCGTCATCAGGTCGATTGAAGACGTGATGAGCCATCATCTCAAACGTTGTCAAGTGTCGACCCGAGCGACCAACAGCATCAACATCCGTCAATCGAATGCATGGTTGCGAGATAGTGAGCGGGTTCGCCGGGGGCGCAACCTGGCCTGAGGTAACGTGGGGTTGGAAATCAGCAATCGATGCAATGGTGAGGTGAATATCATCACGCCAGCGTGCGAGAACAGGATAGGGTTCAACTCGATGATGTTGATGAGTTTCAAAAAACGTAAGGAAAGCTTCTCGCATTGCATCTTTTAATGCACGGCCACGCTGGTCGAATCCATCGATAAGTGGTTTTCCAATGAAGGAATATTCATCTTCGTGCGTATCCCCGCAGGTCGTTCGTTGGGAATCGCATGTCCAGAACCACAAGTCAGTGATACGGCATTGCTGACGGGTGTAACCATTGTCGTGAAACACTGCCAAGTCAATCGGGGGTAG
>CATISI010000133.1 GCA_949538025.1 Candidatus Poseidoniaceae archaeon
ACGATTCTTGATGTCTGGACGAAATACTGTGGACATCATCAAACACCAATGCAACATTCTCATCTTCGAGAGAGGACGCATATCCTTCAACATCCAGAATCTGAGGCGCATCAACTTCCATCCGCTGCATGGCTTCATGGACATCACAATACGCATCGAGCTGAACCCAGTGAACGTTCAGGCCCTTCTCAATCAAATCTTCTGCAATTCTTCGAGCAAGTGTCGATTTTCCAATGCCTGGCATTCCCCGGAGGTGTACTGGCACCTTATTCTCAAGGGCGTCTCGAATCAACTCGAGTTCAGAATTGCGTCCGTGTACATGCGTGTATTCTGGAAGTTGTCCCTTCAATTTTGGTGAGGATCTTACACGTCGTTCGGGAATACCCCCTGTGTGTGAATGGAGTTGGTTGCGGCCTGATTCTGTAATGTGAACAACTTTGCGTTTCCTTCGCCCCCCGCCGATGACGTGTGCCTGTCGCGTATAGAGAAACCCTTCCTCTTCTAGGACTGACATGGGTTGAAACAGGGCTGAGCGTACGACACCAATTCCGTCTGCGATTCCTTCGAGTGAAAGGCTTCGTGGCACATCCCATGCCCCTTCAAGGGTTGATGGATGTTCATCCAACCAACCCAAAATACGCAGCATGGCGGGCGATAGCATCTGAACTCAGGTCCTTCTGCACAGCCTTGCATTTGATGTTGTCCTATTGATGTTCAAAAGAGACAATGCAGGTTTTTTTGACCTATGGACGCAAGGATTCAGTATGGCGGTCGATGCAGCATCCATCGATTTGCCTGCCACACCTGGTGTCTATCTATTCAAAACGGCCGAAGGGAGGGTGTTGTATGTTGGTAAAGCAACACGCTTGAATGAGAGGATTCGTTCGTATTTCGCAACAAATCCTGATCGACACATGATTCCAGAGTTGGTCGCTCGAGCAGATGATGTCGAATGCATCGTTACGACGACACCGCAAGAAGCATTAATCCTCGAACGTCAACTCATCCGTGAACACAAACCCCGATTCAACTCCATGCTGAAGGATGACAAATCGTACCCATATCTGGTGTTGACGAACGAAGAATTTCCTCGCATCATGTACACGCGTCATCCACCGAAGAAAGCCCATCGATGGGGTCCGTTTCCAAATGCGGGTGCTGCAAAGCAAGTGATGCAACTTTTGAGAAGGCATTTCGGGATTCGGGATTGCAAAGAATTGCTTCCACAGGGTTGTCTCGCCATGCACATTGGACTCTGCACAGGGCCGTGCATCAGCGGAGATGGGTATGCTGAGCAGGTTCGCGCCGTCAAGAAAATTCTCGATGGTGAAGCGACTGAACTCCTTGAAGAACTCGGCGAAAAAATGGATGTTTGCTCAAGCGAAATGCAATTTGAGCGGGCGGGCTACTACCGCGATCTTATTCGATCCATCCGCACCACCATTGGACAGCACGTTGTTTCAAGCAAGTTGTATCGTGATTGTGATGCCATTGGATTCGCTGAACAAGGCGATCTCGCTGCACTTGTCGTTCTTCATGCCGATGATGGCGTCGTCAAAGGACAAGAGGTCTGGCCATTCGTTCACCGTGGCGATATTGGTGAAACAGTCAGTCGTTTCATTAGCGAGCATTACGTTCACCGCAGGCCTCCACGTTTGCTGCTAACCCCTACACCATTACTCGACGGATTGCAACAATGGTTGGACGACCGCCGAGGCGCTTCAGTTGAAGTCCGGACACCTATGCGTGGAGACATGGTTACGTTGCGGACACTTGCCGACCAAAACGCCGAGATTCAAGTCTCTCGACTTGCAAACAAATCGAGTGGTTCGCTTGAACAGCGAGCAGCTGATGAAGCCGCACGATTGCTCGATGTTGAACAGATGAACCACGTCGTCTGTTTCGACATGGCTCAATTGCAGGGCGATGAACGCGTAGGTGCAAGTGTTGTTCTTCGATATGGACGTCCTGCCAAAAAGGAATACAGGACCTACATCGTCAAGGGAGATGCAATGGATGATTTACGCATGATGCGAGAAGTTGTTGAACGATGGTTGAAGCGACAAGAAGAATGGCCTGATGTGCTCCTTCTCGATGGTGGAGAAACCCATCTCTCAACCATACGTTCGATGTTGGATGAGCACGGCGTGCAGGATCAATTCATCCTTGCTGCGTTAGCAAAACGAGAAGAAACGCTCCATCGAGAAGGGTACGAACCAATTGTTCTTGACCGCCGAGGGCGTGTCTTTGTTCATGCACGCGATGAAGCACATCGCTTTGTCAATACTTTCCATCGAAAACGTCGCAAGAAGAGTCGATTGGGCGACCCTCTCGAGAACGTTCTTGGTTTAGGTGCCAAAAAGCTGCAATCACTTTTGCGTCATTTCGGTGGCCGCCAAGGAATTAACAATGCCAGTATTGATGATTTGAAAACCGTTCCAGGCATTGGGCCCTCTCTTGCAGAACGCATTCACGAAAGCCTGCATCGCTAGGGCTGTTCAGGCGGATATTGCATCGCTTCAAACGGATCGATACCTTCCTCATATCCGCCGACCTGTCGGTCGACCAATCCGGCCATTTGAGCAAAATCCGATTCGGACAATCCCATCTTCTGAGCCTTGTACAGGGAATTCTTGGATTCTCTTGCAGCTCGCTTTTTCTTCTTCTTCTTTCGACGTCGCCGAATCAAAAGAACCAGCAATATGACGACAACAGCCGGATAGGCCCAGAACTGACCAAGAAGGTACAACCACGTGACTTGCAAGCGAAGTGTCACTTCATCATCGAGACCATCAGGTGGAATTGTGTACGTGATGACTTGACGACCTTCCGCATCTTCTGTAACAATCATGTTCCCTTGGGCAGATGTAGCTTCCTTGGCAATGATGCCCTTTGGCAAGGTGAAACTGACAGGTCCTGTAAGGTCAAATTCCGTCTCTTCATGGATGGTCGTATCCCATGATCCTGTCTCGACTGTCAAGGCTTCTTGTTCCAGTGGAGGGAAGGTAACGCCTTCCGAGGAAACAACGCTGGCTGCCATCATCGATGACATTTCATCAACCATCATGACCATCGGTTGAAGCAGTGGAGAGCGGAAGGCCCCATTAATGTCCTCGGTCAAAAGTGATAGGGTAATCAAATCTGGGTCACCACTGAACAAATCGCCCCATGGGCTCGAGACCGCCAAAGTGAACCGAACCTTTTGGATTTTGAGACTAACACTTAAGGCGACCTCATCGGAGACGGTTGGGCCAGGTGTTCCAAGCCCTGCAAGGCTTGTTTCGATTGAAAAATCGCTGATATCTACGTCCGAAAACTCTGGACCTTCCTTGACATCCTCAAGGCCCTCCGCAGCAAGATGAATTTCGTTGGTGAGAATTTCACCTACATCGGTTCCAAATTGCATCAATCCGTCTGAAGTAAGTTCGAACACAAGTTGACGTGACACGGGACAATCGGTGAAGGCAGTATCAGGCTCAAGGCATCTCTCGATCTTGATTGGTTTATCGCTACGACTCATGATGTCTCCAAAGAGCCGAATCAAATCGCTTGGGATGACCTCCATTCGGACAGTTGTATCATCGTTCACATCGTAATACCCCTGTGGAACTGCGATTCTGTGAACAACAGCACTGGCTTCAAGACCAAATTCAACTGAGACAGATTTGGTCCACTCATTGACATCGAAGGTGTCGAAATCAATCTCCAGAGATGTAGAAACACAGGTCTTTTGCGTTTGCAAACAAATGGTTTGTCCGTCCTCATTCAAGATTGGGTGATTGTATGTGTAAGGGGAAGGTCCTGCGATGGAGATTTCATTTCTATTTTCACCAGATTCAGAGTGTTCGAGGATGATGCGATCATCTCCGCCTATGGTCTCAATCCAACTTGGTAGAATCAGTTCAAGTGTAATCTTTGACGGTGGAAGGTCGGAAGGAATCATACTTTCGAGGAAACCTGTGTCAAGGACAGTTTCCAGCGAGAGACCAGCATCCATCAATCGTCGAAGGTCTTCATTCGTGATGACATCAAAATAATCGCTGATGGAGTACGTTTCTCCGTCTATCTCAAATTCCGAATCTGGGAGATTCTCTTGAATGAGGTCGAGTAGCCCAAGTTCGAAAGTATTACTCATCGAGCGCAAATAAATTGGATGATCATAACCCATAGCGCTCGGCCCCTGAATGCAATACGAAATCGTGTTTGGTGGTGTCACTGTTTCAGAACAACCAACAGAGTGGCTGTAATTCAAACCGCCAGCAGGCCCCTCGATACCATCCGCAACAGAATCGCTTACCCAGGTCAATTCACCCATCTGGATATCAGGTGCTCCTGGAATGGAATCAGAGAACGCATCCCCAACCGAAGCGACCGGGAATTGGTCTGTGAAGTCGTCAAGTGGGGCTATGCCGTTCTCATACGCCAAACGGATACCGTCCGAAGTGATTTGTGGAATCGTTGCAAGGTTGGACAATTCAACCAATGAGATGCCCCAGTTGTCCATCGTTGTTGTGTCAAGGTAGTTGATACCTGCAACAAAGTCGATTTGAACTGCTTGTTCGTCAAACAAGTCTACCTTGAGATGGAGCGTTACCGCCTCTTCGTTCGGGTCAAGTTCAACAATGGATGTCGTTGATGTGTTGCGATAGCCCATCGTTAGACTCACTGTCTGGTCGACGCGAGATGCACCTACGCCAGCATTGAGATTGTCGACCGTCCATTGGCCAACGCAGGCTGCAGGCAGACATGCTGGTGGTTGAATCGAGCCATTGCTGTCAACACCGACGATGGCTGCATAATCAGGAGGGCTGATGGAGAAGGTCGATGCATGACCTGGTTCAGCAAATACGCTGAATTGTGTCGTCAGTTCTGAACCCATGATTAAGAGACCTTGGTAGGCTCGTTCGAGATCAAGGTCTGAATTTTCAAGAAGATTGAACGTACTCGTTGACAACTCAATCTCCGCAATGGTTGAGAAGCAAATTGGTGGGTCAAAGGCGTTGTTTTCCGTAACGCCTGAACCTGAATCGTACACTGAATCTTGTGTTGCATCGGTTGTGCATACTTCGGAAGAACCTGCTTCAGTGTAGATACCATCGTACTGCGTGTTGATGGCTGTAACCGTACCAAAACCATTGGAAAGGAGGTCATTGATGGTGTCTTCAACCTCGACCAACATCTTGTCACCAACGGTTCCAGTACCATCATCGTAAGCGAAATACGTTCGAATCATATCGGCAGGAATCCCATCATCATCGTCGAGACCGTCAGCTTCGAGTGCTGCTTGTGTGGTCGAATCATCGAGGCCAACCTTACTGCGATCGAATTCACGAACGGCCCAACTCAAAGTCATGTGGATAGTTGATGTATCTTGCAAATCAAAATCGTAGGTTCCACGAATCCAATCTTGTTGGAAAGGCGTACCATCATCGCTTGAATCGTAGTCATCGCAATCGCTGAATCCAGGGACACTATCGCACGTCGTCATGCCATCAGCGGAAGCAAGTGGGGCAAGGAGTGGCGTTGCGAAAAGTAACGTCAAACACAGTGTCAGAAATCGATTCCTCCATACTGCACGTTCTTCCATGAAGTTCCAACAGACCGAAGACCTTCAAAGGACTTCCCCCTAGCAAGACTGTTGGCGTCTGCATGGTAACGAAACTATGTCTCCTCGTTCCGCTCACATCCGGAGAAGCAGTCCGACAAATCCTACTCGACCAAGAGCTCCTCGACCGTGCGTTCACACCAAGGCGCATTAAGGGTGAACTAGCGCTACCTGTTCACGAAGGGTTGCTTCCCAATATGATTGATGTCCAACATAGACTCGAACTAATGGAAGTTGAGCCAGCACCACCTGCGATGGACCCGCATAGCCGGATGTACAATGCCATTGCATCGTTGTCTGGTGTAAATGAGGCTCTGTTGCAATCCATTCCGAAAAAATGGGAACGTCTTGATGACCTCATCCTCTTTCCCAAGGATGCGTTTCAGCAACTGGGCTGGGAATCGATCGTTCACCAACACCAAGACTTCTTCTCCATTGTTGCACAAGCTCTTTCTGCGAAGCGAATTGGTCGACAACACCCGATTGCGAACGATCAAATGCGTTCTTCTCAGGTCGAGTTGCTCTACGGTAAGAGCGGATGGGTGGAAGTCAAAGACAACGGGCTTGTCTACGGATTTGATGCGACGAAAGTCATGTATTCGTCTGGAAATGTCACAGAGCGTCATCGAATGACAACATTGCAGGCTGAAGGAGACATCGTCATCGATGCATATGCAGGCATTGGCTACTACACAATGCAACTTCTTGTTCACGCCAAAGTTGACCATGTACACGCTTGTGAAATCAATCCAAACAGTATCCACGCACTCGAATGGTCAGCAAAGAAGAACCATGTTCAATCGAGACTGACGGTTCATCCGGGCGATAACCAAGTCACCCTGCGAGAACTCAAAGGGACCGCGGATCGTGTTCTCCTCGGCTATTTGCCTAGTTCAGAAGCGTCATGGGAACCCGCGATTCAATCGTTGAAGGAAACAGGGGGAACACTCCACATCCACATGAACGTTGAGGAGGAACGAATCGATGCATGGTGTGAAGAAACCATGCACAAGTGCCTGCAATTTGCGAACAACGCTGATCGACAGTGGGAAGTTGTTTCCCATCACCTCGAGAAAGTAAAGTGGTATGCTCCTCGAATCCGTCACGTTGTCTTAGACGTGTCCTTCTCTTCGATTAATTCGGCTTCATAAACCGGAGAATCTTCATCGGACTTGCTCTTGACGACCACGTAGCCGATGCCTATGGCGACGATAACAAACAAACCAGCGAAAGCAACCGTTGTTAGGGTATCTGATTCCGTTTCCTCCGAAGAAGTTTGCATTGAAAGTTCACCATCAGGGTCGACAACACCAATCATCGTAATGCTGATGATTTTAGTTTCGTAAACAGGACGTCCCGCTGTAGAGAACGGATTGTCCAAATCGGTGCCAGTGGGATCGTCCGATGTTGGAACTTCAGCAATTGCACGCACGTGACTCATACCATCACGAACAATGCCGAAGGTTGCGTATCCTCCATCATCTCGATTTTCAGGGTCGAGTGCATGTGCCTCTGTTTCTGCAATGTACCATTGTGAATCGGCAGAATCCTCTTCAGTTCCTCGAGCCATGCCAATGGCTCCATCAACATGGCTGAGATTGTCGTTGTGTTCGAGTGGGATGGTTTCTCCAGTCCCTCCACTGCCGCATTGTGCAGGCAAACCGGGGACATAGGCGCCATTTGTTTTGCATTCAGGGTCGCCTGATTGTGTGACAAAATCGTTGATGACGCGATGAAAGAAGATGCCATCATAGAGTCCGTCTTCAATGTGTTCAATCATGTTTTCAACAGTAATTGGAGCCCATTGAGGAAACAATTCGATAACGATGGTTCCAGATACTTCGCTTTGGAAATGCCCCGGTGTGTACGTCACATCGATTGCAAAAACGGGATCTCCAAAGTACGAATATTGCATCGGCGTATCTTCCACAACAGGGCCATCTGTCCACGTTGCTGGGTCAATTCCGTTGCTCTTCCAAGCAGAATCTTCTTCACCGGTTACTGTCATCGGAAGAAGCATGAATACAAGGAAACAAGACAGGTAGGTCCTGTATTTTGATACCTTGCCCATGTTGAAACGATATCTATCCTGTTCATCAATCATTTGACGTGGATTCCACCTAAATCCCAATTGGAGTGTGCATACCAAGCGATGTATATCGAAAAGTAGTGCCGGAATGTGGTTTGGAATCAGGACTCATCCTCAAAGGAGGTCTGTCGGGCCCGTTCCATTGCTTCATCACTTGTGAACCAAAATGTTGGTGTTTCTCCCAAATCTTCATCCCAACGTTGAACTGCACGAGCGAACATTTCGCCTTCTGTGTACGCTTCACACCATTTCAGGCACCAATCGGCTTGCTTGACCATTGCTTCATCATCAGGAGAGGTTCGCTTCAAAACCTCGGCCTGTAATGCAATCGTCATGACCCAAATTGGAGCAAGAGCATAGGTTGCAAAGGGGTTGCGCTCCATATCGACATTTCGATACTCGGTCCAGAGAGAGAACACTTGATCGTACAGAAAACCAATTGTAAGAACGGCTAACATGACGGTGAAGAAGATGACAGTAAGTGCGAAGTACGTGCTCGATATACCAAAGAATTCATTCGGAAAACAAGGCCCAGAACTGCATTCTGCTGTGAATCTCCAATTGATCAACGGCCAAACAAGTAGGGTGATGGTTGTCCCCCACAGCAGGAGGCTTACAACAGCTTGAGATTGTTGCATTCTCCAGTACTGCCTCATAGCCCATTTTTTGAAAAATGAAACGCCCTCAGGACTTTCTGTCATGGTGATAACACTGGCTCCATCATTAAATAACCAATCCCCTCAATGCTTGGATAGACAAGAATGCGAGCGATTTAGTGTGATGGTCAGCATGCGGAACATATCTTCCATCCATGAATGTGGCGAGGGGCCAGTCGGCTGACCCTAACGTTCGACAGTTGGGTCAATTAATGGGTTGTTTTGGGTGGTTTTGGATTAAGGATCTCAATGGATTTTTGTTGATTTCAACCTCCACCTCAGGCTTCGTCAGTTCCTTTTGGAATGTTCAACGCTCCAATGATTGCCATTTGGGAAATCGCCTCTATCATGTTGACTCTTGTTCCATCAAGAATCGTATGTTGGCGTTTCCGATGGTGATTCTAGCGTTGATGGTTCGATGTTCATTACCCGAACATACAATAGGAAGTACCGATTCAGCAAAATCGGTTACCTATGTCTGAACCATCTCTTACTGACGATAACTTTTGGGATGATCATTGGAGTGGTCGACACCTCCCTATCGAATACAGTCGTAAAGATCGAGAACGTCTGCATCGAGCGATTCTCAAGGTTTTCGATCGTTATGCTCCTCCTCCAGTACCTATGGAGAGCTCAGCGATTGAAATAGGAGGGGCACCCGGTGGATATCTTGCTGCTCTTGCACGTTCAGGATATCGTGCAAACGCACTCGACATTTCTACAAAAGGGTGTGAGATGTTGCAAGAAAATTTCGATCTGCTGGGACTCGATGTTGATGTTCACAAGATGGATTTGAGAACTGTCGAGGACGCAAATTTACCTCAATATGATCTTGTGTTCTCTCTTGGTGTGATTGAACATTTTGATGATTATGATGAAATTATTGCTCTCCATATGAAAGTCGCTAAACCGGGAGGACTCGTCATCATCGGCGCACCAAATTTCAATGGCTTGAACCGACCTCTTCTCCGATTGACCAGGCCGGATGTTTTTGAGTG
>CATISI010000134.1 GCA_949538025.1 Candidatus Poseidoniaceae archaeon
AACCTGTTCCTCGAAGGAACCGGTGAAGAATACTTCATAGGGACGATTCAATCCTTACCGGTCCCTGATTGGAATGGAAATTTCATGCTTTTTGATTCTGAAAACGAACACCAAGACTCTATGCGAGGATTGCTTTGGACGACACCATTTAAGGACGATACAGTCCGAATTGTTTCCTTTGTTCTCGATGAGGGAGCACGTGGCAAAGGATGGGGTTCCCAAGTGTGGAATATGATGGCAGATCAGCTCCTCCCCGCAGGTTATACCACTGTCCAACTTGAGGTACGGGCTTCAAACGATGGCGCCATTTCATTCTATAGAAAAAGAGGCTTGGAGATTGTTCAAGAATTGCATGGCTATTACCGTCAAGGATTGGGTTACATGATGCGTGGCCAATTACGACATCATCATCCAAACAATGATACGCCCTAGAGTGAAGTTGACATCGTGCAAGAAACTTTGAATGCGTTACGACAAATACCATACGTTACTTCTGTTCAACAACTTAGCGGTTCAATTCAAGATGAGGGTTTCAATTTCGATTCGATTCAGCATCTCCTTGCAAACAGGAAAAAAATAACCCTCATTGGCAAGAATGGTTGTGTTGTCTTCTTTGCTCAAAAATCAAACATCGTCGTTATTCGTTCCGAAGCCAATGTCAACTTAGGTGCCATCGACCTGATTCTTGACTCAATCGAATAACGGACCGAGTACAACCAAACCATGTGGGCCTACGTCAACCGCTTGTTTTTCCATGGCGTGACGAACGTGACGCATCTTCTCGATTTGCATGGTTCGAACGAGCTTTCCATTACGGTGATCCATGCCCATGTTGATGACTGCATCCGCAAGGAAACCTTCATTCCCTTGGAGTTCAGCATGACTTCCTAAATTTCGCTCCGTTATGAGCATCACATTGAGGTCCATAGAGCGAAGGAAGTCAAAGAAAGCGAACATTTTCTTGCGCATAGCTTCATCGACGGTGGTTAGTGAATAGATGGCTCCGAGTGAATCAAGAACGAACGTAGTAAAGCGATCGCCATGTGTTTGCTTGAAGTGTTCAATCATTTTTCTTGTAAATTTGAGATAATCCATGTCCTCGTTTTCTCGACGAAGTTCTGTGAAATCTGTTACTTGTAAATTCATGGGGAGCTGAAGACCCAGACTAGAAGCACCACGCATGAGTGAATCGACGGTCTCCTCCACAGTGCAGTACAAACCAAATTCACCGGTTCGATTGAGATGATTCGTGAGCAGCGTGAGGCAAAAGGAAGACTTCATCGAACCAGGGGGGCCCGTAATGAGACTAATGTAGGGTGCATGGAAGTCCGATTGTACGACGCGTTCCATTCCTTGCATTCCACCAAGAAGCACTTTCTCACCAACTACCAACATCTTCTCGATGAATTTGAACATTGCTTTTCCTTGATTTGCTCAGGTTCCGTCTATCGAACGGAGTGAAGGGGTTATATGGGCGTGGTAGGTCGGTCGTGTGTAGCATATCCAACTGTGCCACGAAACGGGACTGATGACCATGGATGATTTCAAGCAACTGTTTGAAGAACGACGCTCAATTCTTGACGGAAAAGCAACGCAGTACCGTGAAGAACGCGACTCTTGGAACGAGAAAACAAAGGAATTAGTCTCACAGCGAAACGAATTCAATTCTGAAGTTCGTGAACTGATTCAACTGTCGGACCAGCAAAAGCAAGTCCGTGAGCAAATGAACCAAGTCGTACGCGAGAAGAAGGGTGTTCGAAACGAAGCCAGCAAGAAGGTCTCCGAGATTCGAGACAAAATGCGTGCTGACCAGCCCGAAGAAAAGACTGCAGAGCGAGGGCCGCGTGGTCGTCGAGAGCGTCCAATAACTATCCAATCTCTCCAGCGTGAATTCAGTCGACTTGAGCGTGAGTTCGAACGAGGAGAACACACGGGTAAGAACGAAGGCAAGGTCATGAAGCGGCTCAAAGATTTGAACACTAAAATTCGACAAATGAAGAAAGATCAGGCATCCTCCGATAGTAATTCAGCCGAAAACGAAGAACTCATGGCTGCTCGAAAAGAGCACGATGAAGCACATGAGGCTGTGCAGGAAGCCGCAGCAGCGGCTCAAGAAGCACACGACTTGATGATTCAGTGGGACAAGGAAGTCAACAAGCAACGTGAACGTGCGAACTCAAAGCACCGCGAGTTGCGTAATACAAAGCAAGAGGCTGACAAAGCGCATCGATTCTACATCGTTTCGCTTCGATGCTTGCACTCCATCCAAGACATGATGCGTGCACGACGAAGTGCAGAAGCCGGAGAAGGCGAGCGCCCGACCGCACGTGTCGAAGTACAGGATTTGATGAGCAAACTCATGTCTGGAGACACCCTCACAACCGAGGAATTGATGGAATTGCAGCGGTTTGATTGAACCTGTCCAAGCGATGGTATCAAAGACCGAGGTCAACAAGGGGTTGTTGAGAACCATGTTACAACGGGATGATATTGCACAAATCATCGAAGAGTACGATCGGATGAAACTCCGAATTGGGATGACTGCATCTCATTCTGCTCTTGACATCTGCGATGGTGGAATCGAGGAAGGTTTTCCTACTGTTGCCTACTGTCAGGAAGGTCGTCACAAGACTTACGCCAACTACTTCAAAACCAAGCGATCAAGTTCTGGACGCGTTCTTCGAGGGATGGTTGACAAAGCCATCGTTATGCCATCATTCAACTATGTGATGAACGATTCAATGCAAGTCGAAATGAGAAAGCGGAATGTGGTTTACATCCCAAACAGGTCGTTCACATCGTACTCATCGATTGAAGATGTTGAGAACAGGTTCAGAGTTCCACTTTTTGGTTCGAGAAACATGCTGCGCATGGAAGAGCGAACAGAAGAGCAAGATTACTATTGGATTCTTGACAAAGCAGGTTTACCATACCCTGAAGCAATTGCAGACCCACAAGATATTGATTGTCTAG
>CATISI010000135.1 GCA_949538025.1 Candidatus Poseidoniaceae archaeon
CCTCAGATAGGTTTTGACTGATGCAACTGTAGGTTCATCAGGAGTCCCTACATTCATCAGCAGAACGCCATCTCGTCCCATGGGCGTTTGTCTGAAACTTACAATGTAAACTTATGTTTCCATTGCAATTGACAAGAGACTTAAGCTCCACAACTGAGACAATCGTCAGGACTGTCGAGGCTGCAAGCGATTTCTTCCATAGTGGTAAGTTCAGCACGCTCAGCAAGACCGTTGACTGTTGGGTCGTTCTTTGCCTTGCTTTCAACTGTGAATTGGATTGCATCAGCAGCAGCCTTGGTTCGTAGGTAGTACATACCCGTCTTGAGACCGGACTTCCAACCGTAGAAGTGCATCGAGCTGACCTTAGCAGCGTTGGCATCGATCATGTGGATGTTCATGGATTGGCTTTGGTCAATGTAGGCACCACGATCTGCAGCCATGTCGAGCACATGCTTCTGCTTGATTTCCCAAGTGGTCTTGTACAGAGCCTTGATGTTGTCTGGTATGCCATCAATGGCTTGGATGGATCCTTTGTGTCGGAGGATTTCGTCCTTCAATGCCATGCTCCAGAGTCCTGCAGCAATGAGGTCGTTGACCAAATGCTTGTTGAGAACGATAAATTCTCCCGAGAGAGTTCGGCGTACGTAAAGGTTCGATGTGAACGCTTCGAAGCACTCGTTGTTTCCGAGAATCTGTGAGGTTGAAGCAGTCGGCATAGGAGCGACGAGAAGCGAATTGCGCATTCCTTTCTCCATGATTTCCGCCTTGAGTGAATCCCAATCCCATCGACCAGAGTGCTCATTCATACCCCAAAGGTCGAATTGGAGGAGTCCTTGGGAAGCAGGCGAACCTTCGAAAGTTGAGTATGAACCATCAACGATGGCAGCATCTTTGGACGCAGTGCAAGCTGCGAAGTAGATCGTTTCGAAAATCTCCTTGTTGAGGGCACGTGCTTCAGGGCTGTCAAAGGCCATACCAAGCATGGCGAAGGTGTCAGCAAGTCC
Source organism: Candidatus Poseidoniaceae archaeon (assembly GCA_949538025.1). Classification (GTDB taxonomy): domain Archaea; phylum Thermoplasmatota; class Poseidoniia; order Poseidoniales; family Poseidoniaceae; genus MGIIa-L2. The sequence continues at coordinate 1,005 of CATISI010000135.1, forward strand.
TTGAACACCGAGACCGATTGGTCGGTGACGCATATTAGAGTTGCGAGCTTCTTCAACTGGGTAGTAGTTGACATCGATGACTCGGTTGAGATTCCCCGTTGCATGGTAGGTGACATCGAAGAGGAGATCGTGATTGAACGAACCGTTCTCGACGTACTTTGGAAGAGCGATTGATGCGAGGTTGCAGACAGCGACTTCGTCAGCCGAAGTGTACTCCATGATTTCTGTGCAGAGGTTGGAGGAACGAATGGTTCCCAAGTTCTTCTGGTTGGACTTGAGGTTTGCAGCATCCTTGTAGAGCATGTACGGCGTACCCGTCTCAATTTGTGCTTCAACAATCTTATCCCAGACTTCTCGGGCTGGGACGGTCTTGCGAGCCAAGCCTTGTGCTTCATAGGAGTGATACAACTCCTTGAATTCGTCACCATAGGCGTCTTGCAATCCAGGACATTCGTTTGGACAGAAGAAGGACCAATCAGCGTTGTCTTGGACACGTTCCATGAACAAGTCAGGCGTCCAGAGTGCGTAGAACAAATCACGTGCGCGCATTTCTTCCTTGCCGTGGTTCTTTCGGAGGTCAAGGAACTCGATTAAGTCAGGGTGCCATGGTTCGAGATAGATTGCGATGGATCCCTTTCGCTTGCCACCACCTTGGTCGACGTATCGAGCTGTGTCGTTGAAGACACGGAGCATAGGGACGATACCGTTGGATGTTCCGTTGGTTCCCTTGATGTACGACCCCTTGGCACGAACGTGGTGGATGGAGAGTCCGATTCCACCTGCAGACTTGGAGATCAAGGCACACTGCTTGAGTGTGTCATAGATTCCGTGCAAAGAATCGTCTTGCATCGTCAAGAGGAAGCAGGATGACATTTGCGGCATTGGCGTTCCAGAGTTGAACAGTGTGGGCGTAGCGTGGGTGAAGTAACCATTTGACATCAAATCGTACGTTCGTAGCGCTTTTTCGATGTCACCATGGTGGATACCAACTGCAACACGCATCAGCATGTGTTGAGGTCGTTCTGCAACTTCTCCATCGAGACGAAGGAGGTACGAACGCTCAAGTGTCTTGAATCCGAAGTAATCGTAGTTGAAGTCACGAGTGTAATCGATGTGATTGTTCAGTACTTCTGCATTGGCCATGATGATGTCATAGACTTCCTCTGAGATGAGAGGCGCATGTTTCTTTGATTCAGGATCGATGTATTCTCGAAGTTCGGTGATGACATCAGTAAACACATCCTTGGTCGAGCGGTGCAAGTCATCAACACAGATACGAGCAGCAAGTTTGCTGTAATCAGGGTGCTGAGAAACCAATGAGGCGGCGGTTTCTGCAGCGAGTTGATCTAGTTCGCGAGTTGTGACACCATCGTAGAGTCCTTCGATGGTCAGTTTGGTGAGATTCGCTGGGTCGATCCAGTTTGGATCGAGTCCTTCAGCCAAACGCCGTAGTTTGTCCAGAATTGCATCGAACCGTACATCTTCTCTCTCGCCTTTTCTGTTCACAACTTGCATAGTCACTTCGCTTCATCTCCTACTTATTTTGGTGCGTGCGTATCTCCCTTTGTTCGCGGTCGGTTCAAAAGTCTTCGTCCATGGAAAACCGCTGTTGGACACTTCCGAGGGAAGCACCGTCCATGACACCGGACTTCTGGTATTCCCCAACTCGCTTTTCGAAGAAGTTGGTTTTACCTTGCATGGAAATCATTTCCATCCACGGGAACGGGTTGCTAACATCATACAGCTTCGAAGCCCCTAGAGAAATCAAGAGTCGATCAGCAACGAATTGGATGTATTGCTTCATCAAGTCCTCGTTCATTCCAATGAGATTGACTGGAAGAGCGCTGGTAACAAACTCGATCTCAATCTCGACTGCTTCTGCAATGATGCGGTGAATGATGTTTTCTGGTGTCGGACGCTCGAGTTTGCCGTGCAATAAGCAAGCAAAGTCGCAGTGTAGCCCTTCGTCACGGCTAATCAATTCATTGGAGAATGTCAGGCCTGGCATGAGACCACGCTTCTTGAGCCAGAAGATTGCACAGAATGAACCGGAGAAGAAAATTCCCTCAACCGCAGCAAACGCAACTAATCGCTCAGCAAATGAACCTCGCTTTCGGGAGAGCCAGCGCATTGCCCAGTCACCCTTGCGCTTGACAGATGGTACTGTTTCAAGGGCCTTGAAGAGGTGATTCTTTTCGTTGGAATCTTTGATGTACGTATCAATGAGAAGAGAGTATGTTTCCGCGTGAATGTTCTCCATCATGATTTGGAATCCATAAAACGCTCGGGCTTCAGCCCAGCATACTTCATTTGCGAAGTTGACAACAAGGTTTTCGTTGACGATACCATCGCTTGCAGCAAAGAAAGCAAGAACGTGCTTGAGGAAATGTTGCTCGTCCTTGTTGAGTTGTTCCCAGTCCTTCATATCCTCAGCGAGATCAATTTCTTCGGCAGTCCAGAATGATGCTGCATGTTGTTTGTACATGGCCCATACCTCATCTTGTTCAATCGGGAAAAGAACGAAGCGATCAAGATTTTCTTGTAACATAGGTTCTATGTGTTCTCGCGATAGGTCAATTTCTATTCCGTCATCATTTCGATTGTGCTCGATTACCATACTATCACCTTCCGCCAATGCGCTGGAGTTTATCCTCCATCCGAGATGGCACATAAATATGTGCATGCATGAAGCACATAAAGTCGTGTTTTCCAAGGGGGATGAAACGAGGGACTGCGCCAAGAAACCTGTTTTTACGACCGATTTCTATAAGTACCGATTTTTTCGAAAAGTAAAGTGATATTTTTCAGCCGGATTTTACCTCTGTTTCCAGTGGAACCAAATCAAAGACTCCTTGAACCACCGTGAAGAGGCAAAACCATGCGAACCGAGATTCATGTCAAATTCGCAAAATTAAATGATGAAGCACGTCTTCCAACCCAAGGGAGTGCACAAGCTGCAGGGTGGGATTTGTATGCCCTCGAGGAAACGACCGTTGTCAGAGGTGCATCGGTGATGATACCGACCGGCCTTGCATGTGCCATTCCAGTGGGATGGGAAGGGCAAATTCGGTGCCGATCATCCCTTGGAAAGAAAGGAATGATCCTTCCCAATGGAATTGGTACCATCGATTCGGACTATCGTGGAGAACTCAAAGTGCTTGCAACATGGATTGGTGAAGGCGACTCATTTACAGTAGGAAAAGGAGAACGTGTTGCTCAGATGTTGTTTGCCCCGGTTCCTCTCGTCCGCGTAGAAGAGGTGGCCCTCGATGAGTTGGAATCGACTGAACGAGGCGAAGGTGGTTTTGGCTCGTCTGGACAGTATTGAGGGTCGAGCATGCCTTCCGCTGACATTCGTAACCTAGGCGTTGTGGAATACACAGATGCTCTTGAATTGATGTCCACATTGCAACAGCAACGAATTGACGATGAAATTCCTGATACAATTCTCTTTCTCGAGCATCCAGAAATCGTGACGGTTGGACCGCGTGCGAGAAACGATGGAATCGCTCCTCCTTCCGATTACAAGAGCCATCCTGTCGATCGAGGAGGCGGCCTTACATGGCACGGACCTGGCCAACTTGTTGTGTATCCAGTCATTCATTGGAATCAGGACGATGAGAAATCCGTTGCAGACATCATTTCAAAAATCGAATCATGGGTTATTGCGGCCTTTGCGACACTTGGCATTGAAGGATACAGAGATGAGAGGATGCAGGGTGTTTGGGTCGACAACAAAAAAATCTGCAGCATTGGTTTATCCTTCCTAAGATGGGTCAGTCGCCATGGTTTCACAATAAACTACAACACGCCAGACGGGAGGGTTGAGAACCTTGCAGGATGTGGATTGGACGAATCGACAACCACTTCGCTCAGTGCTCTTGGGTATGCAACGTCTCGTGAAAACATTGAGGCGGCTTTACGTCAAAGCATGTCGAACATCTTGGAGCGCTAAATTCAGAGGTTGAACATTCACAAAAGGGAAAAATAGAATATACTCATGAACCAAAGCAACATCATGCAACCCCCTGCTCAGCAAATGAATTACCAGCAACCTCAAGCAATGATTGCCAGTTATCCACAAACCAACGCGACCCTCGCACTCGTCCTTTCTATTATCGGAATCGTCCTTTCTTTCATATACGGTCTTGGAATCTTTTTTGCAATCCCTGCGCTTATCTTAGCGAACAAATCACTCAACATTACCAACCAAATCCCCGGTCATCCTGACGCTGGAATGGCAAAGGCCGCGAAGATCTGCTCTTGGGTTGCCATTGGCATCTTCATATTTACAATCCTCATGGTTATTCTTTCGATCGTATTGTATGTCTGGGCATCTTCGCTTGCTACTAGCCCGTGAACAAGAAGATTATCGACATTCTCTGAATTCTTTTGAGCGCTTGGCAAACAAACAAGTGCATATATGAGAATGGATGGGTTTGACCACATGGGTGAAGTCGTCCTTGGGATTTCAGGCGCAAGTGGAGCCATTTACGGCGTCCGTCTTGCTCAAGCACTAAACGAGCTCGGCATCGGTATCCGTCTCGTTGTTAGCGACTCAGGCCGTATTACCCTCAAGCACGAATGCGATACTACCCCGGAAGCACTTGCCGAGGAAGTTGGCGCTATTCTCGAAGCACAAGCCAACATAGGTGCAAAATCCGCTTCAGGTTCTGCGCCGATTGACGCTGTTGTCATTTGCCCATGTTCGGGCACAACACTCGGCAAACTTGCTGCAGGTATCGGTGACAATTTGATCACACGGTCAGCCATTGTTGCCATGAAGGAACAACGCAAACTTATCATCGTACCACGAGAGGCACCCTATGCTACAGTCCATCTTGAGAATATGGCCAAACTCTCTGGCTGGGGCACTGTTGTGATTCCAGCATCACCAGGATTCTACAATCACCCAACATCCATTGACGATTTGGTCGATTTCGTCGTCGCCCGCATTCTTGATCAAATCGGTCTTGAGCACACCATCGGTAAGCGCTGGACTGGCGAAGAGTTGGACGAGTGAGGAGCAGTTATCCAACGGGTTCAAATGAGCAAGCCGTTTGTTTCACTTCATGAGCACAGAAGGTTCGCTTGAGTCTCTGACGGTTGAGCAACTCAAAACGTTGCTTGAAGAGCGTGGCCTTCCAAAATCAGGCAAGAAAGCAGAATTGATTGAAAGGCTCAGTGCATCCGATCAGAAAAATGTGATTGAGTTAGGAACATCTGTTTGGAGTAGAACCGTTGTTGGCCAGTTCAACCTTGCACAGACCGTTGGCTCTGTAGCAGCAGCTCTCCTCCTCATGGTCGTCCTGTTCAATCCCTCTATCCTAGGATTCGGAGAAGACGAGCCTGTGTACCAGCCGATTGGGTTTGATGCGAATCAGACTCGTTGGTATGCACAAGAGCTCGTTAATTTGGGGCATCCTGAATGGGAGGGCCGTATGTCTGGAAGTCCCGAAGAAGCAGCCGGAGCGCAGATGATTCTCGACAATCTTACCGAAATGGGGTATTCGCCTCAGTTGAATACCTATCCTGTTCCAATGTTTGCCATTAACAGTGCTCCCATTCTCTCAATGTGTATACCCCCTGCAGGTGGATTCTTTGGAGGGCCCGTCACTGGCTCAGCATGCAACAGTGGCGTCGGTGCGCAAATCACAACCTTTGAACATCGTACTGAATTTGTCTTACAAGGATACTCCGGTTCTGCAGATTATCAATTCGGTCAGGAAATGGAATTAATCGATCTTGACGATGGAACTGTGGATTCACTATGGACAGATGCAGCCGGTAAAGTAGGAATTGTACGAGGTGGAAACAGCATTGATGGAAACACTGGAATCTACATCAAGGCTGCTGAAAATGGACTCGCAGGAATCTTGCGAATCAACAACCAATCCAATTGCGGACAGATTGTGGCTGATGACTGCATTCCAATTTTCAAATCCATTCGTGTTGACGACATGAAAGCTGCGAACAGTGGCTCTATTCCAGAAAACATACCATTCATTGCGGTTTCAAACAACACGGGAAACCAAATGCTTGAATTGGCTGAACAGGGTGCCTTCCTTCGTTTGTTCTCGGATGTTGACAATGCAGGAGAACTCTCGGTTAGTGTCCCATGTGGTACGCTCTACGGAAAGAGTGAGGATCTCATCATCGTAGGGGCCCATCATGACACGGTGTATCATGCTCAAGGTGCAGTAGACGACACATCAGGCACGGCGACTGTTCTTGAGATGGCTCGTCAAATCGCCATGGTTGCCAATGAGAGCGGTACACCAGAATACACCATTCGATTTTGCACCTGGGGGGGAGAAGAGGAAGGATTGTGGGGGAGCAAAGCGTATGTCGGCGCCAATGCAAATGAACTCGCTCGCAATCTACGATTGTACATCAACTTGGACATGAATCACGTCGATATTGACATTTCAAACCGTGGAAATTCTTTGAGATTCTTTTCCAATTCAGCAAAAGACATTAACGCCATGGAAGATGTACTTGATGTCATAGAGAAGGAACGGCCAGATTTATTCCCAAAATACTCGGTGTCAACTGGCCTTTTGGCTGGTGAGAAAGGGGATCCTGATGGGATGCCTTACAACTCTGACCATGGCCCATTTGTCTACGACCTCCCTGACGGAGTGACCGGAAATGCATTGGTTTGCTACGGTTCAGGTTCTTATGAATACCACACCTATGCTGATACAATGGACCGTTTTAATGAGGAATCGCTTGGCGTCTCTGTCATCGCTTATGGAACCTACATCCGTCACCTCGCTTGGCCCGTCTTTGGATGAGCGTTGAATTCAAGAAGGCGACGTTGGTGGACTGGTCATGGTAAAACCGAGCGCACACGCTTCACACATCTTGGTTGCATCAAAATCAGAAGCCGTACAAATTTCAGAAAAGATTGGCAAACTGAAGGATTTTGAGAAACTTGCTCGAAAGAAATCCACCTGTCCATCGTCCCAACGTGGAGGTGATCTCGGGTGGTTCCGAAAAGGAAACATGGTTCGTGAATTCGAGGAAGCAGTTTGGAGTACACCACTCAAAACGGTTTCAACCCCGGTTAAGACTCAATTCGGTTATCACCTGATTTGGGTTCATGAGCGAGATGAGGAGTGATTTCGATGTCGATTTCCGTTGGCTTGGACGATTATCTCGTTCATGGCATACACGGATTTTACGATGAGGAACACAACAAACCTCAACCCTTCAACATCTCAGTGCGAGTTGACCTATCCAGCCGTGTAGAGGATGGGCAACTTGGCAGCACTGTCGACTATGCGCAACTGCAGGAGGCCATTGACAATGTTGTGTTGCATTCTCCCCCAACACGCCTTTTGGAAACAATGGCACAGCGAATTTCTGAACAGATTCAAGATTCTGAGAACGTCAAGACTGTGTTTGTTCGGATTGAGAAACCAGAAGCCCCATTGCCACATCCAGGCGGTTTGCCGTACATCGAATACACGTGGAATCGCTGAATTCTACCCTTGAGAAAAGGGAGGATTCAAAGGCTTCATGCTTCAAGGTCAGGCATGGGTTCCCCAAACCGAGTATACGTTCCCTCTGTTCTCGAAGCAGATGGAAATGCGATCGGAATGGGGTGCTTTAGCACCGAACAAATTGCTTGGGAAGTGATGAAAACCTTCCTTGGAAAAAGCGAACAGATGAATCTTGAACAAGCAACCATCGTCGCTTGGGATGTTGATGTTGTTGGTGAAGAAGCAATGACTGTTCTCACCAAACTCGAAGGTAAAATATGTCCTGTATGCCAACGAAGAACGTTTTGGGTTGACCTCGAACATCTCTCAGCCTTGTGCTACGGATCGCAATGTTCAGCATGGATTGAGCAGAGTACTGTCGATCCAGAGATTATTGATTGTGGTTGGCCTCCGCTTCGTTTCCTCAAACAAGTCAAAGAGATTGAGGAGGCGTACAATGAATTGCGAACCATCGGAGCGGACGTCCTTGCTTCTGTCGAAGAGCATCCTGAGACTGCAACCCAGCAATTGTACGAATCAACCTACCAAACCAACGACTGATTACATCTCTTCAATTGGTGTAATTCCGAGTCCTTCGAGACCAGAGCGCATAAGTTCACGGGCCATTTGGCTGATTGCAAAGGCAAATCCATCGACTTCGTTCTCTCTCACAACGGGACAATCTCGGTAAAACCCGTTGTAAGCATTGGCAAGTTCGAGCATGTGAAGAGCAAAGAGGTGGGCTTTTTGCTCTCGAACGGAACGGTAGAGAACGTCGTTGTGTTTGCACATCAGACGCAACAATTCAATCAATCCTTCTGGCATTACGTCGACGCCTGGGCGCTGAACTGGAGACGTTGGAAGAGCGTCTGCTCGCTTCGAAATTGAGCATGCTCGTGTGTGAGCGTACATGATGAATGGTGCAGAACCTGCTTCAAAAGCAAGTGCTTCCTCCCATCGAAACGTGAATCCTTTCTCCGGACTGACCTTAATGATGTTGAATCGAACTGCTGCAGTGCCGACCGCTTCAGCGATCTTCGCAACCTTGTCCTCTTCGTATTCGGGACGGAGTTCTTGAACGACTGCAGAGGCTTGTGCATGAGCTTCTTCCAAGAGATCGTCCATAAACACAACATTGCCTTGTCGTGTACTCATCTTCCCCTCGGGTAATTTGATGAATGAGTAAAACAACACCTCCGGTCGTTTCTGGCCTAGTTCTTCTAGGGTGAGTCCGACTTGCTTTGCTTGCAACTTGTGGTCTTCACCGAGGACATTGACCAGCCGGCTGGATTCACTCCACTTCCACATATGATAAGCGATGTCACGTGTTGCGTAAAGGCTTGAACCATCTCCTCTTCTATAGAAGAAATCTGTTTTCCCTTTCAGCCCACGCTGACCAAGGTCAAGGAACCCAGCACCGTTGTCTGCAGTGCCTGAAATCTCCAAAGCATCCAGTGTTTCCATGAGTTTGGATACAGTGCCATCCACGACAAATCTGGATTCCTTGGTAAACGTGTCATAGGATATTCCTAGGCGCGAGAGTGTGGCAAGCATGCCCTCCAATACGGGGGTATATGCTGCTTCAAACGATTCCAATACACCGACATCACCATGCTCGCTTGCATGAACCAATGTCCCTATTTCTTTCTCAATCTGAGCTTTTCGTTCGTCATCAGCGTCCTTTCGTAGGATTTGAGCAGCCTGATACCATCGAACACGTTGATGATCTGCTTTTGTAATCCATCTCTCCGAAGGGGGTTCACGCTCAGAGAGGAGCTCGTTGACATCCTGCTCGCTGAGATTATCAAGTGCCCAAGCAAGGACACCTACTTGTTTCCCCATATCATCAACATAATACTCTGCTCGGACATTATCGCCATGAAGTCGGTGCAAACGAACAAGCGTGTCGCCAAGGATAGCGTTTCGAGCACGTCCAACGTGAAACGGTCCATTCGGGTTAGCAGAGGTGTGTTCAAGAAGAACGGTTTCTCCAGTTCGTCCTGAATTTTCGAGTGCAGAACCTATGCGTACTTGACCAGAAAGAACTGCATCAGCGAGCCATTCAGGGTTGGCGGTGAAATTCAGATAGCCATTTACAGAAGAGACGCTGGCCAATGCCTCAAGTTGGGGAAACAAGCCTGCAATATCATCTGAAATGGCCTGCGGTGCCTTCCTCAAAACCGAGGCGAATGGAAAACAGGGAAGTGTCAAATCGCCTTGACTCGCTTCTCGACTCGGTTGTAGCAAGGATTCCCAAGCATTCTTGGCAACACCCATTTCGGAGAGGATCGATTCGAGATGAGGCGAAATCGTTGCCTGAAGAATCTTCATCGAAACACCTCACATCATTGGGTAGCGAAGGATTGCGGCCAAACCGCCAAATCCATGCGCAAGTTGGGCCCCTTCTTCTGTATCTATCGAAATGAAGGCGATTTCACTGTTGGATTTTGCAGACATTTCACTCAGAACATCGATCAGAGAAATATTCGACATTTCCTTATGTGAGTCATTACTTACTCCACAAGAAGGACACTCTGGAAGTTCTTCTGTCCGAGACAGAGATGCTGTCCACGTATGCCCACACCCACCACATTCGATTTCAACCGAATTCTTTCGCAAACTCTCAGAGATAAGCAACGTATCAACAGCACCTTGTTCAAGCGCTCTTCGAATCATCATTTCTCCGTAGGTCGCCCGCGGTTGAGCCTTGATCAATTCAGCAAGGAACCGATTCATGATTTGTCGCTCGGCATCCAGTTCAATTTCACCCATCAAGGCTCCAGCGTTATCGACCAGTTCTCGCACACCCGATTCATTGGAATAGCCAACATCGAAATGCGTCTTAGCAATCTTCTTTGCAATCTCATGATGGAAGTATTCGTTTCGAACGACGTAATCTTTGGTTGCTCCAGGCCCACCGATAATGATGGCCTGAATGTTCTCAAGGTTCGGTAGCCAGTACGAACAGGCATGTTCTGTGGCTCGCTTGAAGAAATTGTGAGCTGCTTCTTCAATCAGCCGCTCAAAACGTTGAGCAGACTGACCTCCTTGTCGGTGCTTACCCATGATGTTGGAAACCAAGTGTTCCTGCACATGGATTCGTTTACCTGAAGCAATACCATAAGCAGCCTCAGAGCGATCAATAACAAACAAACCATACGATCGCTTGTCTACGAGCATGTCTTCCAACTGTGTTAATTCAAAGGACGAGTCACAGCGGTAACGGAATGAAAGCAAGGCCTGTGGCGGGTCATCGATGACAACCGTTGTTTGACGAGTCTTGTTGTTTCCAACGATGATAGCACCGGTGAACAAGGCAATGCCTCGTTCACCCGCATTTTTGAACCTCGAGAGAGATGAGATTGCAGATTCGATAGCACCTTGGACGTTCTTTCGAGTGGATTTGGATTTGATGTTTGCAGCCTGGCCGTGTTCGTTTTGGAGGAGTGAACGAGCATCGCTAATTTGACGATCTGGTGGAATAATCACCGTTACCAGTTCAGTTCCAAATCCTTTCATTTCACGGAGGTCCTCAAGAGCGAGTTTGAGACGAAGCCTTCTCGCTGCAAGTTCCCCATCGTCCGACAACGTTTGACCCCCTGTCTGTTGGGGTCGAACCAAGGGTTTTCAACTCTCGCCTTGGATTTGATAGGACAAGCCATAAGAAACGCCTTGTCGAGGCGATTCTATGGTCGCACCAACCATCATTGCGCTGGGAGGTTCGCTTCTGTACGGCGACCATGATGTAAAGGCATGGCTTGGACAACTTCGACAGACCATCGTTCATGTTGAGGGTAATGGTCGGAAAATTGGTCTCGTGGTAGGAGGTGGAAAACCAGCACGTGAAGGCATACAGCTGGCAAAGGACTTGATTTCCGACCGCTTTAGGCTCGATGAAATAGGGATTGCAGCCACACGGCTGAATGCGACCGTCTTGCAAACTATGTTGGCAGAGATAGGCTGCAACGTTGCCGACGTTGTACCAGCAACAACGGATGATGCGGCGAGTCTGTTTGAACAGTTCGATATTGTGGTTATGGGCGGAACAAAGCCTGGCCATACAACCGATGCAGTGAGTGTTGCGTTTGCACGAGATGCCGGATCAGCACATGTCATTATTGCGACCAATGTTTCACACGTCTACACTGCAGATCCACGCACCAACGACGATGCCAAACCACTCGAGATACTCACGCTCAAGGAACTACAAGACATCACAGGAAAGGAAGCGCTTCAACCGGGACAAAGTGCTGCCGTTGACCCCATTGCTGTCAATTGGGCGATTGAGTGTGGGTTGAGAATTGGCGTTCTTGATGGTCGTGACATCCGTCGTATTGAAGATGCATTGGAAGGACGCCCATTCGAGGGAACCTTGGTTCAGCCGGAGTGATTTGATGGTCGATGCATCCGCTGTAAAGCAGAAAGTCAAGAACATGCCAAAACGCTCGAAAGCGATGGCTCACACCCCATCACACAAGCATTGTCGAGTGTGCGGTATCGATATTTCTGCAAAAGCCGAAGAGCGCGTCTGCAAAAACGAAGATTGCGTCACTAAGTACGAAAAGGATGAGAAAAACAAACAGCGCATGCGATTGTGGATGTTGGTTTTCTTCACGCTCTTTGCCGCGCCATACTTGATAGCCGTCTTAGTACGATTAATGTGAATTCATCTCGTTCTGTGCCAACCCTCAGGCAATACAAGTGGATCAACCACTTCCGCAGCCTTGACTTTACGGACTACTTCCAAACGAAGCGCATCAAGTCCAACGTTTTCCAAAGCACTCATCGTTGGCCGACCTTCATCATCGAGGAGAAGAGGTAACTTTGGTTCGCCTTGCGAACCGTTGTTTCTCCATCGCTCTTCGGATTCTTTGACAAAATCCCAATCCTCAGGGAGCGGTTTCAGTGCGTCAGCCTTTGAACTCACAACCATCAATTCCGTACCAGGTAAGAGTCGTTCTACATCTTCCAAAAGATTCATTTGGTCTTGCCATGACATGCCACAAGACTCTGTGCGGTCAATGAGGAACAAAACCAAGCTTCCTATGTGCTCCAGAGCAGCAATCGCTTGCAATTCAATGGAATTTCGCTCATGCATTGGCCGGTCAAGCAATCCTGGTGTGTCCACCATCTGATGTTGAAGGCGGCGCTGTGTAAAATGACCGATGTGAATTTGCTTTGTTGTGAATGGATAGTGATTCACTTCCATGTTTCCAGATGAGAGGGCGCTAATGAACGCAGACTTACCCACGTTTGGAGCGCCACATACGACGATGACTGGCAAGCTGCTATCGATTTGTGGAAGGGCTTTCATAATCTCACGAGATTCGTTGAGCCATTTCAGTGAAGGACCAACACGACCCATAATCGAACCAATACGACCATACGCTTCTCTTCGCGCTTCATGCATCAACTCAATTCGAGCAGTGCGGATGATTTTCCTGTTGTTCTGCGTCGCAATTCGTTGGACTTGTGACGCACCCCATTGGAGCATCGACAGATGATGTCGATAATCATCCGTACCTACACAAGCCTCAATCATAGCAACATCAAATTGAGGCGATTGATCGAGTGAGGGCCAAGAATGGACCGTTTCAGTCAACATCGTATGTATGATGTCGGCAGCGGTTTGGACCATACGCGTCATTTGTTTTCGAGTTCGAAAAACACGGTTTGGGTCTTCGACTCGGTCGGCAGCCTTTCGGGCACGCGAGAAGGCCTTGTCGAGAACTTCGTCCTCGAACAACACCGTTGGCAACTGCCTCCACGTGACTTTCATGGGAACCCCAAATCAAGCGAAGCGCCAACACTTCAAGAACCCATCACCCTGTTCAAACCATCAATGAAGAAATTGCACATGGTTATGTAGGTTCGCCATCCAGAGTACATCATGCCGAAAAAATCGAACAAGATTGACCTTCCTGATTGGGCCATAGGATTGTGGAACGACCTAGGGTCTCCCTCACTTGACAAACTCCAAGGTGTCCACAGCGGGGATTTGCTCGAGCGCCGAAACGGTTTGCGGCGAGACGATCTAATCGAAATCCTCATCGATGCACGAGCATTGCTACCAGACTCCGACCCATGGGTTCGTGGCCGGTTAATTTCCTCAGGGAAAACAAGCCTCGAAATTCTTGATGGGGACGGCGTTCAGAGATTCATCGCTCGAGACACAATTGTCCAAATCGTTCTGGTTGCACACACCCGCCCTGCCTACATCGACGACAAGGAACTCCTCGCATTTGAGCGAGAAGACATGAAGCGTCGCTCGACCCTTCACGAAAAGGTCGAGAAAGAAACAACTGGAAACGACGACGCACATCTCTGGGGATGATTGCATGGACGTCCCAAAAGGATGGTCAATTCAAGAAAACCATCTCATGCGGGAATTTTCATTTGATAACTTTGCTGGAGCAAAGACGTTTATCGATGAAATCAGCGGAATTTGCGAACAACAAAATCACCATGCTGATCTACACTTCGGCTGGGGATACGTGATTGTGGAACTGACGACACACGACCAAGGAAAGGTGACATCTCTCGATATCGAGGTTGCAAAAGCAATCAACGCTCTCGAGGGATGACCATGCCACAGGACCCCAAAGGACGCGAAGCACCTGGTTACGACCGACATGTGTTCATTTGTGGCCATGAACGCCCTGAAGGCGCAACACGCCCATCATGTAGAAACCGAGGCAGCCTTGAGGTGCTCTCCGCCATCAAAGCTGCCGCCAGAGAAGAAGGATTATCCAACATCCGAATTCAGAAGTCAGGATGTTTGGACTACTGTGAAAATGGGATTGCATGCGTGGTTTATCCAGAAGGAACGTGGTATCAATTGAACACTGAACTTGACATCAAATTGCTTATTCAACACATCAAAGATGGGACAACAAATCACGCTCTTTTGATGGATTTCGAAGAGTAATCAAAGTTTGACCGGTCGTGTTGCACCACAGGCTTGACACTTCAACAGTGTTGTACGGTCTTCCTTGATGAAGTGAGTATCCGGTGCACCACATTGGCCACACTTGATGTACGTATTCACATAGCCAACAATCGCCTTCTTCAGACGCTTTGGTGGAATTCGTCCCTTAAATCGTGCACGTGGACCATCGCGTGAGCCAGATGTACCCAGTTCGTTGAGAATGTACTGATACACGTGATTATCGTCGCGGTCCATCATTCCTACGACTTCGGTAAAGTTACGCAGAATGGTGTTTGAACCTTCGATCATGATTTGAGGTTCAGGCAATCGCCATCGTGCACGTGATGAGATATCCTCGGGAATGTTATCACGAGCCCGGTTCAGCAACGTCTCATAATCAAAGTCGCTCATGATGCCTCCTGACACCCCTTTCTCTTCAAGTCTTTGATGAAAAATATCCAAAGCCTTCATGGAGGTAAGCATGTTCGCTCGACACGATAACATGACACTGAGTATTGAAGAGTTGAAGACCATCGTTAGGAATCTACGAAAAGATGGACTCAATTCGCAACAGATTGCTGATGAATTGTCGCTTTCTCAGGACACCATCCAATGGCTCCTAACCGATTCGACTTCAGAACGTCCTACAGATGTACGTGTCGGATGGAGGACTATCGGTGTTCGACCTGCTCGCATCACCGCTATTGGCGAGATTATGGCTGATGTTGTCATCGAAGAAGTTGAAACCGTCGACACTGTTGTCGGCATCTCAATCAATGGGATTGCATTCGCACACGAGGTAGCACAATCGCTCGACGTTGAGATTGCCATTCATCGTAACGTCGATGGCGAGCCTGGGGCAGGAGCACTCTCCAATAAGTACGGCCAAGTTGGTGGCGGAAAGAAAGTTGTAATCATTGACGATGTTTTGTCAAGCGGAGTCACGATGAGCAACACGATTGCGGCCATTCGTGCGGCCGGAGGTGAGGTTGTTCTTGCTCTTGTTCTTGTCAACAAAACCGTTCGCAACGAAGTCGATGATGTCCCGCTCCGTGGGTTGATTCGAGCCGTACCAGTTTGAGGTGAGTTCATGCATTGGTCGGATGTTGTCGCACAACGGCTATCCGAACGAGGGCAAAAGCACATCGTTTCGACTGGTATCACACCGAGTGGTGAATTCCATATTGGCCATCTCCGAGAGATACTGACCGGTGACATGATCAACAAAGCCGCAAAGAAGGCAGGACTCGATGTCGAATTTGTCTTCATTGTCGACAGTGCGGACCCCCTGCGAAAGGTCTATTCATTCCTCGATGATTCATACTCGCAATACATTGGCCACCAACTGAAGCAAATTCCACCTCCAAACGCAGAGGGTTGTCCAGATATGAAACGCTTCGAACAAGGTATTTCCTATGCAGATCATTTTCTAGCACCATTCAAGCAAGCCCTCGAACAAATCGACGTTCGACCCAGGTTCATCGATAACTTCGACGCTTATGCAAATGGTAACTTTGCAGAAACCGCTCGAATTGCTTGCAACAATGCAGACAAGATTCGTGAAATCATTGAACGTGTTTCGAGTCGTGAACTCTCTGATGATTGGTTTCCTTGGAATCCCATCGATTCGAAGGGCTCCATCGATGGCATACGAGTGACTGGATGGAATGACCCAATCGTAACATGGATTGATTCCAATGGTAAAGAAGGCACAAGCGACGTAACAAAGGGAGAAGGGAAGCTTCCTTGGCGCATAGACTGGCCAGCAAAATGGGCCTGGATTGGCGTCACAATGGAACCGTTTGGAAAGGACCACGGTGCTGCTGGAGGGTCCTACGATACCGGGAAGGAAATTGTCGAATTGTTTGGAAAGGCAGCTCCTGTCGATCTCACCTACGAATGGATCAGTTTGCGTGGCCAAG
>CATISI010000136.1 GCA_949538025.1 Candidatus Poseidoniaceae archaeon
CCATTCCTTCGCATAGGTTCCAATGGCACGCTTGTCTTCCTCATCGGAACCGAGCGTCATGAAGTACTGGAGTTGCTTCGTCGCTGCAAGTACTTTCGCAACACCGTCACGGCTGTTGAAGTCGTCATCCATGGCTTGTGCAAATCCTTCAGCCAGTCGTTCCAACAAACCAAGAGATTTTGCTAGCGGGTCTGGACTTCCCATATCAGGCTCAGGAAGTTGATGCCGGCGACCATTAGAAGACATCCTCAATGCTTTCTCGTACACTTGCAAAATACGATTATGATTTCGCTGCGCATCATTCAGAAGTTGTTCGTTCATGTCGATAGGGGAACGGTAATGCGCATTGACAAGTGCTAGACGCAACACCAGTGGGTCAACCTTCTGGATGATGTCACGAATGGTCCAAAAGTTGCCGAGCGACTTGCTCATTTTTTCACCATCAATGTTGACAAAGCCATTGTGCAACCAGTAGCCTGCAAGTGGTGCATGGCCAGTGTGGCATTCGCTTTGAAAGATTTCAGCCTCGTGGTGAGGGAATCGCAGATCATGCCCTCCGCCGTGGATGTCGAACGAGGTACCAAAGTGATCAAGACTCATTGCAGTACACTCAATGTGCCATCCCGGACGCCCTTCACCCCATGGTGAAGACCATGTTGGTTCGTCAGGTTTTGCTTGTTTCCAAAGTGCGAAATCCTTGTGATCTTGCTTTCCACTACCTGTTTTGTCGACGCGACCACCTGCGCCTTGACGTACGGCCTCGATGGATTGTCCCGTCAATTGCCCATACTTTTCGGGCGCTGAGTCTACGTGAAAGTAAACGCCGTCATTAGCAACATATGCGTGACCTTTTTGGATAAGATCCTCAATAATGTGAATCATTGATTCGACGTATTCCGTACATCGAGGATAGTGATCAGCTCGAAGAATGTTCAATGCATCCATGTCCTCATAGTATGTTTCGATGTTTCGATCGACGATGGCTTTCCAATCCTCCCCAGACTCAATCGAGCGTTTGATGATTTTATCATCAATATCTGTGAAATTCTGAACATAATCCACGTCGTATCCAGAAGCTTCGAGCCATCGGTGAATGAGATCAAAGGCGATGTAACACCTTGCATGCCCAAGATGACAATTGTCGTATACTGTAACGCCACAAACGTACATCGAGACTCTTCCGGGTGATTGGGTTGTGAAATCAACCTTTTCTCGCCGACGCGTATCGTGCACTCGTAATGGCATGTGAACAACTGGACGGTGTCACCTCTCTCACTTGAAGATTGATACGTGATTACGTTGAGGATCCTCAGAAGACGATGTTGGATTTGAAGCGTGGGGGCGGCATTGGCATTGGTTCCTACGTGCTTCGTGACAGACAATTGGTCAAATTGGCATGGATGGTTCCGTTGTGCTCCGTTATCGCTGCTGTTGGCATTCATGTCGCACTTGGGAACGCACGAGATGTTCCATTCTTCATTTCAGAAGCAGATTACCCCGGACCTGAGCGATTCGTGTTTACCATCGGATTGCTCACATCAGCTGGATTTCATTTTCTCATCACCCTTCGATTGTATAATCTATTCAAGGGTGTTGCGCGAAGAAAAATATTGCAAATTGCCACAATCCTTGGTATTGCAAGTTCCACGCACCTATCAGTTCTTGCGTTTGCCAACATGTACGACCACCTTACACTTCACGTCTACACCTCCTTGGTCGTTTTCCATGGAGGTTTTACATGGGCGATTCTTGCTCATTTTTCCTTACCGCATCCGCATAAGACTGGAAGAATGGTACGATTGGTTTCCCTTTTCATTGCCTTTGTATCGCTGACAACGATGACCGTTGCTATGAGTCAAGGCATCGAACAGCAGAGACGGGCCAATGACATCCGGCCAGAAATGATTCCATTGGACGATCTTCAACCGTGGATTGACGTTGCTGCACCAGCAGAATTTATTCTGTTCTTTTCTCTACTTGGATGCCTTGCATCGTTTTCATGGGACATCATCAAGCACACCAACCAAACGAAGGATTCGACGATCGAGACTTGAGAGGGCAACGGTCAGAGGGTCAATCCCGTTGGCACCAACCGTTTTCCAAACTGAAACAATCATTTCACGATGTGAGAGAAGATGGCGTATTGTTCCGACAAACTCACAACCTGTGGTTTCCAAACCCGTAGCTATCTCTGGACCCCAGAGGCCTGCAAACAATCCTGTTTGTGGGCGTTGCTGTAATTCTGGCGCTCCATTTTCGTCGATACGAACGATACAATTGTACTCGACGATTGTTTTCTTGGTCGTCTTCGGACGCGGTAATTCATGTGGACGAGAACGTCCTTGGCAAGTTTCTGCAATCGGGCATTGCTCGCACAGTGGGTTACGTGGTTTACAGACCAGAGCCCCCAATTCCATCATCGCTTGATTCCA
>CATISI010000137.1 GCA_949538025.1 Candidatus Poseidoniaceae archaeon
AGAATGAATCATTTCATGATTTCAACAGGCACATTCAAACCATGATTGAATACCCACTGGTTGGGGCGGACTATGCAAAACGGAGTTAGCGGCTGGTATGCAAGATTGGATCGATGCTTGGACAACAGACAAACACAAATCGAAATGTGGCTCGATGCATGGGAAAACTCGCTTCGAACCCACCAACCCATCGCTGCTCTTCTTCCAGAAGATTGGCCAACGCTTCCAGCAAATCTTCTGACCGATCCAGGTCATGTTCTCGACCATCTGCTTGCACGTCACGATGCAGAATCAGATGGCCGCTCCCCGCGTGGAGCCCATCCTACTCCTCCTCGTCTCGCTGATTCCATCATCTCATCGGAAATGCTTGAGGCGACCATCCAACCGAAGGTCAAGAAACAGACGACCAACATGCATCTTGCAGACCTTCCTCCTGGCTTCCAGAAGCACATCAAAAAGCTCAACTTCCCGCCGAGTGAAGAAGAAGTCGCTCTCGATGAAGATTCGCTTGAAGCTGTCCTCCGAAGCGAACGCACAAGCAGCGGTATTCCACTTCCGTTCTCAGACATGTCTTGTGGAGGTGGAATCTTCCACGCACGTATGCTCCGTAAGCACAGTGAATTGTTTGAAGGACAGAACACTGATTTGTGCAAAGAAGACACGGAGCGATTGTTCCGAGGATTCCAACTTGTTGATGTTGATGAGCTTGTCGTCCGTTCAACTCGAAAGCGATTGCTACTCGAAGCAATTCGTCTCGGTCTTGTTTCACTTGAAGGCGAGCAAGAAGGAAAGCTCTCCAGAAACCTCGTTGAAACCATCCTTGAGCAAAACATCGTCTGTTCCGATACGCTTCAAGAAGACTGGCCATGGGACCAAGCGCCTCGTTTGATTATCGCTAACCCCCCTTGGCTGCGTATCAAAGACCGATTCCGTGGTATGGAAGATGGTTCACAACGCCGCAAAGACTTGAGTGAAAAACTACGAAGCCTCTCCAATGATGATGGCCCTCGATTCTCAACTATGCGCGGAAACGTCAACCTCTACCGACTGTTCATCGAGCGTGGTATGCAAGTTCTTTCATCCGATGGAAAGATGCGCATCGTCGCTCCAGACAGCCTGCTACGCGAACAATCCTCTCACCCATTGCGCAAGCTCTTGGTCGAGAAGCACTCGTGGAACGAAGTTTGGGCGATTGAGGAAGCCAATCTCCTCTTCCCAGGTATGACCCAAGGTGTTGCCATTCTCGGTATCTCTTCGACGCCAAATGGAACAGAATCCCTGAACATCATCGGTCCAGTAACTCGTTCCGATCTACGGCGTGTTGGCTCTGGAATCTCATCGCGCGTCCCATCGTTCTCGCTCACACAAGGACAATGGGTACAGTGGGCAAGAAACACGTGGGCAGTTCCTCGTTTGCCTCGTGATCAAATTGAACGAAAAGGCATCCTCAAGATTCTTGACAGTATGTCACAACTTCCACGACTCGGCGATAAAGATCACTGGCTTGCAACACAAGAACAGACGGTCAAGGTCCGTGTCGGAGAAATCGATCAAACTGCACATTCGAGCAACATTTCCAGCTGGGATAAGGCGAAATCATCTCGTCCGTTCATCCGTGGCGTCCATTTTAC
>CATISI010000138.1 GCA_949538025.1 Candidatus Poseidoniaceae archaeon
ATGTCATCTGGACTGTTCCGTTTTTTGTGCCAGCGTTGCACGAGAAGGCTTACGATGACGCTTGGAATAACGAGCAGTGGCGCAAGTGAAGATTCCAAATTGAGGTATTCCATTGGCAAATCGAGAATGATACAACCTCCCACGTAAAGCCCAATTGAAGCAAGAAGTGCTGCAACAATTGGAGGTAGAATATGACGGAAAGACATGCCAACGAAGAAGGCGATGATCGCTGTAATCCCTGGAAGCAATTCTCCACGCTCAGGATTGATTCCGTAATTCTTCAACAACTGAATTCCATTCGATATGACGATGAAGACAAATCCTGTAGCTAAAAGACGAATGGACATGGACGTAATCATGACAGCGATGATGGCGAATGCCATAGCAGCAAAGAGTTGGAAACGGTTGAGCGTAATCGCTAGCCCAAGGTCGAGTACATATGGATAGAGCGTGCTTGCTGAAAGGTATCCGATAGCGGCACCAGCAATGGCTGTAATCAAACTCAATCGGCGATAGCCTTGAACGAACAGATAGAGCGAGAGTATGATAATTGGGATGGCTGTAACGTATCCACCTTCGACAATTTGAGTGATAACCGTATCACGGATGTCATCGACGTTCGGTGCCTCATCTGCCATGGTCAACACACCACCCATAACAATCGAGACTGTGAACTTGTTGGAGGAAGTGGTGCAGAGGGCAGGATTCGAACCTGCGAACCGTTACGGACTGGGACCTCATCCCAGCGCCTTTGACCAAGCTGGGCGACCCCTGCAGCAACTTCAACGGCCACACTCGCGTATATCAACGCGTTGTTTGAGATTAGAAGAAGATGGAACAGCACGTAATCGAACCATCAGCCTCACGAATCTGACCCATGTCGAGGACGACTGGATCCAACCCCCTCTCCTTGAGCGTTTTGAGAACGGTTGGATACCCTTCTGCAACCAAGACCTTCCCGTTTTCGAAACCAATCGTGTTGCACCCGTAGACTTCTTCTTCAGGCATGATTAGAACTTCACAGCCTTCTGGAAGTTCTCCGAAGTCTTCTGGAGTAAGATAACCTTCGGCAGTGAGGATGATGTTATCGGTTGGCGTCGAAGCGATCGAGGTGAGATGGAGTGCTTTCTCTGTTGGAATATCGACAATTCGCAATTCGTGACCGAGGTGCGTGAGGAGGTTTCGGAGTGTTTCGATTCCCGCTTCGTTTGTACGATCTGAACGACCCACAAAGAAGACATCGCCAAGTCGAAGAATATCGCCACCGTCCATTCGAGCATCTCCAAACATGCCACAGACTTGGAATCCGTTTAGTTGGCGAGAGAGGAAATCAGCAATTGGGGGTTGTTCAGCAACTCGGGATGGGTGGCCGGGAACGGGTAGCAGTACGTGCCCATCAATCACAATGGCTTGATCCTCGACAAAGATACAATCAGGATGGTTGTTGTCTGCTGGAAGGATGGTAACTTCTAGACCGATGTCCAAAAGCGCTTGCACGTAGGCTGCGTGTTGAGTTTTTGCCAGCGCGATGTCGGTTGGCCCTGAACCGAAATAGGCAGCGATGGCTTCTGAGAACGAGTGAGGAACGGCCCTCATGAGGACACGTTGCTTCTGGTCCGTGCGGACAGTAGCCATGTTTGACCGGCCAATCATCGTCATTTAATCCTTGGCGAGGGATTGAAATGAGCCAAAGACCACTGAATTCAAACATAAGTTGCGATTGGAGAATCTCATGCGCCTTTCGATTCAGGCCGTGGGACTCATGGTTTTGATGGTTCTCGCCCCTCTCTCGGGATGCTTCGGTGAGAACGAAGTCGAGACCCTCGATGCTGGTTCACTTTCTGTTTCTAATTCGGATACTTTGCAAGCCGGTATGTGGCAAACAATTACGTTGCAGGCGAGTAATGATCTTGCTGTTTTCATCCCATACTTCATTCAGGATCCAGGTTCGATGCGTGCACAAAATGGAACCGTTCTCGATATGAAGTCAGGTGACAAGGTCAGCATGAACATTCTTTTCCCACCACGCAATGAAGAGATCGTCTTCTTCTTAGGCGATACAGGCCGCGTTGATTGGCCGATTCGTGAACCAGATCAATCGTGGATGGCATGGCTTAACAATCCAGGCACAGGTTCTGCTGTTCAAGCCGTCGAGAATCAAGATACAGGCGGCATGTGGCCATGGCTCGTTCCTGGTAACGCAACTGGAGGAGAGGTCATTCCCTTGGTCATGGAAACGAGCCGCCCATTCCGTTCGGACTTGACCGAGGAAAACGGAGTTGGTGCGAGTGATGGATGGGTCAATGGCAGAGATGTCTACGAATGGGTTGATTTCATTGCCGATGATACACCATGTGCTACCTGCGGTCCAGATGGCGCTGTTGGCTATCTCGATCGCTGGATTGGGAATGCAAATCCTTCGTACGAACATGCTATCACATACTTCGAGGGCGTCATGCAAGGTTATGGATTGGACCGCGTTGAGGTTCATCGATTCCAGTGGAACACTGCCTGGGCCGTCAACATTTGTGGATACAAAGATGGTTCTGTCTACCCGAATGAATGGCTGATTTTCGGGGCTCATTTCGATATTGCGCCCCCTGTCGCATACACTCCCGGTGCTGAAATCGGTATCCCCGGTTACGGTACCCGCCACGGTGCATACGACAATGCAGCTGGATCGAGTATGGTACTAACCACAGCGAGCGTTTTGGCAGAATTTGATGCCCGTCGAACGATGGTGTTCTGTTTGTGGTCTTCCGAAGAGGAAGGACTGTGGGGGTCGCGTTCCTTTGCGAACGATTTGCCAGACGGAATTACTGTTAGCAACTATCTCAATCTTGACATGGCTGGTGTCAACTATCCAGGCGATTATGCGCTCTCAGTCTACCTCGGACCGGATGGTACACAGGAAGCGATCGATCAAGCAGGAATGTTCCACTTAGCAGAATGGATTGGTGCTGATGCTCTCGACCTTGGATATGAAATGGAGCGTGGAAGAGAAGCGTGGCTTGAGGGCGGAGAAAGCCCACTCTGGGGAGACATCTACGAAGATACGGTTGCAATTTACGAATCACCAACCGCTCGAAGCGATCACGATTCGTTCCAAAACATCGGTGTTGCAACGCTTGGTTGGAACGGGCTTGTCGACGGCTACCCCTGCTATCATCGTGAATGCGACACGATGGAGACAATGATTGACTACATGGGGACGGACAATTCCACAGGCATCAACAATCTCGTTCATTCATGGGATATAGTGACATGGTGGGCTGTTTATGCCTTCTTGCACATGGACCAGACACCTGTACCAAACGAACTGTGAAAGATTCTCACAGTTCCGAATCAATACTGTTCGAGTACAAGCTCGGTCGTTGTCGATGCAATCTCATTGTCTGCAGCCATCCACATCTTGTCAAGGAGCGTTCGCAGTGCAACAGTGTCATCAACGTGAACAAGGGCAACAAGATCTGCCTCACCAGACACCTCGTAGATGATTTCAACGCCTTCCCATCCGGTGACTTCGGATGCGAACGACCCAATTTCAACACCAGGAGAGACCTTGATTCGAATGAGAGCAGTCAGCCCGATTCCGCTTTCTCGAACAGTATAGCCACGAATGGTTCCGTTTTCTTCCATGGTTCGGATGTGTGTTCGTACGGTACGCTCACTAGCACCAACTTCCTTAGCAAGGTCGACAAAGGACATTCGGCCGTTCTTTCGAAGTTGGGCGAGGATTGCACGATCAATTTCTGCGATTCGGGGCATGACCAACCCTCCACATATCGGTATATCAAACCTTTTCCTCCCCTATTCTGTCAATATAATTGAATTATGCGTCATTATTCCGGTAATATTTACCTGAAAAACAAACAAATCAAATTAATACCTTCGACATAAATCAGCCCCGTTGAATTCAAAGAGCGCCTTTGCTTGGAAGGAATGAGAGACATGTCGGAGTTCATTTCGGGTCTGGACGCTCGTATGGTATTGGATAGTCGAGGCAACCCAACCATC
>CATISI010000139.1 GCA_949538025.1 Candidatus Poseidoniaceae archaeon
AGAATGGGAAGAAAACGGTGTTCGATGGCTACGCCAAGAAGACGGTTCCTTGTTCTACCTCGATCCGCAAGCGAATCAGTGGATTGCATACCAAGAATCCCAGTGACTGGGACAAGTTATAGGCAAGCATTTAGATTCTCGACCATGCATTAGTAAGTATGGAAGAGAAGCTTCGGCACGACAACGTCGCTGAAGTTGCGTTAAGCGCCATGGTCAGCATGATCATGATTCTCCTCTTTTCTGCAATTATAGCGGGAATGGCGCTGATGATGATTGAGCAAGCATTCATGGAGTCACGCACTCATAGTGTTGACCAGTCTGAAACTCTCAATTCGATACCTTACGTTGTTGTATTTGAACTTGAAGAATTGGATACGACTGGAAACACAAATGACCGTCTCTATATCATGTTCAAGTTACCGTATTCGAGTAATACAATACCCGACACTAACGTCAAATGGGCTCTGATGTGCGATATCAACGATTACTCCACTCCGCAACAAACCAATTCTGGGCACACACTTGAATACTCGAGTGGAGATTTTGATGCAGCTACGGATCTCACTGGTAACGCAGAAGATGATGCTGCGATTAATGAATTTGTGCAGGGGACGTATTATCACATCATTATACAACTCTCAGAACCAGACGGCGCCGGCGATTGTGATTTGGTTGAAGATATGGCTGCTACATTGGTCATTATAGTCGAAAATGGGCGCACGACAGAACTTGATTTCTATGTACCAACTGACGCTATGCCAGGGTACGACCTCATGAGTTGATACTATGCAGGAAAGAAAGGACAACTTAGCCCAAGTAGGAATTGGAACAATGATTGTTTTCATTGGTACTTTGATTGCTGTAACTTCGTCGGCATATGTTATGATAGGTCAACTTGAACTCATCAGCCAATCCACAGAACAAACAATTGCTGTTGCAACCAATGAGGCACACACACAGATTATTTTCGTTGGAGCATGGGTTGATGATGCTTACGATGATTTCCTCTTCATGATAGAGTATCAAAGCCTTGGGGAAGATGTTGTAACAGATGAGGTTGGCTTCATCCTTTGGTGTGAACAGGATGATACCGTTCATCGAAGAACTGGATATCTTGGTGATCCGCTGACTTCAGCCCCATCACGAACGACAATTTGGGCTATAGGAGAAGACCCTGAGGACGGAATTCCAGATCGTCTTCAATCAGGAAAGCGATATTTCATCATTGCTGATGGAGGGGTAGGATCTGGCTTAACCGGAGGCGAAACCGGAGGCCCGAACAACATCTGTGGTCCAAAAGATATCTTTGAAAACGGAATTACTGCTTATTATTCGATTTATCTCCCAAATGGTGGCCATACAACACAGGAATTGCGTGTAAATGTGTTTGAAGTTGGGGAATCCGTGACCTGAGGACCTCGAACGATTAACAACCGAGGGAGTGTGATGCCTGACACGGATGATGTCGCACAAGCACCTCAATCGGTTCTGCTTAATCCACAAACTGAGGTCGACCTCGGTTCTCAAGAAGAACAGCAAGAACAAATTACTGATCAACAAAATATCGTGTTCATACGTGCTCCAAAATTTAAACATCCCTCACGTCTTGTTAGCTCCTTTGCAGTAACAATAGCCCTTATCACATTCCTGTTTTTCTTTGCATCAGCCTTTGCAAACTCTGATCTAATTCTATTGGAGACTGCCATCAAAAGTTGTTGCATGATTCTCAACATTGCCTTTGTTTCCGAAATCGTGTTTTATGCACAGCTCTTCCAGCACAACAAAGAAATCAGGAAAAGTAACTTTTCAACTGTATTCAACATCGTTCTTTTTGTTGCACTCACCATAGCAGGTGTGGCCCTTTTCATTGGAAATTCGTCGTTCTAATTGGTCCAAGAGTCTGACTCCCCATTCGGCGAAGTCGTTAATTGGGACCAATGAATAGACCCCGCTATGCAAGGGGACCATAACAATCAGATTATTCGTGAAATTCAGACACCACAATCTG
>CATISI010000140.1 GCA_949538025.1 Candidatus Poseidoniaceae archaeon
ATCACAGTTTTGCCTTTTTCACCATATGCGACTAAATCGTGCTCATTACCTGCGGAATCTTTGCATGTGAAGGAGGGGGCGTGGTTTCCAATCTCGAGGGTAACAGGGTTGCTCATGTATACTCGGTGCCGGGGCACGTCATGAATGCTTGGTTTTTGCCGCAGGGCGCGACTTCGGAACATTGATGTAATTTGCATAAAATTTGATGCAAATTAAATAAAATGATTATTTTCGGCCAATTGTTTGATAAACTGCCATTGTGGAAGAACCAATATGGCGGCTCCAAGCATGACGCGACGTAGCCGCAAGTACTTCAAGAAAATTCAGCGTGCGAAAACCAAGTATGAACTTCAGAGTATAGCGTCGTCCATACAAACTGATCTCGACCGTCGCAATCTCTCTTACGATGAGGCATTGAACCTCGGTAACTTCATTCAAAATCGTGCAGACCAACTTCCTGGAACGTCCATTGTATACGCCGTGTCCGATCGTGACGCATATCGCCGCACGCTTGAGTTGTATCTTCGTGACGCTTTACTGACTCGCACCGAGCAATTGCTGCTGTGGGAAGAGCGCAGGAGACTCGGAATTTCGGATGAAGAACACGATCGTCTTCTCAATCAACTTCTCGAGATTTGGAAATCGCAAGGCAAGACTGTCACCATTCAACGATTCGAAAAGGCAGGAGGGAATGCTGATGTTTAGGCAGAAGTTCCTTCCACTCCTGCTGGTTGTATTGCTCGTTGGGCATCTTGCCTTACCATTCGCTGATGCAACCACTACGAGTGCCCGATCAGGCCCTGATTTCCAAGTCAATGAGGTACTCTTTGATGGAGCAGGATCCGTCTTTACCAGTGGTGGATTGGTACTCGCCCCAAATACCCACACCGTCAGGATTGATGTTTCAAATGCAGGCCCATCCTCTGGCAACGCTTTCCTCTCCCTGGTTCACAAAGGCTCCCCGAACGCAGCTGAACAGGTCGTCAACACAGTTGACCTTGGAGTCATGGCTGCAAATTCAGGGCCTACGACTTACCTGATGAGCTGGACTGCGACAACAGGGCCTTCACAAACCCTATTTGCTCGCATTTCGGGTGCGAATGATGGCAACATCGCAAACAACGAGTATCGCAGAGATTTTGATGTCGAACGATTGCTCGATTGGTCCATAACGACCCCTGAAACCCTTCCCACAATAACCTCTGGAAGTACAAGCGCATTCTTGGATCGTCAGTCTCACAAATTCAATGTCTCAGTCGTCAATGACGGAGTAATGCCATTTTCTGCTCGCATGCAGATTGTGCTGACGAATGCTTCGGCGACGCCATCGACAGTCAACATCGATTCGGAGATTAAGACCATTCATCCACCTTCTACGTACAATACAAACATCGGAAACGTCGAAGCGTTACCTCTCAATGCTACGTTTGATGCCTCCTCATTTTCAGGCCTATGGAACATGTCTGTTCGTGTCATTTTGGATGATGGAAGTGGTCCTGTCACGGACACATACAAGGAATTTGACGTGACATTTAGCGATTACATTGCAGAGTTGATCGGTGCTGCAAAGCGCACCACCTCGCCAGGTGATTCTACTACACTGTTTTACACTGTTAAAAATCTAGGTTCGACGACAGACAGTTTCACGATCAGCGTTAGTTCCACTCAGGGTTGGGCAGACACATCCCTCGACGGTACGTTCACTGATTTCCTCATCGGCGGAGCAACCACGTTGGTTCCTATTCACGTTAACGTCCCACATGGCACATCACTGTCCGATGTTGACATCATCTCATTCTCAATCACCTCAGCAGGAAGCGGTTACACCTTGTCCAACACAACTCGAGTCATGGCTGGAGAGTATCTTGAAGCCACAGTCGACATAACAAACGATACAACGTACGTATTACCGGGGAAATCGGACACGATTGCGTTCAATATCACGAACACTGGAAATGCAGTAACATCCTTTGATCTGGTAGCGGGATTCACCTCGAATCCTCTCAATTGGGTACACAATATATCGATCGATAACACAGGTGAATTGGCTGTCGGACAGACGGTTTCAGGGTTTGTTGAAGTCGAAGTGCCGCCCATCCAATTACCACTCGTTCCCGCAGAAGACAACGCTGCGGGGAGCAGCTTGAACGTGTACGTCACAGCGATTGCTGACGCTGGAAGCATCCCAAGTTCGGATTCAGGGCAGATTGAAGTCCGACCAGCCATTGTTGTCGACCCCGGCCTTCCTGTCGATACGATTTATTTGACCCAGAGCGATGTGCTCAATGCAGGTTCGACGATCGGCGTCAATGAAATTCTAGGTCTCAATGTTCAGGTTCGCCATAATTTGGTTTCAGACTTGTCGGAAACCATCGATGCGAACATCACCGTGGGCGATATTTCATTCGAAGCACTCACCTCAGGCGGATTCAATGAAGCCGATCGATGGAACGCATCAGTAACTCCGAATCAGACATCCGGTCTCGTACTTGGTGAGTCATTCCCTGCATCACTTGGAATTCAAAGCCGAGTTGGCCAAATTCCGCTTGCTGGAACAGTAAAAATTCCAGTAACAACAACTCCAACACTCGGCGGCGTACACACTGCCTCCTCTGTGTATGCCCCAACGATTGAACAAAATCTATCGATAGTTGTGCCGAGAGTCGTCAATGCGGAAATTACGGAGACAGGTCCTCTCGATGCGAATGTTGGAGTAGACACAGATTTCATGTTCACATTCGCCAACACAGGGAACGACCGCTCTGATTTCCGCTTAGAAATTGTTGAGAACCTACCCACCGGCTGGTATGCAAATTTGACGACAACAAGTCCTGACAACACGATTCTGAACCTTGCAAGTGACTTTGAAGATTATCCTGCTGCAAGCGGCGCTCACCTATCACTTGTAACATTGACTGTCAAAACTGACCCACTTGCGCCTTCAGGACTTCTTCAACCATTGACCGTTCGCTACTACGATCTTGATACTGGTGCCTACATAGGCGAACAAACCATGGACATTCGCGTCGGTGAAAGCATCGATGCAGGTTTAACGCCTACCAGTCAATTGATCGACATTTCTCCATACGAGCAACTTTCTGCGTTTGTGAATATCGAAAACACAGGAAATGCCCCGACAACGTTCTCGCTCTCGTTGGATGATGGAGGATACGATGATGTCTCCTTTGTACTTGATACTGAATCCAGTGTGGTTATTGCTGCGGGTTACGAATCCTCGGTTCGCATTAACATCATTCCTTCACCGAGCGCAAGTGCTGATGAGACCTACACGGCTGTGTTGACGGTTTCCATGTTTGATGAAAATGGAAACCTCGTTGAACTAAATGCCAACATTATTGCCAACATTAGCGAGGTTCACGATGTTCAGTTAACCGCCCCTGATACGCTCGTAGCGGTCCCCGGTACCGTGGTGAATCTACCGTTTGGTTTGTTGAACACAGGAAATCTGGTCGAAACCGTCAACATCAACATCACCGTTGATGGAGGCTGGACTGCAACCCCAACGGTTCAATCGTTCACGATTCCAATCGACGGACAATCGAACGGTTCGTTTGACATTGAGATTCCTGCTCTTGACGGGACCGATAATCTCCTCGACGGGGCAGTCCATGATGCGAATCTGACCATCTACAATCCCGACACGGACGAGGTGTATGTGCTGAAAAAAGTGCAATTACTCGTTGCTCCTGTTTTTACATACACGATAGAGGGGTGGGAAAACGAGTACTTCTTCCATGAGGGAGATAATCGACAATGGAATTCCATCATTACCAATACAGGGAACAAAGACGTCTATGTTGACATTGGTTACGAAGTTCGTGCACCTGGCTTAACGACTGCTAGCGATGACTGGATTGTCAACACGGGAGATTCATCGACTCAGTTGTTGCTGCGACGAAATGTCCCCACTCAACTGACTGTAAGCGTTGACAAGAACGCTGCAGGAAGCAGTAGTACAACACTCTCGACCGCAGCGGACCTCCGTGTCACCATTGTGCCAACCGATGTTGAGGTTGATGGAAGCGGCGAATTGATGACCTCACTCAAGATGAAGCGACTGTTCGACATCGGGTATGCAGACAAACTGCAAGCACCAGCAAACGACGATCCCGTAACCGTCCCAATCGAATATTCACACATTCCGTTCCTAAATACTGCTCCTGCAGCTTATTCCATCGAGTTCTGTGGAATCGAACGCATCCTTGACATCGAAGCCCTCGGCCTTAACGAAGAGGATTATGTCTGGAACATTTCACTCATCAATCTTGAAGGAGAAGAGGATGTGCACTACATCAATCTCTCAGCTCCGTGTGTTCCTGGAAGCGAATTGATACTACTCCCCGAACGACCTACATACGTTCTCTCTCCGAATCTCATTTTCAATGTCAAGGTCCCTGACCGACCAAACATTCTACCTGGTGATGGATACGATATCACAATGCGATTGCATCACCCAGATCCCAACGAACCAGTTACTGAGGAGACATTCCGATTTGCATTGAACGTCTACGCTGACCCGATGATTGACCCTGATTCTCAACGACTCGTCGATTCGGAAGGGAATGAGCTTGAATTCATCATGGAAGGTCAAACGACGTACATTGAATTTGATTTGAAGAACGAAGGAACAGCACTTGCAGTCGGAATTGGATCCCAGCTTGTCTGTGATGGATTGGTTATTGAAGAAGCCCCTGGCTTTATTCCATTCTTAGCTGAGGGCGAGGTTGAAACGTTGCGCTGGAAGATCACTGGTGAAACGTTGGATTGGTGGGAGCAAAGCAAGGGTGCGGCCTGTACAGTGAGTATCCAATCAGACTACGCACTCAACAACGTCGTCGAAAACGACGTTGTGGTCTTCACCCAAGAAGTCGACTCAAACGCTCCTTCAACACTCACTTCGTTCGCTGGATTCGGTATCGCATTGATTGTCACTATTGGTTTACTCGGTTTGACCAATCAAAACGAGAAGTACCGCCTTGGTGCAGTCTACTCAGGAGTCATCATGCTTGGATTCCTCTTCCATCTCTATGACGCAGCATGGTGGGGCCCTGTTTCAATTGTCCTCGCCTCGCTCTGGGTTTGGAGAATGGCATGGCGAAGCAGCGAAGAATTCCGCTACATTCACGAAGATTACCAACGTGCTCGGAAAGGTATCTCTACCATTTACGCCGATCACTTCCAAGCACTTACCGACTCACGTCGGCAACTCACCATCATTCTCAGTCTGCCATTGCTTGGGTTTATTGGCGTCGTCTTGGGCTTGCCTCCGCAAATGACGCCTGATGAGACTAACCTGATTTCACTTGTTGGTTACATTCTCCTGTCGACCATCGTTGTTTGGATCATCCTACGACGTGCCAACAAATTGTATGGTTCCCTCTACGGCAAACTCACGGATATTGAGGTCAAAGCAACACGAATCGAACGTGATCTTGGCGACCCGGCACGTCTCTTGAACGACCTGGCTATGGATGGGCTTGACCTCTCTGCCATCCTTGAACAACCTCAATCGACTGTCGTTTCAGACGGTCAAGCCAACATAGACTCTTCAGAGGAGGTGACATCAAATGGCGAAGAGCAAGGCTGAGCAGGATGATTTCATCATGGACTCAGAATTGGGCGATGGTGATCTCTCCGAAGCGCAAGCTGCGATTGCAGCTTCCAATGAATCCGCTCAGCGTTTGATGCAGGCCAGCCGAGAACTCGAGTCTCTCGTTCAGAACGTCGTTAGCGATGAGGTCAACTCCCTTGCAACCACCGAACTTGACCTGCTCCAGGCCAAGACCTTCCTCGAGACACACCGATTGCGTCGTGCTCGTAAGAGCGTCCGTCGTGCTGAAAAAGCACTCAATGTCCTCGAGGAGGATGTTTTGTACCTGCGACGCAGTATCGCTATGTTGCATCGATTGTTGCGAGAAAAGGCACTTGCTGAAGAAGAGGTCGAGAACGTTCTTCGTCGTCTCCGCAATGCCACAGGCGCTGCGGAAATCGGTGACGTCGGTTACGCAGCTACAGAAGTCGAGTATCTCGTCGACGATTTAATTGGGGGTAATTCTTCAACACTCAATCCATTCTTGTTCCGTCATTTCTGGCTCTCTGTCGATACGCGATGGCCTGCTGGAGGTGAAACAGGTATCCTCCTTGTACGAATCATCAACGATGGTGATATCCCTCTTCCAATGATGCGGTTGGCTCCGCCTGTGCCGGAGGGATGGGTTGCAAAACCATCCTTTATCGATGTGCCAGTCATTGGCCCTGGAGGAAATCTCCCAGTACGATTTGAGATTCAAGCAGACCGTCGGCACGGGGCGGACGAAATCCCACTTTCACGAAAACTTTCAATTGCGACCGGGTACGAAATGAGAAATGGTAACGTGATTGTAACCGTTCGTGCACAAAATCGATCGATGGAACCTCTCGTTGACGTTCTCATTCAACCATGGATGCCACCGGGCTTTACGGCCGACAAGGTGCCATTCATCAGCAGGCTGACGCCTGACGAAGTGGCTGTGATTCGCATTCCACTTCGAATTGACTTGGGTCATGGAGGTGCTCTGTGATCCACATCCCATTCCACCCTCGCATGAGGGAGGACGAGTAAAAAAA
>CATISI010000141.1 GCA_949538025.1 Candidatus Poseidoniaceae archaeon
AGGGCAGCCTTCAAGGCGATCGTATGACGTGCAAAGCCCCTTGTGGTGTCTGAGACATCCGAAGGTCGCGGGTTCGAGCCCCGCTCCCGGCACCACCATCGCATTGTTGAAGGGCTAGAGCCCACTCCAAGCATCATGGCACAAGTCCCTGATGTTGGTAGCCACGTCCGGCTTAAACTCACAACGCATGATGGTGACACCACGATTGAGGGCGTAGTCATACCTCCTGCAGTCGCCGAACATATGACGGTCAAATTAGCCAATGGCTACAACATCAGCCATCCCATCTCATCGATTGAAATTCTATCCGCCAAACAACCAGCATCTACGGACTTAATGGAATCCGATGCGCCATCATTGAATCCGGATTTGCCCACGGTCAGAATTATCCACACTGGAGGGACCATTGCTTCGAAGGTCGACTACTCAACAGGTGCTGTTACCGCTCAGTTCGAGCCTTCGGAATTGGTTGATCACGTTCCAGAACTTCTAAGCATAGCCAACATCGACGTCCACAAAATAGGAAACATGTTCAGCGAAGATATCCGTCCAAACCATTGGAATCAAATCATTGATGCCTCTGAACGAGCCTTTGCTGATGGCTGCGTTGGTGCCGTTGTCACACACGGAACAGATACCCTCCATATCACCGCTTCGGCGATCGCCTTCGCTTGGTGTGGAAAGGGCGGCAATCCACCAGGACGGATTGCCTTTGTAGGCTCACAACGCTCCAGCGATAGGGCTTCCTCAGATGCTGCGCAGAACCTGATCTCTGCTGTCAAGTGGGCCGCAGAAGGACCGCAACCCACGGGTGAACTCAGCGACGCAGTTGTTGTCTCCATGCACACTACGAGCGATGATGGGGCCTGTTCAATTCATGCCGCAACCGGCGTACGGAAACTTCACTCGAGCCGACGTGATGCCTTTCGCCCTGTCAATACCATGCCTCTTGCAACCGTGCAAATCGACAATTTAGATGTCAGCCTCAACTTGGCACATCACTATGAGGATGCGAGATCAGCCATCATAGCAAGACCATCAACATCCGAAGCATTCCGTTTCGATGAGAGCATTGTCATCCGACAAATGGTTGCAGGCCCATGGCTGACAGCGCAAGAGATTCATGATGCAGCCGGTTCAAATGTCGACGCACTTGTGATTCACGGAACTGGACTTGGCCATATACCGATTGAAAATCCAAACAACGACGCTCCTCAAAACATCGAACTTCATGAGGCTCTCGCACAGTTGAAGATCCCTGCGTTGGTGGTCAACCAATGCATCCACGGACCAGTCAACATGAACGTTTACTCAAAAGGACGGATTCAACAGGACATTGGGCTTCTCGGACATGGCTTGACGTCGTCACCTGAGGCTGCTGTAGTCAAGCTCCATTTTGCACTTTCAAACGGCATGGATGTTGCTTCTGCAATGGCTGAAAATTTGTTCGGAGAACAGCAACAATCCATCCTGAACTAAGCGATTCGATGAAGAACCTTATCGGCTCTGACCGGTGTATGGCAAGTCCGGTTGGTGACCCGATATCTGAACTCAAGTCGCGTCGTGAGCGTGCTCGAGCAGGCGGTGGACGAAAGGCACTAGAAGCCATTCGTGCAACAGGACGAGGTACTGCTCGAGATCGAATTGATTTGCTGCTTGACCCGGATTCCTTTGTTGAAGTAGATACGTTCGTCACACATCGAACGAAAGACCACAATATGTTCCTGCACCAAACATTGGGTGATGGTGTCGTCACAGGTCATGGGACCATAGAAGGCCGTCGAGTCTACTGTTTCGCTCAAGACTTCAGCGTAC
>CATISI010000142.1 GCA_949538025.1 Candidatus Poseidoniaceae archaeon
CGTTTGCTGACGCTCTCGGTTGTGACTTCAAGCGTGTTCAATTCACGCCTGACTTGCTCCCAGCTGACATTACCGGTACAAACATCTACGACGCAAAGAAGGGTGAATTCACATTCAAGCCAGGACCTTTGTTCTGTAACCTCCTTCTCGCTGACGAGATTAACCGTGCTCCGCCAAAGACCCAAGCTGCATTGCTTGAGGCTATGCAAGAGAAGCAAGTGACCATCGGTACCGTTACCCACAAACTTCCTGCTCCGTTCATTGTTATGGCAACCCAGAACCCTGTCGAGCAAGAGGGTACATACCCACTTCCTGAAGCTCAACTTGACCGTTTCATGTTCAAGATGAGTGTCGGTTACCCAGACCGTGCTGATGAAGACGAGATTCTTGCTCGACGTATCACGCGTGGTAAGGACGCAGTCGATGTCGATGTTATCACCGACCCACAGCGTGTTATCGCTATGCAACAGGCTTGTGAAGACATTTACGTCGATCCTGCCATCCGTATGTACATGGTCGAAGTTGTCGCACGAACCCGTGAGGACCCTCGGGTTCTCGTTGGTTCCTCGCCTCGTGGTTCCCAAGCATTGCTCAAGACCTCTCGTGCCGCAGCAGCTATGCGTGGTCGTGACTTTGTAACGCCTGATGATGTCAAGTCGATTGCAGAACTTGCAATTGCGCACAGAATCATTCTCAAGCCTGAGCATCAAATCAAGGGTCTTGAGGCTGGCGAAGTTATGCAAAGCATTCTACGAGAAGTTCCAGTACCTACCGTCTGATACCGTTGAATCATACTTGCTTAGAGGTGTTCTCGGATGTGGAGTCGTAAATCAGCAATGCTAGGAAGCATGGCCGTTGCCATGTATCTTCTTGGCCTTACGCTCAGGAATTCTCAACTGGTCACGATTGCTGTTGTGATCTTTGTGTTCTTGACGTGGGCTGCCCTCTTTGGCGGCCATGCTGACGTTGCTTCAAGTGGTCGCCGCGCAGAAGAGTGGACAGGTGAAGAGGGTGTTGCCCTTGGCAGCGTACTCGCCATGCGAAAACTCTCTGGTTCACGTATCTTCGAAGATGGTGAATTGACCGTGACGTTACGTATGCAGAACAACTCTGGACTTGCTAAGATTCTCGAAGTTCGAGATCGAGTTCCAGAAGTAATGCGTATCAAAGAAGGCTCAAACTACATTCTGATGGAACTTGGCCCTCGTCGCGAGACCTACATCGAGTACACACTTGAGTGCCCTCTCCGTGGATTCTACAGCATCGGTCCCGTTGCTGTGCGTGTCCAAGACCCGTTCGGTCTGTTTCACAAGGAAAAAGAAATGCATGTCTACAATGATTTCCTTGTGTTCCCGAAGATGGAAGACCTCAAAGAGACCTTCGTCAAGTCCCGTGTTCCAAAGATCTTCACTGGAGCCGTCAACATCCGTCAACCAGGTCCTGGTTCAGAGTTTTACTCACTGCGTGAGTATTTCGAAGGTGATTCGTTCCGTGCCATCAACTGGAGTGCATACGCACGTTCTGGTAAATTGATGGTCAACGAACGTGAGCGTGACGCCGTATCCGATGTCATCATCATCATCGATTCTCGGGCTGTCAGTGAAACCGGTCCAGTTAGCCGAAATGCACTGGTCTACTCGACCCGTGCTGCAGCATCACTGGCCAAGTATTTCTTGGGTCGACGTGACTCTGTTGGTGTTGTCGTTTACGGTGATGAGGTTGTCAGCGTCGATCGTGACACAGGTAAGAAACAACTCTATGTGATTCTCACCAAGCTTGCAGGTGCTGTTGCTCGAGGTAACATTCCTCTGCAAGTTGTTGTCAACCGAATTCTGCCACACATTAACAAAGGAAGTCCAATCATCTTCCTATCCAATCTTGAAGATGATCCGACCATCGTTAACGCACTTCGAGACTTCCGCGCTCGTGACTTTGACGTGACGGTTCTTTCACCGTCATCGCTTGAGTTTGAATTTGACGCTAAGCGTCTCGATCGAACCGGCTATGAAGTCATGAAGACCGAGCGCGATGTTTTGATTGGAGAACTCCGTGGACTCGGTGTCAACATCATGGATTGGGAACCAGATATGCTTCTCTCAACTGCACTTGCAGGTGCACGAGGATTCTGAGGTGAGACGATGACAATGCGAAAACCATCTTCAGATACGGCTCACTTATACGACGGCAAAGTCGTACGATCTTCTGCTCCAAGTCGAAAGAAGGCAGCAGGACAGGCCGGTATTGGCTCAGAAATTCCAAAGGATGCGATTCCAGAGTTGGAAATGCCTTCCTTCATCGAGAGCCTCATTGGTGGACCAATCGTTCCAAAGATGAAATTCCTACCACCGGACAAGTTCGTTCAGAATATGCAACTTGGTGTCTACGTGATTCTAGTTGGACTTGCGCTCCTTACATACATCATTTCACCTCCTGAAGGGACCATTTGGTTCATGCTTCTGGGAAGTGCTGACCTCGCTTTGCTGTTCCAAATCGGTATCATCATCGGTGCTACTGGGCTTGGTTTCTGGGGTGCTTACCAGCGAGACGCTCGCTATATGCTCGGCTCGTATCTCTTGTTCATTCTCGCTATCATGCGATTTGCATCTTCAAAAACCAGCGTCAACGACTTGTTTGGACTTGCTGATAGCCCAGCGATTCTTGCTTCACTGGTCGTAATCTACTCGGTTCTACTCATCATGTACTTCGAGCTGTCTAACGGTGTCATGCGTTACTCCATGCTTGACACGAGCATTCGAACAAACGAAGTCTATGTCATGAATCCAAAGAAGATCGTGGGCAAGTACCATCGCTCCCTCATCATCAATCCAATCGTTGCTACCGTTCTTGCAACACTGGTCCTCTCTGCCAACACAATCCTGCCTTGGATTGTTGGAATCCTTTCAGAAGATACAGCAACACGACTCAGTGAATCGGTCGAACTTGGCTCCGTGTATGGTGTTGCACTTGGCACACTCTTCGTCTTCATCGTTGTTGGAGGGCTGTTCGCTCTTGACCTACCAACCTACATTCAGAAGCGCCGAGAAGGCAACGATGAATGAAGTTAAGATCGTTGAACAACGGATGTGTTTTGCTCCTGAATCAAGGCGTGCAAGAGTTGCAACGCGTGACTCAAATCTTCCCCATCAATGGCGACTCTAGCCGCAGCTGAAGTCTGATTGAGCCATGAAAGTTCAAACTCCGTTTCATTGAAGAGCGTATTGATTGTTTCCACATCAGATTCTTTGCAACCAATCAATGAGAGCAATCCAAGGTGCTGGTGATGATTCGCATCAATGTTGAATTGTTCGAAGATGGCTGATGCTCGATGCATGTCATGCTGAGACACAATCAGCCTTGAATCTCCTAATCTTGACTCCAATCCCCACCAATGGACCTCGTTTTTGGCCAATTCTCCAAGAATCTTCACAAGTTGACGCTGATGCGAATCGATGTGGTGGTGGGAGAACCCTAAGCTGATCACATTTGGAAGACAGCCAACAGCCTTGAGTTCCTTTTCGGGTAATTCAGGACCAATCACCGTCTTTTCGTCATGATTGGAATGATACAGATGCCGTACTTCCATCTGGATGTTTGGTTCAATTAAAGGCTCGATGGTCGAAGGATGCAGAACCGGTGTATCCATGAGCGACAATTCAATCGCTTCCTGATAATTGAGATATGGAATTGTTTCGGAGCGAATACCCCATCTTGGATTGATACTGTAAATCCCAGGTACATCTTTCCACAGAATCACCTTGTCAGCATCGATGAGATTCGCAACAGCGGTTGCAGAATGATCCGAACCGCCTCTACTTAATATGGCAATTTCCTTGTTTTGACCTTCGCCAAACCATCCAGTGATCACTGGAGTTCCATGGAGCGTGTCTCGATTGAGTTTGATACTTGATGCCTGGAGATCGACATGACTCGCTTGAAAGTTCCCATCGAGCGTAATACCGATGTCTTCTGCACCCAATGGGTATGCATCAAAGCCATATTCTTGTAGGCGATGAGCGACAACAAGGGCGCTCAAACGTTCACCCGATGCGAGTAGGTTGTTCATCGCAGATCGATCCTCAGGATGTTGAGCCAACAAACCTAAGGCATCTTTGAGATTGTGAAGAACCATTGAAAAAAGATGTGCATTTTTCGACGTATCGAGACCGGGTGCAAAACGAAGATGTTGTTTGGATAGATCTTGTACCAGCCGACCCGCATATCGAGGGTCTCTTGCAGCTCGATACAACCGATCTGTTGTCCCCCACAAGGCTGAAACGACCAAAATCGCCTGGTCGTCACCACGAATCACTTCAGCAATCTTCTCGATATCATCGGGCTCACGCAGACACGAACCGCCAAATTTGTGAATGATTCGACCCTTCACAAAGCATCACGTTTCCTCATGAGAAGGTCGCATAGCACCAACGTTGTCATTGCCTTGGCA
Source organism: Candidatus Poseidoniaceae archaeon (assembly GCA_949538025.1). GTDB lineage: Archaea > Thermoplasmatota > Poseidoniia > Poseidoniales > Poseidoniaceae > MGIIa-L2. Next base: position 4,445 of record CATISI010000142.1, read on the forward strand.
ACACTCACTGCTCTTGGCCCAAGCACGGGGTCGTGTCGGCCCTTGACAACAAGAGGCTTTTTTTCTCCGTAGGAGAGTTCCAACGTGGTTTGTTCATGAGCGATACTTGATGGTGGCTTGAATGCTATTTGTGCGAACACATCTGAGCCTGATGTCAATCCTGCAATGCTTCCATCAGGTTGCTCGCCTTCCTGCAATGGGTTGTCTGTGGTGCCGCCCCACGGATTGTTGTGTTCCAATCCGGTCATGCGTACGGCTCCAAATCCACGCCCGAACGCTACGCCACGTGCTGCTGGAATCGAAAGATAGGCTCGGCCTAAGGCGGGTTCAAGTCCATCGAACCAAGGCTCACCAAGGCCTA
>CATISI010000143.1 GCA_949538025.1 Candidatus Poseidoniaceae archaeon
GGCGGCCCAGCTTGGCTCCCAGACAAGATCAAGAAGGCCAACGTCAAGAAGGTCGGAATTGAGCACCTCTGAGGTTCTCAACTTCTCTTGATTTTTGCTGACTCGTTCGACGAGTGTTGCCACAAAAGTGGCTTTCCGCCCCATCAAGGATTCAGGTCCTTGGTGGGGCTTTTTTTCATTTTATTGACTCATTCTCCATTGAGTGAAGGTGGACGTGAAGACCAAATGGCCCACGTTCCTGTTGCAGTGGCCACCAATCGGTCACCAACTTTGACTTCTCCAGCGAGGTGAGCGACATGTTTGCCTCTTCGAACCACTCTCCCTTCTGCAACCAATCGTTCGCCTGGTCGAGCTGGTGCGAGGAAACTTGTCGATAACTGCGTTGTTGCACACCACTCTTCGATTTTCAAGGATGCAACCAATGCACTCCCCAATGCTGAATCCAAAAGGACCATGTGAATGCCTCCGTGTGCTACACCTGCTTTGTTGAGATGATCTTCTGTTAATGTAAGTTCCAATCGAGAATGACCCGGTTTCCAAACGGTTCGCTCAATGCCGAGATTGGCTATGAAACCAGATGGGTCAGGTGGTGATGACAACGTCATGGTGTTCTGGTAGAGCATCAACCCAATGAACCATGTCATTGATGTTGAAACAGTTTCAAAAACTATGTTTGATATATTCGAATTGAGTTCTATAACATATGAATCAAGACTCAAGCGCACAGGGATTCTTTGTTGAACCACAAGAATTGTTGGATGCACTTCGCGTTGCACGGGCCCAATCCTATTGGCTCGACTCGAGTGCAACTTATCGCCAGAGTATCATCTCATGGATTGAGAAAACCAAGCGAAGAGGTGCCAAAATGAAGCGTATTGAATCGGTTGTTGACCATTGCGTGCGTGGAGAACAGCTCCCAAATCATCAGTCCTCCTGAAGTGGTAGAGGATAAGTACTGCTTCCATGAGGCGTGGGTATGTACCCTTACCATCGTCTCCTAAAGATGGTGTTCAGGAACATCTTCCGCAAGCAAGAGGTCTTCGATATTGACAAAGAATATCAGTTTCATTTTCGACCTGGCTTCGGCGACATCGATGTGTATCCCGAAGTCAACAACGGCCGACACTTTGTCTTCTGCGATCTTGCACGATACGATATCGCCTTTCGAATTGGCTTGTTCAAGTACGTTCGAAAAAACAAGTATGCTTTTGTGATTGGTGGTTCAACCATGCGCTACAGAAAGCGCCTAGCACCTTTCCGAAAAGCAACAGTCCGATCCAAAATCGTTGGATTCGATGAGAAATTCTACTACTTTCAGCAAACGATTGAACAAAAGGGAGAAGTCAAATCATCAGCATTGATTCGAGCAGGAATCCGTTTCAAGGGAGGCTCAGCACCTCCAGGAGAAATCATGAGAGACCTCGGCTACGAGCTTGAACCATTCATGGAACCATGGGTGGTTGAATGGGCAAGATGGGACAATGAAACACGTCCATGGCCTGAACCAATGTAATCTGTGTTGCTCACGAATCATTTGAGATTTCTGTCCAAAACTCTTGGGTTGTTGGGTGTTTGTTTCCGCCATGTTTTCGCTTATCCATCAGCAATTCTGGCAGGACGTGTTTCAGTTTTCGCTTGTGACCCGTATACTTCAGTACAGTTTCTTCACCGTTGTACAGAGTTGTGTATGTCGTTGATTGGCCATCTTCACCACCGCTGTACGTGACTTGATCAGCAGTTAATGAATCAACGCTGTACTCTCGTCGCGAGAACTGAATTTGCGGTGCAAGGAACTGTCTATGGACAATGACCGTATTTAGGTCTCGAGATATGATGATTCTGAATGAAAAACAAAGATACCCAATCACTGCTAAAACAAGTGCAATTGGCCCTACATCACGGATTATTCCACCCAAGTATTGCCCCGTGAAAACCATTTCCAAGAATTTCAAAGAAAACAAAGAAACCAAGGCTAATGAGATTATTGAACCTATTTTTGTGATGAAATGGCCGGGAAGAGAAAGAGGTTTGTAATCAACAGATTGCATACCCTGGTCAACATCCTTCATGGACCAGCCTACCTCTCAACAAATACAGACTTATCCCCTACAGACTTCCTTTGGCTTCGTTGACACCACAATTCCATGTGCGATGTCTATTCTGTATCTTCAGCATTTGAATAGTTCCATACATTTGTTGTTATGGCTGCCATGACAGCGATTTTGAACGCATCCCAAACGAGGAACGGTTCAACACCCCATTCATATGCTTGTGCGATGCTTACAGAATAGGACTCTGCAAGCCACAGTGTTCCAACAGTGTAGACAGGAATCATGGCTGTAAACCAACAGATGAGTTGAGCCTTGAAGTCAGCGACTCCAGCAGCTCGGGATCTATCGAGTCCTTCTGCAACAAGAGCTGAAGCAATCGGGAATGCTATGAGGTATCCTCCACTAGCAATTAGCGCCCCACCTGAAAACAAAGCATCGCCACCTTCTGCAAAAACAGGAGCGCCTAAAGCACCAGCAAGAAGATAAACACACCCAGAAACAAATGCATCGTTCCTTCTCAGATAGACACCAGTCGCAAGGACAGCAAAGGTCTGGAAGGTGTATGGAACGGGTGTCCAAGGGACGACGAAGGCGATTTGCGCACACAAAGCGGTGAGCCCAGCAAAGAAACCTATCGATATTGAGCGCTCAAGTAGCGTTGATTTTTCTGATGAGAGTGTAAGGTGCCAGGTGTTTGGTTTCGACCATGCCATTTGTTCAAACATGAAATTTCCAATGCAAAATAGCACTTAGATGTTCACATTCCATTTATTGGACATTTCCCGTCATCAATAGCGAACCTTTTGCCGGGTGATGGTTCTCCATATACGTTGGAGAGGATCATAGTATCGATCGACAACACGTTCTTTCAACTGGATGATAGCATCATCGGTGATTTGGATTCCAGCAGGACAGACTTCCGTACAGCATCGTGTAATGTTGCAGTATTCAATACCAAATTCTTTCTTGATTTCAGGAACACGATCTTCCGTGTCGAGTGGGTGCATTTCGTATTGTGCAAGACGTACAAGGTTTCGAGGTCCTGCAAAGTCATCGAACATCTGGTGATCTCGAAGGACGTGACATGTGTTGACACACAAGAAGCACTCGATGCATTCACGGAAGTGTTGAACTCGATCTGCTTCCATTTGGTTGAACTCCCAATCCATTGACTCGGGTCCATCAATTGGTGCAATGCGTTGCGCAACATCGTAGTTCCATGAAACATCTGTAACCAAGTCTTTGATGTGCGGGAAAGTCTTCATCGGTCGAATTTCAATCGGCTTGCCCTCGGGCGTTTCTGCAACAACATCACTCATTCGAGTCATGCACATCAAACGTGGTCGTCCATTGATTTCTGCGGAACACGAACCACATTTTCCTGCTTTGCAGTTCCAACGAACAGCCATATCAGGTTCCTGTTCATGCTGAATACGGTGCATGCAATCGAGTACGACCATGCCCTCATCGAGCGTAATTTCGTACTCCGTTAGAGCGGTCTCACCGTCTTCTCCACGAGCGAGCTTGAACGCTTGCTTCTTTCCTTTGAGGGACATCAGTCGTCACCTCCTTGTTCTTTGGCACGCTCCGCAATCATGGCTTTGACTTCCTTGATTGCAGCTTGAAGATCATCGCGCATCTCTTCGACTGGTTCTTGTCGAATTTTGATTTCACCATCTTCCATCCAGATGATGTTGATCGTCTTGCCCCAGTATTCATCTTCAGGTGTTGGCATATCATCGCGAGTGTGCCCACCACGACTCTCCTCACGAGTAAGTGCAGCGAGTGCACAAGCACGAGAAACGTCGGCCATGTTGATGAGATCGAGTGCTTGGTGCCATCCCGAATTGTATCGTCGACTTGTACCTGGGAAGGACTCCATTGCTCGTTCTTTGAATGCAGTGAGGTCAACCAACGCCTCCTCAAGTTCATGCTTGGTTCGAATGATTCCAACCTTCAGTTGCATCATTTCACGCATCTCATCGTAAATCGTACCCGGATTCTCTCCACCTTCTCGAGCAAATGGTGCAATCATATCCTCGATGGCTTTGCTGACTTGTGAACCATCGATACTTGGTTGGGCCAAATTATTGGCTCGCTTTGCAGCATATTCTCCTGCGCGCTTTCCAAAGGTGATAAGATCAGACAGCGAATTCCCGCCAAGTCGGTTCGCACCATGCAGCCCAGAAGAGGCTTCACCGCATGCGTAGAGGCCTGGGACTGTGGTTTCCTGTGACTCTGCGTCGACACGAATACCACCCATGATGTAGTGCGCAGTTGGGCCGACTTCCATAGCGTCCTTTGTAATGTCAACTCCAGCCAATTCCATAAATTGGTGGTACATGGATGGAAGCTTCTTCTTGATCGCTTCTTCACCACGATGTGAAATGTCGAGGAAGGCGCCACCGTGGGGCGAACCACGGCCTGCTTCAACTTCAGCCTTGATGGCCTTTGCGACAACGTCACGTGTCAAAAGTTCAGGAGGTCGTCGAACCGTTGCAAGTTTGCCACTAACAACTTCCTCGACCCATTGGTCGGCTTCTTCAATTGTTTCAGCGTGGTCACCTTGGAACATTTCTGGAACGTAGTTGAACATGAATCGGTCATCTTCGCTGTTCGTTAACCGACCGCCTTCACCACGAACACCCTCTGTTACGAGAATCCCACGGACCGAAGGAGGCCAAACCATCCCTGTTGGATGGAACTGGACAAATTCCATATCGCGAAGTTCAGCACCTGCCCACAGTGCTAGTGCATGACCGTCTCCGGTGTATTCCCACGAGCCAGAGCATACACTCCAGCAGCGGGTGCTTCCTCCTGTTGCGAGAACAACAGACTTTGCTGAAAAGGCATGGAAGTCTCCGTCAACACGGGTGTAAGCGACACATCCTGTGACTCGGTCCCCTTCTTTCAAGAGATGGCGAACTGTATATTCCATGAAGATGTCAATGCCTTCATGGATGCCTCGTTCTTGGAGCGTACGGATGATTTCGAGCCCAGTAGCGTCACCAACGTGCGCAAGACGTGGGAATGTGTGTCCTCCGAAGTTGCGTTGATTGATCAACTGTTTTCGTGTTCGATCAAAGACTGCGCCCCATTGTTCGAGTTCACGAACTCGATCGGGTGCCTCTTTTGCATGGAATTCAGCCATTCTCCAGTCCGCAAGCCACTTGCTTCCTTTCATGGTGTCGTGGAAGTGAACCTTCCAATTGTCTCGAGGATCTGCATTCTGCAAAGCAGCGGCACAACCACCCTCTGCCATAACCGTGTGTGCCTTGCCGAGGAGTGATTTCGTTATGATGGCAGTTTTAGCACCGCATCGTGCAGCTTCGATCGCAGCACGAAGTCCAGCTCCACCTGCTCCAATGACGATAACGTCGTATTCGTGTCTGGTGTAGGGTTCGCTCATTTCTTCACCCCACCAAAACGAAGGCCATGTCACTGATGTGCCCTTTTGCAACTGCGATGGTCCAAAGATCACCAAGGAAAACGAAGCCGAGACTTGCCCAGAACCAGAATCCGTGAGATCGGTTGAACAAACTAATCCGCTTGAATATGCGACCTCGGAATGCAGAGATTCCACTTACCCACCGGTCAAGGCTGCCACCTGCAAGGTGACGAAGAGCATGACATGATGTTACATACATGGTCAAGAGGAACGCCTCCGTTGCCATGATGAAGGTTCCCAAGGAGAATCCCCAGCCCGCATCAAAGTGCAACGTATGCGTAACGTCCCACCACTTGATAATAATGATAATCATCGCGGCATAGAGGAAATAGCGGTGGAGATTGTTGAAGATGAACAAACGCTTCTCACCGCCGTAACCGATTCGTTTGTTGATCTCTGGCTCATCAACCCAACACCCTGTAGGTGATTGGAAAAAGGTTCGATAGTAGACTCGACGCATATAATAGCAGGTTCCTCGGAAACCAAATGGAATCCATAGAACCAGAATAGCTGCGTTGACCCAACTTGGGTGGTCCCATTCGTTGAGTCCGAACAAACTCCATTCGAGGATATTCGGTGAGAAGATTGGAGAGACAACCGTCGAACCTTCGAGTTCGTAGGAGATGCTTTCTGGAAACAGAATCAATCGCCATGCGGTGTAGACGAGCGCAGCGGTAAGAGCAAGCCCCATCCAAAAGGGTTGAGCCCACCAATTGTCGATTCGATCGGTACGTCCAAGCCCGTTAATCACGGGGAGTTTGATGCCTTCTCCCATAGATTCACCCTTGCCCCTCATCGGGGCTTATTCCTACC
>CATISI010000144.1 GCA_949538025.1 Candidatus Poseidoniaceae archaeon
TACTCGTGACAGCATTGACGCTCGGTATCGGTATCGATTACACGATCCACATGTGGAGACGAATTGAATGGGAATTGCAGCGACAGGATGATCATTGGAGCGCACTTAAGACGTCACTCGAAACAACAGGAGTTGCTTTGATGCTTTCAGCAGCTACGACCGCTGCAGGATTCCTTGTTCTCATGTTGTCACCAATGCCAGTCATCCAAGATTTTGGCCTGATTACAGCAGTGACGGTGTTCTTCTCGCTTGTTCTCGCTCTTGTCCTTCTTCCTGTCTTGCTTGAATTGGCAGCAAGGGCACAGGAAGTTGGCGAAAACGGGGCTTAACTGAGTGCTTGAATCACACTGTCCATATCAAGACCTTGATCTCGAGCGACCAGTGCAAGGGCCATCCAACCAGTCACATGGACCAAAGCACGTTGCTTACGGGTTGCTCGGCGTTGAACTTCCTCAGAATCGAGTCCAGATGCCCTTGCAATGTATTTCATCAGGCGCCTGGTTGTTGCAGCACGTGGATCGTTTGCTTCTTCCTTGAGTTGAACTGGAGTTGCTTTTGCAGGCTGAGCAGCGACCTCTTCCTTTATTGTAGGCTCATCTTCTGAGTTCGATGTTGATGCTTCTTCACGTTTGTAAGGAACTGGATGAATCAATCTCTGAGGCCTTGGATACCATCCGAGAGGTGTCACAGAGGACGAGAAATCGTCAATAGGAGATAGATTCTCCTGGCCACCTATCAACCATCCTGAAGCGATGAGTGCTTGGACAGATGCTGCAGCTTCATCTGGCTTGAGCCATCCCATATCCAATGAAAGAATACGTTCAATATCCATGGCATCAAGTTCAGACTCTCCTCGAAAGCAAATAGCGAGGACACGGCGAATATCTTCTGCATCAGCCTTCGTCATCAAATCACGTCCTTAAGAAACCTTCTCAAACTGGCCATCATTAAGCAACTTCCATCTTCCACATGCGTCTCCAACGTAGAAGGTACCGTCTGTTGTGTAATCATACTCGCCTCCAGCAGGCAAGTCTTCCCAACTTGTTACACGTTCAACATCGACCGCAGGTGTAAGTGCGTCGAGTGCTGCGAATTGAGCAGCAGCGGCTTCTGCAGGTGATGTCTCGGCAACGACTGGGTTGGACTTTGCCGGTGGTGGTCCCCGCTTCTTTTGCCCTGAAGTGGCAGTTGCAACGTTGGCAGGCCCTGTTTTCTTCTCAATCACCGGAACTTGCTTTGCAACGTCTTGAACTTCTTCGCCCACACCATTCTCCGTCTTGGGTGCCTTGCGTAGTCTGAGAAGGACAATGGCCCCTACGACGACGGCGACGAGTGAACCACCTGCTACAAGGATGGTTGCCGAGAAACCTTCTCCCGATGACTGATATGTTTCAGACCAAGCATTGTTGCTCTCATCCAATTCATCTATAGATGCATCAGAATCGATTACGACATCAAGCTTCCACGTACCTTCGGGTACATCAACGATGATGCGCATGTTGCCTGCTTCAGATGTATCAAGGCCAAAGAAGGCTTTCTGGGCGATGAGTGTGTTTGTATCTCCATTGACAAGGAAGATACTAACATTAAATTCGTCCTGAATACGTTCTCCAGAGTTGAACACTTGTACGGTGGCAGTGACTTCCTGATTGGCAATGAGTTCATCATCGAAACTAACTTTTGTAACCTGCAAATCAGGGCCTGCGGAGGTGAGAGTGATCGACGTCCACGGTGATTCTGCAGAATTCGTGCCTTGTGAAACAAGATTCCAGCCGGCATCATCCGCACCAGATGCCCAACAATCCAAACTTGCTTGGGATCCGAGCAGCGATGGTTGTCCCGATTCAGAGAAATTGAAGCGGAACGAGAATAATGTGCGTCCATCGAACACATCCATTGGTTCTCGCACAAGTGTGATCGGCTCCCAATCAATGGTTGTCGAACGGACCTGACAAGTCATTGCAAGACCAGTTGTCCACGATTGTGGCTCCTCAATGTTGGCTCCAATGTCGACTTGGCGAAGGTCGAATCGTGAAATCGGGTTGAAGGTTGATGTGAGCAACAAAGGTGCATCACCATCTATGATGAGATCTGGAAACTCAATTTCAAAGAAACGATCGTATTCGATTGGATCCCATACTTCGATTTCAGCATCGAATATTTTTCCACTCGATTCGGGAACACTAAAGGTCGTTTTAAAGGTCCCATTTTCAACAACCACGTTTTGGCCCCCAACCCAGTTCGAAGCTTGGAATTGTCCATTCCAACGTAAGGCTACGTTGCCTGTGTAGGCTTCTCCACTTGTTGTGTGCTCTACTGAACCAGTGACTTGAATCACATCGTTGGTCTGCAGAGCATCGTTCATCGAGAGAGGGCCTGCTGTCAGTGTATCAGGATCGCCTGAGATATCTTCCATGGAATCAATTGTGATTGAGAGCTCTCGCTCGAAGGTCCATGCATTGATTTCATCATAGAAGCTGAAACCGTCCTCGTCGTAGGTGCGTACTTGGAGCGCACCGATGTTGATGCCAGTGGACTTCATTTGCCACATGACTTCAAAGTCAAAGGCAATGTGGAGCTCATCACCAATGACGGTTCCTTGGCATGCATCACTTGCGAACAATCGTCCATCGATGGCAGAACAGCCCTCATTGCTGCGATAGAGAAGGCCGAGGTCATCGTCGCCACCCAATGTGATGCGGACGGTGTTGATGTCGCTGAGGCTATTGTCATCTCGAACAACGACGTCCCAGCCACTCACCTTAGTTGGTTGCAAGCGTTGAGCAACCCCGCTCTCAGTTGGATATCGTTCTTCGACTGAAACGATGGTTGACTTGGTAGGGAGTCGACTCGTCCAGTACAGATGGCCTTGTTCATATCCATCGGTAAGAATGTCGCGCCCATCACGATCTGTGCCCTCGAGGAAGACGTTCACGGCATCGCCTTCAGCATTCCCAGATTCATTGAGATAGAACAGGAATTGCCAAGATGTGTCGATGTTAATGACCTCATGCTCAACGAGAACACGCTCTGCTGTATCGGCGAGACCATTCCCATTCACATCATGGACTCCTTCGAGCCAAACGTAGGACTGGATGCTGTCTTGATCGAATCCAACAGCATCGTAGACGTTCAAGGTGACGGTACGATTTTGATTAACATTAAGATAAGAATCAATAAGTGGCGAGGTTGTCATCACGACCGGAGCGAACGAATCAAGAAGCAATCGAATGGACGATGCGGCTTGGTCAATGATTAAATCCAACGAGTCCGTTGTTTGCGCCTCGAGATGAACGTAGGTCTGTCCAGAGACATTTGCTGGTAAAGTGATGATGAATTCTGTTGGCTGATTGGCACTCAGGCCAACAAAGGCTGTGGACGTATTGTACCACGATTGAGGAGCGTTTTCGTCTTGTGTTCGTACGTCGGTATCGACATGTAGGCGTACTTTGATGTTGTTTGAAAGAGGCCTTAAGCCACTGCTGGAGTAGGCATGATCGACAGCCACGGTTATCGAAGAACCTCCACGTAGAACTTCATCCTGTGAGACATCGTTGCCGCCTTGCGTTGAGAAGTTGGATGAAATAGAATCCATGAAGACTGAAATCGAACGATCGATGTTGACCGGTGTTGGGTGTGTGTACCTTGATGTTGCAATGCCTTCTGTTGAAACACGAATCAGGACATTATCAGTATCCATGTCGTTGAAAGAGAGTGCCCAGTCAACATCACGAACGCCATTCGTCGCTGCGGATACAGAAACACTGCTGCCATCTAGGAGATTGTCGGTATCGCTTACAATCGGAACGGTTCCGTCAGGGGAAACACGAATTGTTGTCCAAACTGCATTGGGATGGATGAACCCTTCTGCCGTGGCCTTGATCATAGCAAATTCGAACACAGCTGGTTGCACAAGTTCTTGCTCCATGGCTGCATGATGCGTTGAGAATATAATATGTGGAGCATTGGGCTGAATGGCTGAAGGATTGCTCAAGGAAAACGACGCTTCTTCTGCACCCCAGCGTAGGGCATCCAGGTTTGGAATCACCCAATCTTGGACTTCTTCCGTGTAGAGCTGAATGCGGTATTCCATCAAACAGTTATCACTTGCTGCAACACCTGAGAGCGTGTGGTTACCGATGCCGAGAACAGCAAGATTGGCTGGATTCAATGTGTCAACAGGCTTCCATGTTTCGGATGCAACACCTGTTTCTGAATTGGATACACGATACTGGAATCCCATGGCCGATGAAGTGGGTGCCGAACCGCTGAGTTCCATCCACATGAGGGATGCTGAGCCGTGCTCTGTGGTTGCAAGATTGTTGACTGGTGAAGAAATCCATCCTGTGTGATTTTCGATTCGAGGAGCAATTTCTGTTTCATCAAGGTACTGAACACCCCAGCCGCTGCTGTATGGCTGCGAGGATAGATCGCCTCCAGCGAAGACGGTGACTCCACCTGCATCGATGGCTGCAAGGTCAAAGACGCCGATGGACAAATCATCTTGCTTTCGCCACTCGTTTGATGTCGGAACGTAACCCCATGTGTCTTTGACAGAAGCACTTTGACTGTGCCCTCCAATCAAAACAATCTCGTCGTTGTGAACGGAGGCTGCCATTCCAAATCGGTGGAAGGACATGTTGGGAAGTTTACTCCACGTGTTCGTTGAAGGATCGTAGACCTCACTCGTGTTGATGACGGGCTGATTGCTCCAAGTGTACCGTCCTTGCAATCCGCCAAAGGCATAGAGGAGACCGTGATATTCAACCAGTGGGAATGCAAATCGCTTCTCTGTCATGTTGGCGAGTTCGGTCCAGACACCAGTGACTGTATCGTATTCAAGAAGGCGGTCCGTTGCATCGTTCGCTGAGGAGTTTTGAACACCACCTGCGATGTAGATTTTGTTCCCAATGGATGCCATCCCAAAGTTACCGACCTCCTTTGTTGGAGGCATACTGGTCGTGTTGTTGACCCATGCTTCGGCTGCAATGTCGTAGATTTGAACCTGACCAGTTGATTTTTGTGCAGGAGATGCGCTTGGATACCAGTCGCCAATGGCGTATATTTTGTCATTGATTTGGACGCATTCGTGATACTGTTGCGAGTTTGGCATGCTAAACTGGGCGAGTGACCACGTTTCTGTTGATTGGTTCCAAATCTCAATCAGATTCGTTGCTGACTCATCGTTGCTTTGTTGTGGATCTGGATCCGTCCTTCCACCCATAAGATAAACCAGTTCATTGGTCGTATCATGCGCCATGCATCCATGGGCTCTTGTGACCATGAGCCCACCGCCCGTCGTTGGTACCCACGTAATTTCAGGCCGCTGTAATTCCATTTCGTTCGTGGTTGTATTCTTATTGACCTTGTTGAGCAAAAATCCTTGTCCGTTGAAGTTGACTTCTTCACCGTTTGCTCGATTGATTTCCGATGAGTTTTCGTCGAGAAGAAGCTGTGCAGGGTTGATTGTGCCGAGGACCATAATGAATGTCAACAGCATACCAAGCAAGGTGCGACGATACCACATAGACGAGCGTTGATTCATCCCGTTCTTGAGGCTTGCCGACGTCTATCCAGAATGTAGCAAGTGAAGGTTCATAATCACTGGAAGGATGCGCTCTTTGATTGGTACAATGGTTCGAGAGTACATTGCACGAGACCCAAGGACGGGTTTGCCCATTTCAACAGGGCGTCGTCAGACTCGAAAAACAAACAAAAAAGAGCGCATAGGTCCATGGTTGGAGTGTACTCGTCAAGAACTTCATGACCTTTCAACTGGACAGACTGAGCACTTGACGGTCAATTGGAACGGTGATCGCCATACACTTTCTAGAGCTGATGGCGTTCAAGGTCTTGGCCGTCTAAAGGGTGTGTGGGCGGACAGGGCGCATGCGAGCTTACTGCTGGCACTCGAGTCAGATGATGCAGACGTTCGAGTTGCGGCACTGGAGGTTCTTCCAACGGTTGCTGAGCAACGCTCGGATGAGTTGTTCGATTGGCTTTCGGTTCTCCTCGATGATGATGATGTTCGTGTACGTCAGGCAGCGAGTACGTGTCTCGAACAAGCTGCTCCAACGTTTCCCTCTGGCGTCGATAGTTCGCTTGCACAAGAATTGCGTTCGACCATTGCAGCTCGAAGCGAACCCGCTTGGCGTGGTTTGAAGGCGCTAACGGAGACCTGGCCGGAAGTGGTCTGCGATCACATCGATGAATTGCTCCTGATCGACGATGTACGGTTGAGAAGAAAGGCCTCAAAATTGCTCAGAAACATCGTCCAGCGTGCTGGGGCTATGGGATGGGATTTGATCTCATGGGCATTGAACGATGCTGATGCGGAAGTCCGAAGAAATGCATCGCAGACGCTCTCATCTCTCTCGAAGAAGGAGCCGAGAATCGCAATAATGCTGACAGAGCGAGCCATTCTCGATTCGGATGAGAAGGTTCGAAACAACGCACTTCGAGCAATTCGTTCAATGGATACGGATGATTCTCGAGCACGTAACCTGATTATGAACGGTGCTCGCCATCCGAACGCCGTAGTTCGACGCTCCTGTATTGAAATGCTTCCAATGTTGCTTGTTGAAGATAAACTGCGTATTGTTGCTACTGAATTACTTCAAACCGAAACAAACGCTGAATTGAAGAAAATGTTGACCGAAATGACCTTTGATGCTTCGATTGAAGGAACCGAAGCAGAGAAGAACGCCTTCCTCTCTCCGGCTCTACCCGTTCCAGCGTTGGAAAGAGAAGTTGCCCATGCGCAAGGAAAAGCCGTTGGGCTTGGGAATGCTCCTCCTGAACCACTTCGATTGGACGCTCCACGAGACGACGACGTGCAAGACGCCTAACGACATGGTTATGAGGGGGCGCTTGGTCGGTTGGACATCGAGGTCATCACATGATGGACGACAAAGAACTTCAATTCGACCGACTGTGGGAAGGAATCACGCCAAAAGGTGTGAACCGAACCAAGGCTCTCAAATTCCGACAATACATCCTTGAGCACGTTCGACAAATGCGCCGACCGCTCAACCGTGATAACGCCAAGAAGTATTGGATGGGCCAACTTCAGGCGGAAATTAAGGATCGAGAAAACTTCTGATGTGCGTGGGGGCCACCTCCGTCTCGGTGGCCTGAACAAAAGAGACGGAAGGAGCACACATGTTCACCAAAACACGATTCGATTCTCTTCAACTTCCTGACAGCATCATGCAAGGTGTTGCATCCCTTGGGTGGGAATGCTTGACTGAAGTTCAGCGTGATACGATACCAATCGCACGCTCTGGTCAGGACGTCATCGGCCAGGCTCGAACCGGTTCGGGAAAAACCGCTGCGTTTAGTATTCCAATTCTCGAGCGATGTCAACCAACTGGAAGCCTCCAAGGTTTGGTGCTTGCACCAACACGTGAACTTGCACAGCAAGTCGCAGAGGAGATGAACCAATTGCAAGGTGATGCTGGACTTTCCATCATGACTGTGTATGGTGGAACTGACCTCGAGAAGCAAGCAAAGGGGCTCGATGACGGCGTTGACCTTATTGTTGGAACACCGGGTCGTGTGATGGACATGTCCGAGCGTGGACACCTTGACCTTGCTAAGATTGAGATCTTTTGTCTTGATGAAGCAGATCGCATGTTGGATATGGGATTCCTTCCGGACATCCTTTGGATTTTGGAGCGAACGACTGCTCGTGAACAAACGCTCCTCTTTTCTGCGACGTTCCCACAAGAGATTCTTGATGCGGCAAACGAGTTTACCAACAATCCTGAATTTGTCATGACCAATGAGGAGGAACTTGATGTACCTCCCATCGATTTGTACAAGATATCGATTGGTCGTGCTAACAAATTGTGGGCTCTGGGTCGTCTCCTTGTCCAAATGGGCGATGACGATCAGTGCATCATTTTCTGTAACACCAAGCGCATGGTCGACCTTGCTGTCCAACGCTTGCAGAAGCACAAGTTCGATGTTGCAGGCTTGCATGGTGACTTGAAACAGAATCAACGCGAGCGCATTCTCGACCGCTTCCGAGAAGGAGACGTTCGAATTGTTGCTGCAACGGATGTTGCTGCACGTGGGATTGACATTGATGGCATTACATTGGTTGTTAACTACGATGTTCCATCAGACATTGATTCGTTCATCCACCGTATCGGCCGCACCGGACGTATTGGCCGTCATGGTGAAGCTTGGAGTTTGGTCTCCAAGGATGATGCACCTCAGATGGGGAAAATCATTGCAACGTACAATCTCGATGTCCAAGAGACGAACGCACCTGATTTACCAGAGGGTGTTGAGCGTGATCCAGTCAGAAAGCAAGACGATTTTGGAGAGAATGCTGACGTCTATGGTTTCGTAAGCATCCGTCTTGGTGCAGGAACGGAACAACTTGGTTCACCTCTGCAAATCGCATCATGGTTTGAGCAGCATCTCCGATGCGATGCTCTCGCCATTGGAGATGTTCGATTCGAAGGTGACTCAACAGTCGTTGCCATTCATAGCAGCAAATTGGGATTGGCCATGAAGGCGATTCAAATGCATCCATTTGGTTCTTTGAAAGTCGATGCTCAAGTGCTCTAATCATTCTTCTTCCGAAGTTGAACGAGTTCTCCACGAACCCTTTGGCTTCTGCTTCTTGCTTTTTGATTCCAACTCTTCGTTCGTATCTTCTTGGGATGCAAGAGGTGGCCAGTTACCTTCCGAATCTTTCCGTTCGATTTCATATATTCCTAGCGAGCCAATGACAAGTCCGAGCACTGCGAACGACCATGCGCCTTGGATAGCATTGTCCCATGTGTTCTGAGCTTCGTAGCAGTCTATTGTGGTTAGATCGCTGAACGCACAGAAGTCAATCACACTCTTTGCATCCATCGCAGTTGCGTTGCCATTGACCCAAAACCATGCAATACCAAAGAATGCAATCATAACGCCAACGAACGCAAGATGCTTCTGCTCCCAGCGTTTCCGAAGAATGATGCGCCACTGCTCTTGTTCTTCTTGTGCGGCTTTCATCGTCTTGTTCGCTCCGCCGATAAATTTGAACCAAGCAAGCCACATTAATAGCAAGACAATCAGGAATCCCCATTGATAGACGAACGTGTGAAAGTTCCACATATCGTTCAAGCATCCTGGCTGATTGGGGTTGGCAAGACAACCCTCGACTGCAATTGGATAAAATGCAACGAGACGAACGATGTTCAAGACGTACACAATGCCACACATGACCGCAACGGCCTTGAATTTCTCTCGCTGTGTGACACCATCTGTCATCAGAACCAGTGTTGAGAGAAAGATCATTTCATGAACACCTGCGCATTCATCCGATACATAGAGTCCAACCGAATTTAAAGCTCCAGGAAATGCATTGTGATGGAAATCTATACGTGTCATCCAACCATTGTGTGTACTCAATGTCGAGGCTCCCTCGCCGAACATAAGTTGTGTTACTTCGTTCCAGATGTAGGCTTCCGTGACTTGAATCAAAGCAAGCGTATCGGATGGCTGTGTGATAAACCAGTACAGTGCTTCGACCGCAAGAAGAGCCAACGGAATCTTTCCGTAACGAAGACCGAGTTGAGCAACTTCACCCCAACTCATGTCTTCGCTTGTCTCCGACGAAGCGACCGTACCCATTGGGTTGTGCTTGTGCTTGCTCCTCTTCAACGTGTTGCGGAAAATGCGGTTGAAAACGTGGATGTGTTCAAAAAGCAGGGCTCGGACAACACACCATGGTCGCCGTCAAAGATGCCACACATCTCCTTGATGTTCTGGGATTCTTCTGTCCTGTTCCAGTAGCCGAAGCAAAGCAGGCCTTGTCAAACATGAGTATAGGCTCTGTTCTTCAGGTGCTTGCAAGCGATCCTGAGACGCTGCATGATATCCCCTTGATGCTCGGCCGAACACCTCATGAACTTCTTTCGGTTCAGTCAAACGAAGGTGAGTACGTGTTTCTTATTGAGGTGAAAGCAAATGAGTGATGATGTTCCAAGTATCGCAAAACTTCCTACAAAATGGGGCCAATTCGACATTCACGTCTATCACGAAGAGGAAACGGGACTTGATCATGTTGCGTTGATGCTTGGATCAATGGAAGGCCCAGATCCTATACTCATGCGTGTTCATTCCGAATGTCTCACCGGGGATGCGTTTTCATCGCTTCGTTGCGATTGTGGTCCGCAACTCGATGCTGCACTGCAGGCAATTGTCGACAACGGATGGGGCTGTCTACTGTATCTCCGTCAAGAGGGTCGAGGCATTGGTTTGCACGCAAAAATTCAGGCCTACCACCTACAGGACCGAGGTGCCGATACGCTTGATGCGAACCTGATTTTAGGACATCCTGCTGATGGCAGGGATTACAAAATTGCAGCAACAATGCTCGACGATCTTGGAATCAAGGAGGTTGCCTTGCTTACCAACAATCCAGATAAGGTGAATCAGCTCGAGGAACATGGCATCGTTGTCGCAAAAAGAGTTCCATTGGTTGCTGGTGTTGGCCAAGACAATCTACAATACCTGCAAACCAAAGTTGAGCGTATGGGTCACACCATCGATTCAGACAAGTTGGAATGAGTGGGGCCGTGGCCGGGAATTGAACCCGGGCTGGCAGAACCACAATCTGCCGTGCTAACCCCTACACCACCACAGCCATGGGGAGTTGTCCGTCATGGGCATGGTATTTCAACAAATCGTCGGCGTATCAAGAAACCCGTTGTTTGAAATGCTACCACCTATTCCTGTGGACATGCGACGAAAGTGGAATGCTGTCCTGTTGTTTTTCGTTCTGAGTGCTGCACTTGCTTCACCTTTGGTTTCAACGAGTTCTGCACGCTCTGTTCACGAGACTTCGGACTACGACTTGTTCCCACAGGGTGATTTGACGGATGCTTCTCAATGGACTGTTGGTGCAACAACGTCGTTTACATCTCAGCCTGCAGACTATACGGAGTCCATGGTGGCTGATGAACGAATGACCATGGTTCATAACCGACCTCAAAACACAGATACATTGTCCTACTGGAGTCTCAACAGTCCTTCTGAATCCGACAACGTAGTCGGTGCGCCAGATGGTTTGTACACATGGTCGTCGGGGCCGATTATGAGTGTGCAAGATTTTGATGTTTCATCATCGACACAATACATCATCACGGGCGTTAGCGTCGTACTCGCCTTCAAGATTACTGACGCTCTACACATCGATTCTGTTCGCTTGTCCATGGATTGGTCAAATGGTTCTGAAATCCTTCGAACCTGGTCAAACACAGGCTCTTCCATCGATTACATCAACGGTAGTCACTACAGTTTCGACATTTCAAATCTTGAAACTTGGACATGGGCTATGCTCTCTAATGCGAAGTTTACGATGGATTATGTTTCAGTAGGACAAACCGATGATGCACGACTTGAATTGGACGCGATCGGTCTCGATGTGACCATGGAAACACCTTGGTATGGTGGAGAAGTGGCCCAAGCATCCTCGATTGCGAGCGGCCATTCGTTACCTATCGTTAATTTCGATTTGAGTCAAGGCGAATACAATGGTATGGCCTTGTCAATCTGTGGATTGGAATCAAGTGATGGGACCTCGATTGGTACATGGACAAGTGCGCCAGTGGCTGTTCCAGCAGAGCAATCCTTCGGTCGAATTCACTTTGTTGTGAACGAATCTGGAACCGAGGCAAATGTGAGCGTACAATATGCAACATCCTCCGATGGAATTGCGTTTAGCAGCTTCTCAATGTATTCTGATGATGCGTTACCGATTGCAGAGTATATCAAAATCCGAATCTCTACGGACATTGCGTGCATTGTTTCGGCTCATGTTGACATCAACGATCCAACACTGTTCATCGATGGTCGAATCTATGGCGATGCTTCTGGAATCAATGCCACATTATCTCGGTGGACGATTACAGTCAACGGAGTAACCGTTGCAAACCTTCCAGTCGAACTTGGACTGTTCTCCCATCAGATTCCAATTGGCCACACACTGCTTGGGCAAGACACAGACATTGGGGTCGCCATCAAGACGTGGTTTACGTGGGATTCTAACGGTAGTGCAAGTACGACTGCGTTTGAGGTAAATTCTATAGAAATTGTTGGTGGATACGATATTTTCTACGATGAAGATCCTGTTTGTCAGTTGGTTGGTGACCAATATCTTACCGAAGATGGAGGCGGTTTGTTTGTGCCTCTTCTCAGTCGATGTTCTGATGATCGTGGACTTCCCGAAGATCTTGAGGTGAGTTTTGTGAACTCTGAACCCGATATCATTGACGTTTCTCTCGATCAAGGAGAGGTTCGAATTTCGCTCCAATCGGAACAGTCTGGTAGTTCCCAAATCATCATGACGGTTACGGATGCAGCCGGCAACTTCCACTTAGAAACATTCAATGTTTACGTTGCCTCTGTTGACGATGCACCAGTTTTGAACGAATTTCCTGCCTTGATTCAAGTTGAGCATGCTCTCGAGACAACCATCCCGTTTGCTTGGTCCGATGTCGATAGTGCAACAACGTCGATGACGATAACGGCCAACCGCTCTTGGGTGGATGTCGATTTGGTATCAGAAACGATAACACTCACAGCACCTACGCCGGGCTACAGTTCTGTCTTGTTGAGTCTATGTGATGCAACATCGTGCTCTGAACGTGTTCTCGATCTTGAGGTCGTTTCCCTACCGGATCTCGAAATTACGGATCTTGTATTGGGTGATGCTTCAAGTGGCGCTTTCATGGAAATGGATGCTGCAGAAAATGGACAGTTCCTAACAGCACGTGTCTATGTTGGGAATTATGGATTCACAAGCGCTGAAATGGTGACGATTCGATGCACAGTAAATGGACAAACAGCTGATATCTCCTCGATACCCACATTGGGATCTGGAGAAATAGCCGTGACCGAATGTTCTTTCCAAGCACCATTCGATGGTACATTCATGACAGTTGACGCCATTGTTGATGGGGGAGAAGTCATCGATGAGCGAAACGAGTCAAACAACCAAATGGAAGCCTCGTTAACGCTTTCACAGCCTGAAATTGTTGACGATGCGGATGTTGATGCGGGTGTATCATCAACCACCATCTACGCGGGAAGTCTCATTGCTCTCATCGTCATTATTGCTGGCTTCACATGGCTTGCACCTGCAAAGATTCGAAAGTATGAGTGATGGTATGACACATCCAATCCTCTACAGTTTCCGACGATGTCCTTATGCCATGCGTGCAAGGATGGCTTTGCTCGTTGCTGGAATTCAAGTCGAACTCCGTGAGGTTGTTTTACGTAATCGCCCAGAACATATGCTCGAAATTTCTCCGAAAGGAACAGTTCCTGTCCTCTTGCTCGATGATGGAACGGTCATCGAAGAAAGCATGGATATTATGCAGTGGGCTCTTGACGAATCCTACTTTGCCGGTGACTGGCAGCAGTTGGTCGATGGAAACGATGGTGATTTCAAACACCATTTGGATCGATATAAGTACAACAATCGATACGAAAATCCACTTTCCCCAGAGGAACATCGAAGCCATGTTGTGACATTTTTGGAAGGGTACAATTCACGCCTGTCACATACGAGTTTCCTGTGCGGAGAGAACGCCACCATCGCAGATTACGCTTTGTCGCCGTTTGTGCGTCAGTTTGCCAATACAAATCGTGCTTGGTTTGATCAACTCGAACTCCCACATCTTCATAGTTGGCTGAACACAATGCTGGAGAGTGAAACGTTCCGAAATTGTATGGTCAAACATCCTCAATGGAACGATGGAGATTCACCCGTTTTTTTCGGGTGATGAGTTGCAAATGAAATCAATACCCTCTTGTCGGATAATGTCTGAAACCACGTGAACATTCATAACCGTGAGGATTTTTGTTAAGCACGTTCCAAGACTGTGGGGGTCGTTCGGCATGGCTGATGGAACGGATGTGGGGACATGTCAGAATTAAAAATACGAATTGAAACAGAGGAGTTCATCTACGAGGAATACTTTGAGGCTTGATCACCAGCGACGGGGATAGACATCATCGTTCATCAGCACAGCTGATGGGCGAGCGATTTCGCCTCTCTCCAGCTTGGCGATGTTCTCACTGTCTGTGTTGATCTTGACGAAGCAAACTGCTTCGCCTTTGATGCTGGTGACGAGGACGTTCTGTCCAGTGCTGAGGTCATCGGGTATCGAGACGAGTCCAGGTCGTAGGAGTGGTGCCCCATGAGCAAGTGCTGCAACGGCACTGTCTTTGACAACAATGCGAGGCAACCCTGCGAGAAGTTTCTCTGTTGGATGGAGCATGCGCTCCAACGCTTCCCCCTCATTGCACTCCTTCCAAAGCCAAATAGCATCAGCGATTTCATGAAGCTCAACGCAATCATCAAGTGTGAACGAGCCTGAATCCTCTCTTCGTAATTCTTTGAGTTCTACAGGTTGATCCAATAAGAGGCCCATGTCTCTGGCCATTGTACGTATGTACGTTCCTGCTTCGCATCGAATCCGAGCGACAATGTGCTTTGAAGATTGATCGAGCAGTGAAAAGTCGTGAATCTTCCGAGTACGTACTTGCACTCGAACTGCCGAGATTTCAGGTGGTACATTGTAAATTCGTCCAGTCAGTTGTTGCATGACCTCATCGAGTGTTTCTTGTTGAACTTCGCTCTTGAATTGGAAGACGGCGATGTAGGTCTTGTTGTGCTCAAGGATTTGCTTGGTAAGGCGCATCGCTTTGCCAGCCATCAACGGAAGTACGCCGGTCGCAAATGGATCGAGTGTGCCTCCATGGCCCAATCTTGGCAGTTCGAGCATGTCTCGAACCCATGCTGCAACTTGATGCGAGGTGGGTCCTGCTCCTTTGTCAAGAAGGAAGAAACCAGATTCCAATCGCTGTTCGATGGTCCTTTGGTCTGGATAGGTGCCGATGGCATCGTCTGTTTCAGCCTCAGAATCAAGAACTATGATGCCACTCATTGTACTTCCTCCACAATGTTGAGGACCAAGGCCAGCACTTCTTGAGGGTTTAGGCTGGTGGCGTCGATGCGGTGCGTGTATGGCTCCTCTTGCTCAGGTAGCACCTGATACAACTCGAGAAAGCGTTGTGCATCAACATCTGCTCGCTTTTTGCTTGCCTCGAGAATGTCAGCAATCTCTCCACTCTCGCGCGATTGAACCCGTTGTGCACGTTCCATCTCATCAACCTCCAACCATATTCGTGGAATGTCCAAATCAAGTTGATAGGCCCACCACCCAGCCAATCGGCTCTCAACGATGGATGGTGCTTCTTCATCTGAACGAAGCATTTGCTCTTTCAAGATAGCATCCAATTCTCTGTCGACGTTGAGATCGTCTTTGCACAGTTGGCCAAAATCTGCAAGCGACATGTTGCGTCGCTTCGCTTCTTGACGGAATAGTTCACCACCATTCAGGCTGGTCCAATTCTTGTTCTCGCGAAGGAGGTTGACCAATGTACTGGTTCCGCTCCCCGGATGACCAGAGATGGTGATGCGAACCATTGTTTCACGTCCATTCA
>CATISI010000145.1 GCA_949538025.1 Candidatus Poseidoniaceae archaeon
GTTAGTAAAAAATATCCAGATGAGGACGATATTATTCTTGAGAATGGGAAATTATCCGCAAAGTGGAACTTAAGCCAGCACGGAATGCTGTGGATAGAAAAAGATGAGTCAATCAGTGAAATCGGTTGCATTCATACTTGTCAAGGCTTAGAATTGGATTATGTTGGAGTCATTATTGGACCTGATCTCAGATTATCTGGTGGTCATGTTGTTACAGATGTCTCACAAAGAGCGAAAACAGACGCATCAATAAAGGGACTGAAAACAATGCTTAAGCAAAATCCCGAGGAAGCAACACGAAGAGGTCGAGAGATTGTTTTGAACACATACAGAACATTGCTTACAAGGGGGATGAAAGGTTGCTATGTCTACTGTACGGACAAAGAACTTGCAAACCATCTAAGATCTCTGATTTCTGCTTGAGATGATTGAAATAGGTTCAGGACACACTGTGCCCTGTGTCTTTACTGAGTCAGAATCGCTGAATGGATATACTTGGAGCGACTCGCTTAATCATGAGCGGCCTTGATAATGGAAAGCGAATGTTCGGTGTTGGGTTGTTGACAGTTCTGATGATGTCTGCAGCAGGATGCACTGAATTGATGAATGAAGTCAACAATGTCTTGGAAGAGTATGATTTTGATATCTACCTTGGAGCAACGAGCAATGTCACACTCGAAATCTATCATGGAGAGAGTTTGACAACGGCTACTGCAAACTACACGATTACGATCGAACTTGATCACATTCTTGCACCATTGCATGCCGACAACTTCCGCACTCATGCACTTGATGGAAACTACAACAACGTCACCTTCCATCGAATCATTGATGATTTCATGATTCAAGGTGGAGATTTCACCAACGGTGACGGAACAGGTGGCCATGCTGCAAAATGGTACGGTATTTGTGATGGTGATATCATGAACCAATCGGATTGTCCAAGTCAAGTCTACTACAACGTTCCTGATGAGGCCAACAACGGTTTAGAGCACACCTCGTGCACCATCTCGATGGCAAAAACGAGCATGCCGAACACAGGCGGCTCCCAATTCTTCTTGATGCCTGATGATATCACTCAGCACACGTGGTTGGATGGTAAGCACACCGTATTCGGAACCATTACCAGCGGTTGTGAGCATGTTACAACCCTCTCTGAGGTCGCCGTTGATGACTACGACCGTCCATTTTTGCCTGTTGTGATTCATTCCGCAACGGCTTCTGATTGAGGCACCAACCTCAAAGAGAGGTTTGGATTGGAAGTACCATGGCAGGTTCACGACGTATCGTAGCTTGCCTGCTGTTGGGTTTGTTTGCAAGTTCAACCATTGCTGCACCGGTCGTTGCTGATGTTGAATGGGAACGTGACGGATGGTTGACGACGGCTCTGGCCGATGAGCGCTTAGCATCAGGCGATGAGTTTGGTTGCTATGGTGTCCCTGGCTATTCATGGTACAACGATCCCGGTGCAGTTGCAAAGGAATGCCGTTCCTACATTGAAAACAATACAGAAGCTTCGAAGTGGGGCGATAATGCCCTTTCGAGCTATGCTCCAGACGGTTTGACCATGGCTCAGCACAATTACATCGCTTCTCAGGACTTTGTCGTCCATGGTGATGAAACTGGTTTGACTGAATCTGCTTGGCATGATGCTGAAGATGTTCCATACGATGTTTGGGATTGGTTCAACATTGGTCGTCGTGGTGGCAGTCTCGAAAAGGAAATTGGAAGTCTTGAAACGGTTCAGAATGCTGTCGAGGAAGGCGGTTTGGTCAATCTCTACTGGATTGGTCGAGTGAATGACGCCACGATTCGTCACGACCGAGATATTGCTGATTACTTGCAAAATGATGCACAAGCATGGATGACCACATGGGGTCAAGCCTGGTCCTACTGGACTGCGAATCGATGTTTTGAA
The DNA here is from genome assembly GCA_949538025.1 of Candidatus Poseidoniaceae archaeon. Classification (GTDB taxonomy): domain Archaea; phylum Thermoplasmatota; class Poseidoniia; order Poseidoniales; family Poseidoniaceae; genus MGIIa-L2. The sequence continues at coordinate 1,919 of CATISI010000145.1, forward strand.
CATTCAAAGGACCTTGACCAAGAAGCTTCTACATTTACGTTCTCATCCATTGTTACAGAACAATGCACCAGCCTTGCTCCGAATGCATGGAACGTTCCGGTTACGTGGCGTCTCTCTTTTGAAAATGCCACTGTTGTTGATGTTCAGGACATTCTTGGTCAGTCGATGAAGAACTTGACCGGAGAGCGTCAAACGGCTGAGGGATGGCGTATGGACGGAGAAGACTTACTGGTCTCGGTCAGGCGTGGAACAATTGTAACAGTCGTTCTCGATGGAGAAAACATCTCCTTTGATGTTCACAATCAAACACAATTCTGGAACGGCTACGATGCTGCAGTAACCATTGCTGCTCACGATACGACCGATTTGTTCCTTTGGTCGAAGCGATTCGATGATGAAGATCAACTACGCTTCACATGGTTGGTATCTCCACGCACCATTGAAGGCCGACTGCCATGGTTGCCGTATGCCGCCTTGGTCGCTGGAGTTGTGACGATTGTTGCAATGATGGGTATTCTTGGACGAGAAGGAATTGGTCCACTGGCCGGATTCATGCAGGACAAAAATATCCTGTATGAAGAGGAATAGAGGCGAAGGCTTCTAATCGGTTTGATTCGAGGAAGTATCCGGAGGGTAAGCCATGGGTGATGATTCAGTACGTATTGACCCATGGAGCAGCAACCAATCCACGGATTATGGTCGCATCATCGATCAGTTCGGTTTGTCGTCCCTTAATGGATTGGATTTGCCGAATGCAACCAAACTGCATCGACGTGGCATCGTGTTCGCACATCGAGATCTTGATGTCATCCTTGGAGCGCATCAGCGCAAGGAATCTTTTGGTGTTTTGACTGGATTGATGCCAAGTGGCCGAATGCATTTGGGTCATTCGATGGTGATTGAACAAGTTCGTTACTATCAGGAGATGGGCGCCGATGTTACTATTGCGGTTGCCGATCTTGAATCGCAAGCCACTCGTGGTGTATCCTTAGCCAAGGGTCGCCAAATCGCTCGAGAGGATTATGTTGCCAACTATGCTTCTCTAGGACTTCTTTCCGATTCAACAGAAGTCTACTTCCAATCACAGCGACCTGCTGTTCAACGACTTGGTTTTCAACTTGGAAAGCGAACCAACCTGAATGAATTTGAATCGATTTATGGATTCGGCGGCGAAACAAATCTTGCTCACGTTCAGGCTCCTATGGTTCAAGTCGGTGATATCTTACATCCTCAATTGGATGAATATGGAGGTCTTCGGCCCATCGTCGTTCCTGTCGGTGTTGATCAAGACCCACATCTGCGGTTAACACGTGGTTTGGCTGGTAAGACCAATTGGTTCAATGTCGGTCCAGGGAAGCGCAGTGGTGCTCAGATTCGTCTTTCTGTTCAAGATGAGAACGCTGAGGCATTGGGTCAAGCTCCCAACGGACGAGTGGACCGTGCACGTCGTCAATCTGTCTTCGATGGTATTGTTTCGAATCTTGAGGGAATGGGCTTCTCGGACATCATGTCCAATCCGAAGGAGGGTATGGTCAACGTACCAAGTGCAACATCGCAAGACATTCATCGCATACGAATGCAAATGCTTGCCTATGAGCGCTCACTAGGAGGTCAAGGTCTTCTTGCTCCTTCATCGACTTACCACCACTTCGCAGTTGGATTGACAGGTGATAAGATGTCGAGCAGTCAGCCGAAGACAACTATCTTCCTCGATGATGAGATAGCATCGGTTGAGAAGAAAATCAAGCGAGCCTTCTCTGGTGGACAACCAACCATCGAGGAGCATCGACGTATTGGTGGTAATCCAGACATCGATGTTGCTTACCAATACATGATGTATTTCTTTGAAGACGATGATGCGTATCTCCAAGAAATCAATCAGCAATATCGCTCTGGTTCACTTCTCGCAGGTGAAATGAAGCAATTGTGCATTGATCGTGCAACGGCTTGGTTGTCCAATCATCAAGAGATGAAGGACCAAACTGCGCATTTGGTTGATGAGTTCTTTGCAGCTGACCTAAGCTGAGAACACAGCAGGGTCTGGCCCCACCGGGAGTGAATCGAGTTCTTCTTGTGTCAAGTCACGATCAATGGCTAGGTCATGAAGAATCTGTGAAAGTCCGTGGGGGTCGAGAAGTTCGATCTTCAATGCCTTGCCCTCTCTTCCTGCATTCTGTAACCTGTGGAGCATGTGGAAGAGGATTTGTTGATTCTCAGGTTCATCATCACCGATACTCTTTGCGACCATCTTGACGATGTCAACAAAACGGACCAAGAGGCCTTCCATGTTGGTTACAAACCCAGTGGCTGCACTACCAGGATTGACTTCAAGGTCGAGTTCAGGTATGCAGACTGTGCACGAGGAAGATCGCACAACTCGAACGGAGAGATCGTCCTCGGACTCGATTTCAAAGGTCCATCCGCCAGGCTTTCGTCCCTCTGCAGGAATGAAATCCGTTTGTCTCCAGCCACATGAGTGGCAAAGAACGGTCACTTGGGTGTGTTCTCCGAAGTAAGGGATTTCATCCACGTGAGCGATCATGCGCAGATTGCCTTCGTGGTGACACATAGGACAAGGCATCTCGATGACTTGTTCTTCCATCAAACCCCTCCAGACCATGCCGCTTCATCGTTGAAGGCTTCATCTTCAAGACCGCTGATTCCAACACATCCTGGTGGCAGAAGCATAACTCGAGTTCCAGTAATTTGAACAATTTGTCCACCGATGTCCATTTCTATAAATCGGTGGAGGCGGGCAAGAACCGTCTCAACTTCATGCTCTCGATTCATGAGGCGTGCCATTTCAACAAGCGCTGCATCACCGTCGCTGACCCAGTCAAGAAGCGTGTCAATACCTGTCATATCGTACAATGTTGCTCTGTGAAGAACCAATCCAGTGTTGTTCATTGGTATGGGAGGATTTGGATACATTTTGCCAAGATCGTGATAGATGCCCGAACTTGGTGGTGGCGTGGGTTGTTGCGGACTTTTCGATTCTGTACTTGGCATCGTGAAGGTGCGAAGAGGTTTCGGTTCGGTAGGTGTTTGCTCTGCAGGTTCTGTTCGAGGCGAGAGGTCAATCATTTCTGGAACACTCTCTACATCTGCAGGTTCTTGATTGATGAAATCATCAAGCGAGAACTGTCCCTCATCGGGTTGAGAGGGACGTTTCCTTGCCATGTCCGAGCCTATCCTCGGTGGCTCAAGAAGGCTTTCTTTGTTGATTGCAACAAATCATCGTTTTCAATCGTCGAGTTGATAAGGGGGCTCGACTAGGGCAGACTGCCTACCCCACGGTTCATATGGGGTGGCGAGTTGGTGATAACATGGAAGCACAAGATGGTGTATTGAAGACTGGAACCAGTACAGTAGGAATCACATTCAACGGTGGAGTCGTTGTCGGAGCAGACCACCGAGCCACCATGGGCCACTTCATCGCGAACAAGAGCGTTCAGAAGTTGTTCAAGATCGGCGACAACCTTGCGCTTACCACGGCTGGTCTCGTCGGCCACGCGCAATCACTCTCACGCACGCTTGCCGCTGAGGTTTCTCTTTTCGAGTTGCGACGTGGTCAGAACATGACCGTCAAGGGTGCTGCAACCTTCACCGCAAACATTCTATCTGGCCGCCCACACTGGGTTCAACTTCTCATTGTCGGTGTCGATGCAGACGGCTCCCACGTTTATTCAATCGATTCTGCAGGTGGTTCCATCCCTGATGTCTACTGTGCAACAGGATCTGGTTCCCCATACATGTATGGTGTCCTCGAAGATGGATTCTCAGAAGGCATGAGCCGGAACGAGGCAGTTCGATTGGCAGCACGTGCTCTCAACGCCTCTGGGCAGCGTGACGCTGCATCCGGAAACGGCATGGACCTCGCTGTTATCACTGCAAAAGACGGATTCGTTCCTGTTGAACAATCTGAAATTGATGCCATTCTCAAAAAGAAGTGAGCATCATTCCACTCCCGCGGCGTTGCCGCTATCCATTGGGTATGCGTCAGTTTGCACGCTGTGGTAGGAGATTAGAACATGCGACAAACATTCAAACAAGTGAAGGATGAAATCGGGAAGATTGTTCCAAAGAACATCCAATATGAAGTTGACCTGGAAGCAGGCGACATTGCTATTTTTACATCAGAATTTAGTGAATTTTTAGGTTCTGATGGCCTTGCGAGTAAGATTTCGAAGAAAATCAAACGCCGAATCAAAATGCGTCCATTAGCCGAAATGGTGATGAGTAAAGAAGATTCAATCGAGGTGATCAATGAACTCGTACCTGAGTCTGCAGGATTGTCTGAACTGTATTTTGATCCATGTTACTGGAGCGTTATTATACAGTGTGAAAACCCATCCGAAGCAGTTGGTCGCCGAGGGGCCATCGCTAACGAAATTAGAACCAAGACCGGTTGGGAAGTGAAAGTAGAGAGAACGCCCCCCATCGAATCCAAAACAGTGCGTGATATCCGCGGCTACAGAGAACTCCAAGCAGAGGAAAGGCGCAAACTGCTCAAGAACTTTGGATTGAATATTCATCGGCCGAAACGTCCTGGTTCACCATGGGCGAGAATCACTGCGTTGGGTTCCTACCAAGAAGTGGGTCGAGCTTGTCATCTTGTTACCACCAACGAATCGAGAGTCATGATTGACGTTGGTGTCAACATCGCATCGGATACGGATCCAATGCCGTTCTTCAACGCTCCAGAGGCTTTACCACTGGAACAACTCGATGCGGTGATTATTACGCATGCCCACTTGGACCACGCGGGTATGCTGCCCGTGCTCTTCAAGTATGGTTACAAAGGGCCAGTCTTTTGCACCCCTCCAACCAGAGATTTGATGCTGTTGTTGCAGACTGACTATCTCAAAATCGGGGGGTCGGAAGGCAGGCCAGCTCCGTATGACATGGAAGATATACGAACCTGCATGCGGCACGTTGTGGATGTCGAATGGAACCAAACCACCGACATTGCGCCTGATATGAAAATGACATTTTCAAATTCAGGGCATATCATAGGCTCATCAGCAGTGCATTTGAACATCGCAGATGGAAAACACAATCTCGTATTTTCTGGTGATCAGAAGTACGAAAAGTCATGGATGTTTGACGCAGCGAACACTCGGTTTCCTCGCTGTGAAACGCTCGTTTTGGAAGCGACCTATGGTGCTGCAGGGGATTTCCAACCGTCGCGAGATGAAGCTAACCAAGAACTGCAAGATATTGTCTCACGAACCCTCCAACGGAATGGCAAGATGATATGTCCAGTCTTCGCTGTTGGGCGTTCTCAAGAAGTTATGATTGCTATTGATGACCTGTTTCGTTCTGGAGTCGTGAAACCCGTACCTGTATGGTTGGATGGAATGATTCTGGAAGCGACTGCAATCCATGCGAGCCATCCGAATTATCTTACATCTGCACTGAGGAAGTCCTTGTTGAAGAACGACGGAAACAACCCATTCACAAGCCCATGGTTCCGAAGTGTCGAAGGTCGAGAACGAAGAGAGGCCATCATCATGGATACAAGCCCATGCATTGTACTGGCAACCAGTGGAATGATGAACGCAGGTCCTGTAATCAGTTACTTCCAGCATTGGGCACATGAAGAACGAAACTCCCTCTGTTTCGTAGGATACCAAGCGGAGGGAACCTTGGGACGAAGGCTGCAAAAAGGATTTAGCGAAGTTCCGTTGAACGTTCAAGGTAAAACTGAAATTGTCAAAGTCGGCTGTGAGATGGTGACCATTGACGGATTTAGTGGCCACTCTGATCGTCGACAGTTACTGGATTTCGTTGAAGCGATGGGTTCGAAACCCCGCAATGTTCTATGTCACCATGGTGATTATACGAAATGCAGTGAACTCGGGAAAGAACTTCGTGATCGGTATCGATGTCGAACCTATGCTCCAAAGAATTTGGAAACCGTTCGTATTCTTTGATCAAAGGATTGGTACGTCGTAATCACTCTGTGTGATGTCTGGCAAGACGTCCTTGTGCGAATCGTCGCTGTTTGCGAATGAACTGTGTTGAACTGCTCCTGGTGTGCTGTTCGGCTTTGATGGTGGCTGAGCATCGAACATCATGTAGCCAAAACCTGCAAGAACGGAAACGCCAATCAAAGGAATCGCCATCAAGACCGAATCGCTGTTCAGAAGCATGAAGATGGCCAACACAAACAACCCAATGGTTGCGAGCAACAAGAGGAGTCTTGATGCCTTGGCCATGTTGTTCCCATTGCTTCGGTTTTCATAGCGTTTCGTGTTTTGTGGATACATTGCACCATGTTGTTCATGAACCGTATGGATTTACTTTGCAGTATGGCAGGTGACGGTAGTTCCAAATCCTCTCGTGGCTGGCTGATGACCGCAGTTTCTCCTTGGGGCGAAAATGCAGAAGACGCTTTCGATCAAGGTCTCGTCGAATTAGGATTGGGTGATGCTCGTTTGATTCAGGTTCAAGGTGCGATGCTCCCACTTGGGTTCAACGTTGTTCCACCCGAACCACTTCCTATGGGTTCATTGGTCGAATGCCATCTTGCTACCGCCTATGCGTGGAGTGGCTCGACTGCATGTGCGGGCGTGGGCTATGCCCTTTGTCAGACGCCTGAAGGAGATGAGTGTGCGATCGTCGCAAGCATAACGACCGAAGCTGATTACGAAGAAACCGTTCTCTTGCTTCGTCGAAATATCCAACGCCGACTTGCATCCAGAGACCTTGAAGTTCTCTCCTTCGATGTGGCTGTCGATGAAGTTACAGCAGGTCAAGATCACCATGGCGTGGCTATTGCAGCATTGATCCTTCCTGATTCACTGCGTATGGCTGGTCGCGGAAGAACAGGACCGATTCGAGGCGGACTCACTCGTTCTGCAGAACCTGAAAAGAAGCGTGTGGATACGAAGGCACCTGCGGCTCCAGCACTTCGTCCAGGGGCACGTCGTAAGAACGATGGTCCAGACTTTAGTTTGTGAATCTTCATAATCTGTTGCCAGAATTCTGTTCTATGGCTGGAACATGGTCTGTAGTACGCTGTCCAGCCTGCAGTAATTGCCACGGTACCCGAGGACAACCTCGACAATGTCCGCATTGTGGTCAGTCACTTCCTGCGACCACACCAATCATCGCAACGGCCGAATCATCTGCACAATTACGCATTGAAGTTGCTCTGGCCAACACGCCCGAAGAATTGCGTGATGAACTGAGGAAGAAACTTGAACAGATGGATGAACCACTTATTGCATCCACCTCTTCATCACCTCGTGCTATCTATTCTGCGATTCAGAAAGTGGTTGGAGAGGACATGATTCTTCACCGAGAAGATGTCCAAACCGTGCTGGACAAACTCGACTCCGATCTGCTCGTTGATGATCTTCTTGAGAAGATGGAATTGGATGGAACCCTTGTTCGTCAGCGTGATGGAACGTGGCTTCTCCTTGAGTGAAGTTCATAGGCAGAACGACGTCCCCCAAACCAAGGGCGTATGGGTTAGTTTGGCCTATACTCGGGGCTTTGGGAGCCTTGGACCCAAGTTCAAATCTTGGTACGCCCACCAATCAATCGACGCATAGCAAGGCGGTCAAGCCTGTGTGCCATCCACCAACAGAGAGGAAGTCCGAGCAATGCAACGGGTTTCTGGATGGTATAGATGCCGAATCCGTACCCTGTGATATAGAACAGGAAGGAAAGCATCATCCAAACCGAACCAAACAGATGTTTGAACGCTCTTCGGTGATGCTCAATCGTCATCATGCGTCCAACAGATGCAAAGAATCGAACCGGTTTGATTCCCGACTGTTCGCTTCCATAGACGGCTTTAACACGTACATCTTGAACTCTCCAGCCCTGACTAGAGAGATGAATGAGCCAGTAGTTAGGATAACCATAACCTCGCCAAGAACGTTCCCAATCCCAATGCTCAAGGAGGTTGGAAGAGGTTGCCGTATACCCACATTGAGGGTCTGAAGTAACTCGTCCACTTGCTAACGTGGTCAACCAACCAAGGATACGTGATGCCCTTCGCCTTTGTCTCGGCATTTGTTCAATATCAGCAAGTGTTGACATTCGATTGCCCTTAACATGGTCTGCCTCATTATTGAGGATGGGTTGAACAATGGCTGCGAAATCCTTCGGATTCATTTGGCCATCGCCAGCCATGACGACACTTACGAAAGGTTGTTGAATCGTTTTGAGAAGGTGTTGATGGCCGATATCAATAGCTGCCCCAACACCCATCCCTCTTGTTTGAAGAACCGTCACCTTTGCGGGAGATGATGCTGTTGAGGCTATCTTGTGAGTTGCATCGGTCGAACCATCATCAATCACAACAGCGTAATCCACAAACTCTGGAAGCGTTTCCAGTACCTTGTAGATGTGGGCCTCTTCGTTTCGTGCTGGAATGACGACGCAAATGGTCTGTCCCCCCATCATGTCCATACCCAAATCACCTCAGCAAAAAGGGGTTGTGAGGCGAACACATGAGGGAGCATTGAAAGGCAAGACCTTGAACAGCAAATGTGGCGAACGTACCTCTGCGCATTGTTGGAATCGGATGCAACATCGAATTGCGTGTTGTATCGTTCCTGACTCGAGCCCGCCAAGCTAGCGATGATGTTGTGTTTATCGATCTAGGCTCTAGGGATGAGACAGCTATCCTTGTTGAAGAAGTAGGATGCAAACTTCTCACTTGTGAAAACGATGACATTCTCTCTGTTTCCCGATGTCTGAAAGAATCCAATCTGGAGAAGGCTGACAATTATCTCTTCATTCATATCAACAAACAATGGTCCCTACGTGAATTCCCACTTCACCTCAACCGTTCTCGTGAGAATTGGGATGTGTACATCGGCCTCGTTTCTCCGGAGGATGGGGATGAATTACGCCCGAGTAAAAGTCTCCTTGGTTCCTCTCGCTTCCAACATGCCTCAGTGAGCCTGCAGGGATTGGATGAGTTAGTGTCAGCGAATGAGGAGGCAACGGCTCATGACCTCTCCGACCGGTTGCGTGTCCGTGTCATTGAATCAATGACCCTCCCTTCACTCCCTCAGAGGGAATCGCTTGCAACGGCATCTCGTTTTGCTCAATTGTTCATGTGGATGATTGAATCGAGACACCCATTGTTCTTGTTTGGCATTCCTGGAATTGTTCTCTTTGTGCTTGGATATCGTCTTTCAGGTGGTGTCGTCAATACCTTTACGGAGCTTTCGACTGAGTCTATTGGCGTGACACTTCTAACGATTGCAATGACCTTGTTTGGATTGTTTGCGATGATGATTGCCTTGATTCTCTACATTATGGGGAAGCAAGTAGAACAAGTTCAAGCCCAGTATGATGGGGCAAGAGGTGGTCAGTGAATGCGTGGACTTGTTTGCTTGGATATGGACCGTGTCCTCGTCGATCACCTTTCTACGTGGCAATTCGTCTACGACTGTCTTGGCATCAACAACGATGAATCGTTCAGTCTTTACAATCAAGGATTGTTGGATGAATGGGATTGGATCAAGCTTGATATTGCGCTCATCAAGAACAATTGGCGGGAACAACGTGGAACTGAAATCACTGATGCAGATTTACGGGCGTGCATGGAAGGCATGCCGATGATGAAGAATTATCAACATCTGATTCAGGCTCTTCTGGATGATGGTCGTCATGTGGCCATAGTAAGTGGAGGCTTACAACAAACAGCCCGAGATATTTCCTGTCTTTTCCCTAGCAAGAAGAAGTGGCAACGACGATGGGGTGGGATTGATCGTCACACCTCGACAAGACTTGCCAATGGCTACGACACCCGTCTTCATGTTTTTACCAACGGTTGGACCACTGGTTCAGGTCAAACCGATGGGCCGTTGCTCGTTCAAGATTATGGCCGATACCAAGTGCAGATGGATGGAAAAGGTGCATTGGTTCGCATGTTACGTCGTCGTCTCAATGTTGACGCAAAGCATGTAATCGCTGTAGGTGACTCTGCAGGAGACATCGGGATGTTCGAAGAAGCAGCACATGCCATCTGTTTCAACCCTTGGGATGAGCGACCTCTGCCGTATGCAGATGAAGTCATACGAGAGAAGGATCTAGCAATCGTTTTGGAATCATGTCGCACCTTTTTCTCTAAACAATGACTTGCAGGTGAAACGTTTTTTTAATAATCCTTCAAGGTGGAAATCATGCGTACGCGCAGTTTTTTGATCGTCATCGTTGTTTTTACTGGCAGTATCTTATTCAGCATCGATTCTCTTGCCCAAGTCCCAACGGCTGCAGTAAACGTTAGTTGTGAAGAAAAAATGGAAATCTCAGTTGAGAGTTCTACATCCCTTTCTGAAAACATTACTTGTACTGTTGAGAATCCAACCGCCTACATTGAGAAAGTCGATATTTCAGTTGATTCTGGTGAATTTGCACATTCAGGACCGGGGTCCATCTACGTGGGTCCTGGTTCATCTGAAGACTTTGAAGTTGTCATCCGAGCCGATCAAGGGACATCTACACAATCTCAGACGATTTCTGTTACTGGAACAGTGACCGAATTAAGCGGCTTTCCGCCTATTAATGTTGCAACGGATGAGGCGACATTCGTACTCAACATTCTTCAATACGGTGCATGTTCAATCGGCAGCCAAAACTCATTCACTGAGGCGAAGACAGGCGAAGAATTGACACTTACCTTTCAAGTCTACAATCAAGGAAATGGGGAAGATATCATGGACATTGCATTAACAGATGTATCACTGGATTTACTCGAGGACTTGGGCTTTATAGCAAATTTTCCACTTGAGAGTATCGTGATTGAAGAGCAAAATCAACCGGTTCGTATTATTCTCAACCTCATGGCACCGGATCAACTGTCAGTGGATTATGCCGCTAATGAGAATCGCATCTCGAATATTGAAGTCGAAGTTGTAGTAACATCACGTATTTCTTGCGAATCCGAACAAGGGTGTAAGAGGGACTCAACGATATCGGTTCTTGACCTAATCGAACAAGAAGATTCCTCTTCAGAGGATGGATTATTGGGTTCAGGTGAAGGCAGTGACTCGTTCATGATGTTTGGAGCTGGTGTGCTTTCAAGCATCGTTGTCCTGTTGTTGGTTTATACTTTCATGAAGAAGACTTGAGTACGACATTGGCAAGGACTAGACATGGCCGACGAATCGTTCGTGACGAGGGTTCGCAACAATCCTTTGTTCAAATCGTTTCTATTCTATTCAGCATTTCGTGCCGTCTACGGCTTTGGAATTCTCTTGTTTGCCTACTTTTTTGCAACCTCAACAGAGGCTCCATGGTGGGCAACGGTCCTCATCTTCATTGCTTCAATGATCTTCTCGAGAATCCTATTCAAATTTATCAAATCAAAAAGAGGCTTGTCTGAAACACCTTTAGAATAATATACGAGTCTGTCCATTTCGAAGCATGAGCAACATCGATGACTTCCTGACAAGCATCTGCACAAACTGTGGCTTCCTCTTAGGAGAATTCATTCCGGGAATGCCCTGTCCACATTGCGATGAGCCAATGTTATGAGATAGAAATTCCGTGCTTTTGAAAGACATCAAGAACGTATCCCAACGTAGTTTCATTGACCAATTCGGGTGAATGAATTCCTGGCCCAAGGCCACTATGTTCTGGGCCTTTTGTCGCAAACAAAGAAGCGAGTGCGTAGGTGACGAGACCTGTGGTTCGTGCCATTGAACCATCTCCATTTTGGCCGTAATCAGCGATGGTCCATTCTCTTACCTCATCCTTGGCTTGACATCGAACCTTCATCCATGTGAATTCTGGGCGGTTCGTATCGAATGTCCAAGCTGCAAGGAGTTCCTCCTCAGGAGTTTCTTCTCCCTCGGCCAACCAGCGATCGACATGTTGCGGCCAACGTACTGTGTATTCTGCCATGTTGGTTGCGTTAATGGTTGAGAGGACACTTCGCAGCCCATCCGTCAGGAATGCATCCATGCCATCCGTTCCTTCAACTTCGATTCGATGCCGCTCTGTGAGTGCAGGCACGGTGACGATTTCACCATCTCGAACAATTCGTGCGGGACGTGTATATTCTTCGATGACGTCGGAAGGAGAAAATGGAGCCATGTAGGACCATTCTTCGTCAGGTTGGGTTGGATTTCCTCCAACATGGATGGTGACATCATCGAGGTGACCCAACTCACGTTGAGCATGCGCAAGAAGCATGTTGGACAAACCCGGGGCGATACCGATATCCCAGATCATGGTCGCCTTGTGCTCCTTCGCCAATGCATCCAACGTTTGTGGATCTTCTTCCGTAAATGCCAAATCAACGATGAATTGGCCACCTCGAACAAGATGTTCTCGAATGCGATGTCCAATCCTTCCTGGAAGCATGTTGATAACAACAGTTTTCTCTTCTAAAGAAGCAACATAGTTTTCTGCATCTTCTTCTATAGAGATTACTTCTGGGCGATTGAACAGTGATTCAGGGATGCGTATGTCCACTGCTACAATCTGATATCCATCATCAGCAAGTCTGTGGATGACGTATTCTCCAACCAGTCCGCATCCGAGTGCGACGATGGGTTGCATAATGAATCCTCAGGGTGTTACCCGACGGGAGTCACGTGGGAATGGTATGACTTCACGAATATGATCTGCACCACCGAGCCAAGAGCAGACTCGGTCAACACCAAGTCCGAAACCTCCGTGTGGAACGCCTCCATAGCTGCGCGTATCGATGTAGAATTGGTACGCCTCTTTCGGGGTTCCCTCTTCCTCAAGACGTGCGAGAATTTCTTGTTCGGACCATGTACGCTCGCCACCCCCGATGATTTCCCCATAGCCTTCAGGGGCCAAGAGGTCGTGACAGAGTACATACTTGTCATCCTCAGGATCGACACGATGGTAGAATGGTTTCGCAACTTTCGGATAATGCGTCAAGAAGTGTGGTACCTCGAAATCTTGGGTGAGGATTTTCTCCTTCGAATAGTCAAGGTCCTGACCCCATTCAACATCGACTCCTTTGCCTTGGAGAATCTCAATGGCTTCATCGTAGCGCATTCTTGGGAATGGGGAATCAGCGTAACGTCCGATGAGTTCCAAGTCACGACCAAGCGATTGCAATTCTTCTCTCCGCTCATCGAGCAATGTCGAAGCAATGTGGCGCACAACGCCTTCACCATGGTTCATGACTTCATCATTGCTTGCCCAAGCAATTTCCATTTCAGCGTGCCAGAATTCCGTCAAGTGACGTCGTGTACGTGATTTTTCTGCGCGGAAGGATGGTGCAATGGTGTAGAGACGTTCCAACGCAGGCATGGCTGCCTCAGCGTAGAGTTGCCAAGATTGGGTCAAGTAGGCCTTACGGCCGAAGTATGGAACCTCGAACAGGGTTGAACCACCCTCCACAGCTCCTGCAACGAAGTTCGGTGCTTGATATTCCACGAAATCTAGATCACGGAAATAGGAATGAATCGCTCCGAACACCGAGGAACGCATCTTGAGCATTGTTGTCATTCTGCTGGTTCGCAGGTAGAGATGTCGATTGTCAAGGAGGAATTCCGTTTCGCCACCATCGGCGGCCTTCATGGCTGATTCAGTGATTGGGAATGGACGTTCTGGGTCGACGGGACCAACGATTTCGATTCCAGAAACAACGAGTTCATGACCACCCTCGCTTCGCTCATCGACGTTGACCGTTCCACGAACGATGAGGGAGGATTCAATGAGCGCTGACGCAATGGCTTCGAAGGCATCATCACCAACAACATCTCGCTTCGCAACGCATTGAATGGTTCCTGTTGAATCCCGCAAGACGACAAATCGGATTTTATTGGAGCCACGGGTTCGCTTAATCCAACCTTTGAGCTCTACTTCTTGTCCATCATAATCGCCGTTTTGTACATCACCAATCCAGATGTCTTTGGCCATGTCTCCCCGTTTACGTTCTCACATATCATGTTTGGAGTCGGGCCTGTTGGTTCGATGATGGAATGGGGGTATTGTTTCAACAGAACGGCGAAAGCATCAAACAGGACCCAAGCAGTCTATGCACGTGAGCAAAATTGTCGTCTATGCAGTTGGAGGTAATGCTCTGGCACCACCTGGCTCCTCAGATGACGGACAACACGCACTAGTCCTTGCCAAGGTCATGAGTGATGTTGTGGATCTGCTTGAGGCGGGTTGGTCGGTTGTACTCACGCATGGAAATGGTCCGCAAGTCGGTGAATTGATGGAAATGGATGGTGAGGTTTCTCATGCAATGGATGAATGGGTCGCTGCAACGCAAGGCATGATTGGACATACACTTTCCCTCCAATTGAACAGCATTCTCAAACACCGCCATCGGCCCGAGCGCACTGCAGTTGTCTTGACAAGAGTCTTGGTTGAACCTCAAGATGATGCCTTTGCATTACCTACGAAACCAGTCGGACCAGTATTATCCGCACAAGAAGTCATGGAGCGTGACTGGGATATTGCCACGACGGTTCATGGCCCGAGGCGTGTCGTTGCAAGTCCATTGCCAGAACGAATTCTCGATCTCGAAGTCATACGAACCCTCGTTGAGCAACGGGCTGTCGTCATTTGTGGTGGAGGTGGTGGAATTCCTGTCATTGAGCACGAACGTCACTATACCGGTGTTCCCGCAGTGATCGATAAAGACCGTCTTTCCTCACTGCTCGCAGTCGATTTGCAAGCCGAGGCGCTCATCATTTCTACGGGTGTCCCTGCGGTCTACACGAATTTCGGAGGGGATGACCAAGAAGAGCATCGCCATCTTAGTGTCTTGGAGGCAGAATCACATTTGGATGCAGGACAATTCCCCTCCGGCTCGATGGGCCCGAAAATCAAGAGTATGATCGATGCAATACGAGCATTGCCGAGCATGCGCTCGATTCTTTGTCAACCAGGCGATGCCCTATCTGCGATGAGAGGCGATGCTGGAACGACATTGTCCCAAGATGATTAAATACAACCTGACGGAGGCAGACGTGGGCCTGTAGCTTAGTCAGGTAGAGCGACGGACTCTTAATCCGTCGGTCGCGGGTTCGAACCCCGTCAGGCCCGCCTACAACCGACCATTCGGATTCATGAGTGTTTGAACGCCTTCTTTACTCGCCAAAACAACAGCATCGCACATGTTGTTAAACAGACCCACTTGGACAACGCCTGCTACATTGAGGATGTTTGCTTCGACCCCTACTGGGTCGCTGATGGTTGCACCAATTCGAGCATCGGCGATGCAGTTACCATTGTCCGTGTGAACATGACTTTCACCATCCATTCGTAAGACAACTTCGCAGTTGAGCATGGATGAGAGAACGGATACGGTAACATCGCATGCGAAGGGTGTGATTTCGATGGGTATGCCGAATGCACCCAAACAATCGACCTGCTTTCGGTCGTCAGCAACGACAACCATAGCAGCAGACTGTTGCGCCACGATCTTCTCTCGAAGTAGTGCAGCACCTCCGCCTTTTATCAATTGGAAGTGTGGATCGAACTCATCTGTTCCATCGATGACAATATCCAATCCGGCCAGTGATCCAAGTTCAATCAGAGGAATGCCAACTTCTGTTGCGAGTTCCTGTGTTGCAATGGATGTTGGTACGCCAACAATCCTCAGTCCCTCTTCCTTGATTCGCCTTCCAAGTTCCAATACCGTGTATTTGACGGTTGAACCAGTGCCAAGGCCCACGCACATCCCTGTTTTGACGAATTCACAGGCTGCTTCACCAGCGATTTTTTTCAGGGCCTCAGCATCGTTCATGCTCTTATGGAACATCATACGGTTGATATTGCTTGTTGGTCTCTTTCGGAGTTGTTGTCGCAAGAATCCTTTTTGAGTGGGAAGGCGACGTCGAGACATGGGTGGCGGACAGCAAAATGCAATGGTCGCTTCGCTGCTGCTGTCCGTGTTTCTTTTTTCCTTGCTGAGTCCGATGGTTGGACCTGCGGAAGATTTGGGATTGAACGTACCATCAAACGCAACACCACTTGGCCAAACAACAACCGTGAGCATTGGCTCTTATCCTGATGGTGTCAATGATGCAACCTCCATTAGTGTCCCAAGTGGTGAAGCCATCTCAGGAATCGATCTCTCGATTGGTGAGGGTGTTTTGCCAGTGTCTGCCGCTAAGGTGTTTGATTCGCCAGGTGACTACGATCATCCACTGGCTGTCTACGATGGTATGGATGTCAACAATTCCGTTTTGCAGCTGCTACCTCAAGGCTGGATGTACGATTTCGACGGTGCCAACACGTGGACTTTAGGCTCTGCCTGGTACGTCGGTAAGGATACCTCCACAAGCAGCAGACCGCTCACAGGAAACGTGCCAAGTGGAGCCAACACGCTGTACTCACACAACGGAAACTACCCAAACAGCATGGGGAGCACCATCTGGGCAACTTCACCGGTCATGAATTGTGGTGGTTGTTCTGGAGGTTGGGATTTGAAATTCCAACGTCAACTTGGTGTTGAATCTTCAACATGGGACAGAGCTTTCGTTTCCGTCAAGAATCCATCTGGAAGTTGGGTCAATGTTTGGTCCAATACAGGGACCGTAAGTGACAGTGTTTTCACCTCACAAACCATCACCATTTCCAACTACGTCACAGCGAACTCCAATCTCCAAGTTCGGTTTGGAATTGGTAGAACCGATTCGAGTGTCCAATACTCGGGTTGGAACGTGGATGATGTGGAAATCATTCCAAAAGCCTCTGGAATATCAACCGGTGAAGGTAACTGGACATCGCAACCGTTTGGCCCTGGTGCGACATTGGGTAGTGAACCATCCTCCTATGGATTGATGGTAATTGATGCTGAGATTCCAACAGGAGCTTTGTTCGAATGGTCGCTCATCGATGCATCAACAGGGACACCGCTGCCTGGATATCGAGAAATGACCGACTTGATGGTCGATCTCGGCGCAATCGACTGGGAAGCAACGCCTTCGCTTCGATTCAAAACACACATGATGACAGGTCCAAGTGGAGGTCCCAAGATTCACAGCATCGGGATCAGTGGCGCCATCAACGAAACCTTTAGTGAAAATCCTGCCATCCACGATTGGATTCTCTCCGGGACAACTTGGTCTCAATCGTCAGGAACTGTATCGGGTACGGGATCCATCACGTCACCTGTGTACCGAATCTCCAATGGTTTCGGCGCCATCTCAACTTCCGTCGTTGCTACTGGTTCTCCAGTTCTCGAAGCGAACATTGACGACCAAGGTTGGCAACCCTATCCATTGGAAGGGTACACAACGGTCGATGAGGTTGGACAAAGCATCCAATTCCGCTTCCAATCAACTGCAGGTTCATACTCTGTCGATTCGTTTTCGGTTGAAACCGTACGGTCCATTCCAAGCACGGGTTTGCGCCTTGACATAGGTGCAGATGGTGTATCCGACTGGGGATTCGATGGGGATGATACAGGAAGTTTTGGAATGCAAAACCGTCTGGCGACTGGCAAAGTGTGCCAAACACTTGCGACAATCCCAGGCTCTGCAGGCGTCTTTGACGTCCTACTTCCGCTCTCTGGCATCGACCAATTTGGCTTTACAGTCTCTGCCTCGTCAGAAATGAGATCGCCTTACATGAACATCAAGATTGGTGGCTCAGATGTGACCAACCGAGGCTTCAACAATTTTCAAACAGCATACTTCGTTGAATTCTCTCAAAATGAACTTGGTGCTCTTAACAATGCTCTCTCAAATGCTGCCGACGATCGTGGTATTCTCGGACTTCCTATGGCTCGTGTGAGCATCACCATAGGCTCGTCTCAATCAAGTGCTGACGTCACCATGTGTGGAATTTTTGCACCGTATGAGGCTGCATTGAATCTTAATCTTGCAGCCAATTCTGCCCTGGTTCAAGGCCTCAATCAAGAATTGAGCTCCGTCATTTCACTCGGCGGTGTCAAAGAAGTCAGGATACCAATTCGCATGAAGTCCTCTGGATCTGTGAAAATCACGATCAACAGCGTTTCTTCATCACCGACGCTCAACCCCGTTTCGTTGACGGTCAGTCCACTACTCGACACGCTCACGCCTTCGACCGATTGGATCACAGTCAATTCAACCTTTGACCTCTCACCCCTTGGTGTAACAGACGCCGAATCATACGTCAAGAACAACGGTTGGAGCATTGATTTCACACTCCGTGGTCCGAGTGGCCAATCCAAGGTTCTGTGCGGAACTGTTGTTTTGCCTTTGTCAGGTCCTGCTGTTGCCAACTGTCAGCAGTCAGGCTATGCTCTGGGATGGAGCGACATCGATGCCAGTGGTAAAATTTCGATGATTGGTTCAGGTTCGTACGTTCAATTCACCCACAGGTTCCAAATGCCGATCAGTTGGGACGACGAGCCCTACGCTTCGCTGAACGTAATGCTTGTGAGCCCGACTGGACCAACCTTGCCTCTGAATCATGTCTTTGGATTGGGTAATGCCAACGGCATCGAGAACGATGTTTCGCTAAAGGGATTCACCATTGTGTCACAATCCGGTGTGGAAACGAACGCTGCATCAGCATCGCTCATTCAGGGTACCTTTGTGACGGTAAACGCCTACCTTGGATTTGAAGGCGTCCGCGATGCAGTGCCTCGAACAGGTCAAGCACAGGTACGATTGCTCGTCGATGGGCAAGACAAAGGCTCAACGAGTCTCATCCTCAACGGTGTTGCTTCCATTATCTACAGCGTTCCTTCGAGTGCGAACAACCTCGAAATGGAACTTGAGGTGACGCCTGTCGCTGGTCAAGGTGTAGCTTACGAAGTGAATCCAGTCGCTAATTTTACAATGGACTCCATTGCTCCAATGTTGATTGGCATGGACGTTGATACGTTTGATCACGTCGATGCCTCGCCTGCGACAGAGATTAATTTCATTCTCGGCGATAGCCCCTCGCTCCCACACCATGCCGATGCGCACGTTTGGCGGTCATGGATTGATGATGCGAACATGGACGGTTCAATTGATGATGACGAAGTTCGCGTCATTTCTTTGGAACAGCCAGAGGATATGCTCGCAACCATAGGTGAGTTTACACTTACAATGGATACGTCTCAAGCACCCGATGGTGAATATGTCCAAGGTTGGCTGAGCGTCGCAGATGGTGCTGGTAACGTCATGATCGAGGGTGGAAGTATGAACACACCTCTGTTCAATCTCCAAATCCGCTCGGATGGAACACCTTCTCTGGGGACAGAGTTCGATTTGATTTGGGGTCAATACGGTGATGCCTGGTTGCACCCTGGAGAGGCCAATGTCTTACAGATTCCAATCTGGGACAAGAATGGTGTCACAGATATCGAATCGATTGAACTGAACCTCGGCTCGACTGAAAGTGACTCTGCCATCATTTACTGGAACGCAGAGAACGATCAGTGCTACAGCAACCACGTTTACGTTGACGTCGAATCATGCTCGATCGATGGAGGCGATGATGTCTTTTCTGAACAAGGGGCGTTCAACGTCAACTTTAGCATTGAATGGGGCTTTGACCCAGATCCAAGCTTCATTCGAATTCCGTCCGTCCAAATTACCGATCGACTCGGCCAAACCGTCGTCTTCCCATTGTACGACGCATCTTGGCGATACAGTGGTGAGTTAACCCTTGACCAATCGAAATCAAAACTCTTCATCGATTCGAACGAAGTTAATTCCGTTGGAGCTTATGCTGCAGAAGACTCTTCGATGGAATATCAAGGTGAATTGGTTTGGTATCGAAGCATGCGAACCATCGAACAAACGCTTGACCTTTTGATGCGAATCGACGGACAGGAATCTGTTGTTGAAACGTACGGAAACTTCAGTTTCGCCCGAACCGTACCAGACCAAGCTGGTGAGCATGGATTGTTCCTCTCGATGTACAATCCACCAAGTGGTGCCGTATTGCGTGGTCTCGATGAAGGTCCTGTGACGACCATTTTCGTTGACAAACAAGCGCCGATTCTCGTGGAGATACAATCTCCAAACGTCCAAGATGTCATTGCAGAATCTGACTGGTCGGATTTGAAGATTCAACTAACGGTTCGTGAATTAGAACAACTCAACTCAGATTCCTTGATTCTCAACTACGCTGTTCATCCTGCTGGATTGGGACTCAACGTCGCAGCCATGTACGATGGCCAAATGCCGATGGAACTTCTTGGAGGTCGGGCGCATGGTGAACAAATTCCAATTGCAGCCACACTTGATTTGGATGACATCGTCTCCCAATCGGACCGAACTGAAGCACTCGAGTTGCGTATTTGGGTCACTGGAGAAGACAAGGCAGGAAACGCCTTCACAGAGGATTTCAATGACATCGATGCACCATTCCATACATGGGACTTGGAACAACGTGTACCTGATTTCACTTTTGTTGGTGAGCCATCCGTCAAGTATGGTGGTGACAGTGTCCGTGTCGATGAAACCGTGGAAATCTCTGCAACCGTTGTCAACAACGGAAATGCCGATGGAAGCGTCCAGATCGTTCTCGAGTTGGTCGAATCCAACGGAGCACGCACCCGTGTGGATGCACGTCAGTTGGAGGTTGCTCCTGGGACATCCACAGTCTACATCGGTACATGGGTGCCATCTCGAACAGGCACGATGTGGTTGGAAGTGCAAATCATCGGCTCGGAAACCATGCAGACGCCAACCTTGCGTGTCAAGGAGGCCGAGTCAGAGGGCTTCCTTGGAACCGTCTCGGAAGTGAATCCAATCGTCTTGGGTGTCCTGGTCGTTCTCAGTCTCGTCTTGGTTGGCTTGCTCGTATTTGGCTTACGTCCAGCAGAGCCAAAGAAGCGAATGAATCCACGACTTTCCCAGCGTATGGAGCAAGTAGAACAATCACTTCCTGCCATGGCGCAACAGCCTCATCAGCAAGGGCCGTATGGTGGTCAGCAGCAGTCTGCTGACGTCGGTCAAAACCCATACCAGTGAATCTGATGGGTTCATATGGAAGTTGATTGACAGACACTCGGAGGGAGTGAGAGGACCGCTGACAGAGTTCGACTCTGAGGAAAGTCCCCTCTCCATAGTGCAGGTGGTTCACAGAAGTGAAAGATCAGAGATGGTCAGGTCAATGCCACAGAAACGATACGATACCAGGTGTGTACAATGATGTTGAAA
>CATISI010000146.1 GCA_949538025.1 Candidatus Poseidoniaceae archaeon
CTGAGTTTCAACATCGATGAGGATTGGTTGGAAGAAAACATCTCATGGAAGGATTTCGGAACTGGCGTACGTTTAGGCAAACTCAAGCGTGAGGAAAAGACATCCCTAGTTCTCTATGAGGCACAATCCGAGGTTGAGGTGGATGCCTTTATGCCACACAGTCATCCGGGTGGGGAATGCTACGTCGTCCTCGAAGGTGAGGTCTGGGATGAAGATGGAACCTATCCAACTGGATCCATCGTATGGATGGACTCAGAATCAGCGCACACGCCGAAGACACGCGGAAAGACGCTCATTTTGGTCCTCTGGCCTCAAGGAGTCAAATCAGTTTGAATCCAAGTCATACTCACCACTAATGAGCAATCCATCGAAAAGAAATGGTCCTGCAGGTACAACTGCAGCTATGAATCCGTGAATCAATGCAGTCATGTTCCATTGTCGCCCTACACCTACAAACAGCAAGGCGATGAATGCAACAAAGAGACCTCCATGAATGGCACCAACGAGCGAAACAAGCTCAGGGTCACCACCGATGTACTTTACAGGCATCGCTATTGCAAACAGGAACAGGGCTGAGAAACCTTCGAGATAACTAACGAATGAGACGAGTCGCTTCATTCTTTAACTTCCACCATGGGTCGACTTGAGCCGCAAGATGGACACTCTTGCTCATCGCTATCAAGATAGTCATGTTTGCAGGCAGGACATACTTGCGCTAGTTCCATCTTGCCCATGGCTTCAACAGAATCGCCTTGCAGTGATAGATATCCGCTTGCGACATTTCCAACTGTGTATCGTCCTGCACCTCCAAGGCGAACCAAGAGATCAGGAGGCAATGTGACGGTACCTGTTTCATCGATGATGAGTTCTCGATCTTTGCTCAAATCCTCAACATCGATGGATTCACCATGTTCAGCAACGAATCGACCGTCGCGAAGTTCCAAGGAGCGGTTTGCAAAGGATGCTACTTCTTTCGAGTGCGTGACAATCAGGAACGAAACACCGTCGTTCTCGTGCAAATCCTTGAACAGAGCAAGAACTTCTCGACTTGTGACTGGATCGAGCGCACCTGTTGGCTCATCTGCAAGAATCAACCGAGGACGAGTAATGAGTGCTCGAGCGATGGCAACACGCTGCTGCTCTCCACCGCTCAGCATGGCGGGGAGTGCTCGTGTTCGATGCGCCATTCCTAATCGATCGAGCATAGCATCGGCTTGTCCGAGTGCTTTCTTTGAAGAAACTCCTTGATGACGTAGTGGTTGAGCGACGTTGTCCCGAGCGTTCAAATCAGGAAGAAGATTTCCTTCTTGAAAAATGAACGAAACGGTCTTTTGGCGAAGCTCAACCAGTTCCTGTCCTTTCAATCGAGTCATGTTCTTGCCAGCAAGACTGACAGAACCTGCACTTGGTTTCATTAATCCACCAAGACATTTCATCAGTGTGGATTTACCGGAGCCTGAAGGGCCAACAACGGCAATGGCTTCGCCGGCTTTCATGTTGATGTGAAGTCCACGCAATGCAACGACGTTTCCGTCCTCAGCCTTCGATTCGTAGACGTGATACAGGCCATCGGATTCCAGAATTGTTTCACTCATCTTCATTCCCCCTTTAACACACTGGCCAAGTCTGCTGTTAAC
The DNA here is from genome assembly GCA_949538025.1 of Candidatus Poseidoniaceae archaeon. Lineage (GTDB taxonomy): Archaea > Thermoplasmatota > Poseidoniia > Poseidoniales > Poseidoniaceae > MGIIa-L2. The sequence goes on from CATISI010000146.1 coordinate 1,638, forward strand.
GCTCGACGTGTTGTCACCAACAAAGCAACGACAACGGCAGCAAAGACTGCCATGGACACCAGAATGATCTGTGACCATGGATAAACCAAGGTCCGTTGTATCGTCGTCGAAGAACCTCCAAAGATTTGGAAGATGAATCCAAAGATATCAAAGAAACCGTTGAAGGAGAGAGCCAATCCCGCACCAAGAACGATGCCGAGTGCCATCGAAACAACAACGATCGAGAGAATCTCAAACAGAACCAATCGAATGATTTGGTTTGGAGAAGCCCCAATCGCTTGTAAGACAGCCAACTCTTTCTGACGTTGGCTCAGAACCAGTGAAAGGAAAACGAAACTCGATGCTACTGCGGCTACACTTGCAACAACAAACTGCAGAGATAACAACCCTGGTGTACCGAAAATAAGACCACCATTTCGCTCGACTTCCTTGTGTGTGCTTGACCAATCAAGGACACCAGAAACACGTGCATCCGCCTTGATTTGCGATGCAAGTGATTCGAGTGCATCACCGGACAAGCCATCAACACGAACAATCCATGTCTTTGAGGTCAAATTGTTGGCCACATCGTCTCCAACGAGGCTGCGCCATGAATCCTCACCAATGATCAACGCAGAAGCAATCGTCGCCGCCCCGACACCCGGGATATATTCGTGTGTTCCCATATAGTACATCGAGGTTGTATACGGTGTTACAATCAATTGAACTCGAGTGTCGGCGAAGAAGAGATCTGCTGCTAACGGGGGAGGTATCTCACTTGCACCGCTTAGACAACCGGTTTGATCGCTATTGGTTCCATCAGGACATGTCGTGTTCGATAAGGTCGTTGCTGAAAGGTCAAAGAAGCCAAATGCTCCTGCAAGGTTTGCATCTGTCAAGTCTGCATCTTCCAATGAACCGCCCATGAAATTGACAAGGATAGCGTTCTCGAGATTGGCTCCGGTCAGGTCAGCATTGCTGAGGTTGACATCGAGAAGAATCGATTCACTCATATTCATGTTTGAGAGGTCCGCACCCGCAAGGTTCGTGTCCGACAAATCAACACGTCCCAAATCTCGCTCATTCAAGTCTTGTCCAGAGAGGTTGAGGCCACCCCAGTCGGCATCCATCAAGAGTGTGTACGCGTTAAATAGAGCAAGAGGGTCTGTTTCTTCTGAACCACCTGAAGTGAAGTTAAATTCGATTTTTTCCCATACGAAGGTAATCTCTCGTGATTTCTCATCACTTGGCTTTAGGAGGACATCGTCGAGTCTGTTTTCATCCCCTCCACGATCTGACCCTGGCAAGTCAAGTGAATAAGCGGAATCTTGACCTGCGGAGAAGCCGTTGTTTGAGTAGGCGCTCATAGCAGCATCAATGTCGGTACCCGGTACCGATTGCTTACTCCATCGTAAGACATCCTTGTTTCCATTGAGAAGGACAAACGTTTGCAAGCTATCGCCGCCTTGTTCGTCAGCAAGCGTGACTTCAGGTACACTGGTTGCAATCGGGTTGACATTACCATCACTAAATTCGTTGACGAGAGAAATGAGTGTGGACGCATTGATTGCTTGCTCAGTTGAAATTTGCAAGTCCGAACCAACCGTGGCATCAGCCGTCTTCTCATCGACGAGCGTTCCAGTATAGCCTTGAACAGCTGCCAATGTCACAATGGAGAGCGTGAGGAGCATAATGACAGCGAGACGATTCACGGACTCGGCCGACCCTGACCCTTTCAGACCGCGCTTAACGTCCTTGAGAAGCGGTGAACGTCCGAACAAGAGTTGCATGATTTGAGGGCCTTTTGCACCAATTCGACCGAGAAGGAGTGCTCCACCAATCCAAAGAGCAAATGGTCCAATGATTCCAATCAATCCTTCAATGAAAAAGTTGGAAACAATACCATCCTCGCTACCATTCATCTCAAGCCATGTATCGATAACGGCAAGCATACCGAACAGGAATGCAGACCAGTGAAGCCATCGCTTTGGTTCAGCTTTGACCGTTGTTTTACGAACACCTTCTTCGATTTCGAGTTCGATAAAATCTCTGGCACGACTGCGTCCAAAGATCATGGCAAGTCCGAGCGTGGCAATGGCAGTGAACATGGTCGAGCCAATACCAAGCGTTGGGTTGACATCGAAATCGCCGGTTCTGAACTCCATGAATCCGACCGCTGAAAGAACGATGGGGACGGCCATGAGTGCAAGTATGTAACCAATCAGCCAAGCGACCGAAGACATGACAAACAATTCCAGAAGAACCATGCCTTGGAGACTCTTTCCATCCGCCCCAATAACACGATGAATGCTGACCTCTCGACGACGTTGTTCAAGGGACAACACCAGCCCATAGATGAGGACAGCAATGGAGAGGAAGACGATTGGAATCATGATGATGTAATCGAAAATTTGGATGAGCCCAAGGAAAATATTGAGGAAGAGAATGGTTCCTGAAACAATGTCAGTATAATACAGTTCTACACCTGCATCGGTGTAGTTGCCATCTTGAACTTCAGTCCCTAGGTTCTCGAGCCACTCAGCAGCATCAGCCGTTGAGGTCGTTGGCAATTGCCCTCGATCGATGGTGACCCCGAGGTACATGTGATCGTTGTCTATCAACGTCACTCGTTGCGACTCTTCAAGGACTTCCCAAGTCGTGAATATCGGGTTGAATGGGAGCGTTGGGTTACCAAAATCCCATGGCTCGTAAATTCCCATAACGGTGAGATTTTCGACGGTCATCCAGATTCTGCAGTAAATCATCTCGTTGTTTTCGGGTGTAATTTCACCAGCACAGTTGTCTTCCGTGATACTCGCTTCAAGGAGTGTTGATTCATCAACCACGTAGGCGAAGGTGAGTTCATCGAGAACATCACCAACCTTAGCTTGCGCTTCACTCGCAATGGTCGATGGTAGGATAATCCCCCGATTTTCGCTCATGTTTTCTGGTGTAGGCCACTCACCCAGACCTGCGATGATGTTCTCACCGAGCCGGTCGGCCAACTCACCATCAAACGCTTCTGGTCCAAGGAATCGAATGGCTCGCTTGTCCGAAATGGGTGGACCCGCATCAAGCGCTTCAGGATAATCGAAATTCATCGAGTCCCATAACGGATTTTCGTTGTCTGAAATCGCTCGCATTTCAAGTGGTTGAGCAACAACAAACTCGATGTTGAAGAAGCCACCGCTGTGAATTCCTTGACGTCCAAGAACGAGGGTACAATCGTTGAATTCGGAGAATTCATCCATCAATTCGTCACAGACTTCGGTCATCGTCGTGGTATTGTTAGTCCAACCTGATGCGTTCTCAACAGGCGTTCGGGCAAACTCAATCTTTGCATCAAACGGTTCCGAATCCAGGGATTCTTCGAAAAACAATTGGGACAAGCCAACACCATAGGCAAGAACAGTCGTGATAACAAGCGATGCGAGGAAAACACCGGCAATGACGGCCATTCCGCGCTCCTTGCCACGCCATGCACTTTGACCTGCAAGTCGGAGTCGACTTGGTAATTCCATCAAAGCATGTTGATATCGTCGAATTCGAGAACGATTTTGACCGAAGTCGCTGTCTTGCAAATCGGAGACATCGTCATTCATTCTTCCTCACCTTCCTCATCAAGGCCCCAAGCAGAGCGAATGTCGGATGCTTCGGTTTTCCCATCGTTGAGAAGAAGCATGCGATCTGCATTCGATGCAAGATCTGGATCGTGTGTTACCATGAGAATTGAAATGGGGTTTTCTACATCGTGGCAGAGATCTTTGAAGAGTTTAAGGACTTCTTTGCCACTTGCAATATCGAGGTTTCCAGTTGGCTCATCCGCTAGTAGAACCGGGCGGTTGCCAGCGATCGCTCGAGCGATTGCGACCCGTTGCTGCTGTCCGCCAGAGAGTTGGTCGGGAATAAAATTGAGTCGCTCGCCAAGGCCGACTTTGGTTAGTGCGACTTCAGCTGCAGCCACTGCTTCATCCGAAGGCATTCCAGATAACTCAAGTGCGATTGCAACGTTGTCAAGAGCGGATAAGTTGTCTAGAAGGTGAAAATCCTGAAAGATCCAACCAACCTTGTTTCGACGAACGTCAACAACGCTAGAGGGTCCTTTTTGTCCATAAGTACGCTCATCGAGCGTGATGCTACCGCCATCACCTGCGAGCAAGCCTCCGATGATGTTAAGCAGCGTAGATTTACCAGATCCAGAAGGACCCATGAGCGCAACCATCTCGCCTTTTTCGACTTGCATGTTGACGCCTTTTAGGACATCCAATGAACCAAAACTCTTGGTTAGGCCATCGACCTCAAGCATCTCAAAGACTCCAGCATTTATGCATGCAGTTAGAATCGCGTGGTTATTTCTTTACAATGGTTTGTATCTGATGACTCTACATTTTGATACTACGATATGAAAAAAAGGCAAGCATCAGGAATTGTTAGCGACGGATGGATTCAATTCATGGCGGAGATAAACGGATTTTTGCATCAGCCGATTGAACAACGGCGGAATCAAAGCAATCCAAAACATCTGGTAGTAACCGCCAGGCAATTGTGGCGATTCATCATACGGACGTAGTCGTTCATAGGGCGTGCTTGAGCGGAGATGATGCGCAGCATGGAGAGGGAGATTCATCAGCGTGTATCGTGACCATCGTGTACGACTTTCCCAAGCATGCCCTGCATTCGGACGTTCATCTTCACCACGTTCTAGCCCGTGATGTTGAATGAAATTCACAAATTCGAGCAAATAGATCGCAACGACGGCTTGGCCAACAAACGCTGCAAGGTACGGCAGACCCCATGCAGCGAGAGATACAAGCAATGCAAGTTCAACGAAGATGGAAATAGTTGTGTCCTTTTTCCTGATTCTGTATGCGTTTCGTAATTGTCGGGGAACCGTCCGCACAAGATGGCCATAGACACTACGTCCCCATGGAGAACTTGTTGGATCGACCTTGCGAGCCCAATGCTTGTGGTGTGTATGATTGTGTTCGACTGTGAAATGTAAGTAGAGAACGCACAGCAAATCAAGCCTTCCCAACCACCAACTGGATGATCGTGGCCTTCTGTGTCCAAGCTCGTGTGCGGCGACAACGCCTGCAGCACCCGTGGCGAGACCTGCGGAAAGTGCAGGAATGACAATCGAAACCGAACCAAGTCCCGCCCAGATTCTGTACAAAAGGCAAATCACAACAATTGGGACAAGAATGCCATGGAGGTGAACGATGACATTGTGACCTCGGCCTTCTTCTTCGACATCGTGAACGGTTGATGAACCTGCGATTGAATCAAGAAACGGATACAGCCCCAGTAACAAGACAATCGGCGTTAGCATCCACCATCCACCAATCAATAGAGTGACAGCGGCAGATATTGGCGTGAGCAAACCAATGAGATGTGGTGCCCACTTAGCCATGTGTTAACCTAGGACTCATAATTCAAAGTCGTTGCCTTCAAATCAGGATCGACGAAACATGCTTGCAATACGTCGAACGATACTAGGCGTGAAGGAGATACCGTTTCGATAAACCTGCCCTTCAAGAGCTTGTTCAACAAACATCTCTAATTCCTTATCCATTTATTGATCCCTCCTTGCGGTATAAGCAGCACGTTCATTTGCTGAAAACCGAAAAGCGGCTATGGCGTTCGCAATCGGCAACAGAATGTCGGAAAAAATTCCCGAACGGTACTGTTGCTGATCCATTATTTGGTCGGTGTACGTTTGGAGTTCGTTATCCATTGTTATCCTCACTATAATTTGAGTGCTCTAGCTATTCAAAGGCGTGGTAAACTTGCCAACACAAAGATGTATTTTTTACATCAAGTGTTTTTAAAAACACTAAATTAACCGTTTTCTTCAATAACACAAATTCTGAGGCCGTGCCATCCGAGCCGCTCCCAACCGTTCATCGACAGTGGAATCCGGCTACAGGAGGAAGCACCATGGGCATGGACCCCGCACTCAAAGCGAAATTACAGAAGCAACGATATCACATTGTCGGAGAACACGGCGGCGTCAAAACCTGCCATTGGACAAAGGAGTCACTTTTGCGTGATCGTGCATGTTACAAAGGTACCTTCTATGGTGTCAAGAGCCATACATGTATGCAAATGTCTCCTGTTGTTGATCAATGCAACCTTGCCTGTACCTATTGCTGGCGGGAGCCCCACATGGACACGCTTGAGTTAACCGATCAAGATCCCCTCGAATTGCTCTATGAGAGCGTACGTGCACAACGTCGCCTGCTCTCTGGTTTTGGTGGGAACGACAAGGTGCCACGTGAGAAATTCTTGGAAGCTCAGGATCCAAAACACGTTGCAATCTCGTTGAATGGTGAGCCAACACTCTACACTCGTCTCGGCGAATACATGGACTTGTGCCACAAGCACGGCATGACCACGATGCTTGTCACCAACGGAACGCTCCCGAAGGTCTTGGAAAATCTTGATACGCTCCCAACTCAACTCTACGTTTCTGTCGATGCACCGAATAAGCAAGTCTTCGATGATGTTTGCCGCCCGAAGTGGAACAGTGGTGCTTGGAATCAGTTTGAAAAGACCATCGATTTACTCCCAAGCCTTGACACAAGGATTGTTTGTCGACACACCTTGATGAAAGGCGTTAACATGTCATCGACACATATCAAAGAGTTTGCTGAACTCGACAATCGCGCAAACCCTGACTTCATTGAAGCAAAGGGATACGTCTACGTTGGTCACAGCCGAGAAAATCTCTCCATGGAGAACATGCCTAGCCATGATGATATTCTTTCCTTCTCAAATGAACTTGCACCTCAAGTCAATCGAGAAGTGCTCTCAGAAAGCCGACCGAGTCGTGTTGCACTGATTGGTAGAGAAATTGTTCCAATCCCAATTCCTGATGCAGAACTGTTCTTCCCAAAGGATTTGGGAATTGCTCCTCCTGTCAAGAAACTCCCTCTCATTCAAAATTAGTTGAAATACTGTGGAACTGTTCTTCTGACATGACAGCAGAGCGTATGCCACGAATATTGATTGTAGGTGCGGGTGGGATTGGTGGACTCACATTTGATTTGGTCGTTCCAGCACTTGAAAAAGTAGGGCAGAAATGTTCCATCACCGTCATGGATGGAGACACCGTTGAAGCCTCAAATTTAGGTCACCAACGATTTTCATCAGCGGATATAGGTTCATTCAAGACTACGGCTCTCGTTCAGAAATATAAGTCGTTCAAGAATGTGTATTGCGTTTCTGACACAGAAAATCTACGCGTTGAGGAACAACTGCAAGGTTTTGATTACATCATCATCGGTGTTGATCGACCTCATCCTCGAAGATTGGTTCATGCTACCGATGTTCCATGGATTGATTTGCGGTCAACAGGCGACGGTCACGTCTATTTCACCAACGATTCAGATCCTGCTCTTGTCGCCATGATGACGCCAGACCACGAGCCTGCGAGTTGCCAAATTGCAGGTGCAATCGCTGCTGGAAACATCCAGTTTGGCTACGTCAATGCCGCTGCGGCTGCAGCAACATGGCTCATGGGACAACTGAGAAATCAACCTCCTCTCCGAGAAAGAATGTCGAGCATCATGTTTGGTGAGCTCAAATTCCCTGAGGTGAAAGCATGATTCCAGCAATGAATCTCGACTCCATAGGCGTTACCTATGAGCAATGGTTGAGGGCTTGCAATCAAGCAGAAGCACAAGCAGTTGAGTCCGACGATGTCCTTGACGTACAACGAAATGCTGCTAAGCATCAGAGATGGGATCTAGTGTACAACCTCTCGCTTATTGCGGGACTTGAGACCTCGGTCCTCATCGATGCTAACGGCCAAATTCAGATCGATTGGGGATCCCCAGGTCGAGTCCCTCTTCGTCCGCCAGTTGGAATGATGGCGCCATTCAGGGTCTGGGTTCACACCCACCCAGGTTTCCACGCATACTGGAGCGGCACCGACAAAAACAGCCTTGCGATTGCACAAGGGATTCTCTCCTCTGCGCTTGTTCTTGGAGCTCCGGGCATCAAGCAGAGTCGGAACCTTGGTCCCGATAACGGTCATTCAATCGGTCTTGATGGGCCGCTTCAACACTGGACTGAGGAAGACATCACGCCTTGGGACCGTTGGTATGCAGAGCATCAAGAAACACCAATCGAGGTGATGGTTTGACCTCCAACGTTCGTTCACCTCGAGATGATGAGGAGGAACTCAAGGCGCACATTGCCATCCTTCGCGGTCAATCCAAATCATTGAAGGAAGTGCTTACTGAGATGATGGATGAGGAACCATCGGACGACCTTGTCCAAGCGGTAGAGAATCGTATTCTACTTGCCCAAGAACAGGAGGAAGCAATTGACCTTGAGAAGATCATTGAATCCATCCAGAGGATGCAATCATGTTGGGTTTAGGCATTCTTGTAGGTCGCTCTTCGACCTTCAATCAAAGCACTGAGACCTTCAAGAGCGTCCTCAGTTGAGAAGATTCGATCCAAACCTTGTAGCTCGAGTTGCAGACCTTCATCAAGTGACATCGATACAGTCGCATCGATTCGTTCACTGGCCATAGCCAGTCCAATTGGAGCCGTGAATTTGAGCGACTTGAGTTGGCGAGCAACGGTCTTGTCTTCGGCATCAAAGCCGTCTGGGCAACTTCCTGCAAGGAGAGCGGCCATGTTACCATCTGAGAAGAATTTCTTTGCGAATTTGACTACTGGACTGTTTTCGTTCATTGGTTTTCCGGGATATTTGTTGTCTGGTTTGCCGGATGCATGGATGTCCTTGATGCAATTAGGGACGTCGTTGATATCGACAAGATGTGTAACAAGACCAAGGTCGTTGGCAGTTTCGGCATTCATGAAATTTCCAGCAAGAACAGCCCATCGACCGAGTTCTCGTCCTGCGATTCGTGCAGGTCGCTGGGTTCCTCCGAGAGCAGGGTAAATCCCAATGCTCGTTTCTGGGAATCTGAATTGAGTTCTTCGAGTACCAATACGATAGTCACAAGCAAGAGCGAGTTCAAGCCCACCTCCAAGGGCAAGCCCAGTCGTCAATGCAATCGTTGTCTTCGGTGAATCTTCGAGGGCTGCAAGAAGAACGTGACCGTTCTCCGTGAACGTTTCAATGTCTGGAATATCATCGGATCGAATCTTATCGACAAAGAACTTCACATCTGCACCTGCTACGAAGGCCTTGCCGGCACCATCCAAAACAATGGTCGTAACGTTGCTGTCCACGTTAAAGGCTTGCACAGCCTCGGTGAGCTGAGCAACAACAACTTCGTTCAGTGCATTCATGGCTTCTGGACGGTTGATGGTGATGGTTGCAATTCCGTCTTCAACGGATGAATCAACGTAAGAGAAATCCCAGTTGGTTGATGCACCGGATTGATCTTTGAAGAATGCAGGAAGCATCCATGCTTCACCTGCAATCGCTTGGTACGATTGTGCCATTCGGTAGGCTTCTGCAACACCAATTCGATTCATCATTTCGAATGGCCCGCGAGCCCATCGAAGACCAACCTTGGCTCCTCTGTCAACATCTTCCATCGAACAGATATCCTCCTCAACAATCTGTGCTGCTACACCAAAGACAACACCAAGGAGACGTTCGGATACGGTTGTGTATTGGTCCTGCGTGTACTCAGAATTGTCTTCAATCGGCCACATGGCATTCTCAGCTACAAGATCTCGAAGGTTCTGAGCCCCATTGTATCGAGGTGTGTTGAGTTGCTCAGCGAGATAATCGGTCGAGTGCAAGGCAATGGGAGGGCCTGTGAGATTCATCAGGCCAAATGGTCCGAGTCCAATTCGGAATGCCTTGCAAGAGATTGCATCGATTTGTGCTGCGGTTGCAATACCTTCCTCTAGAAGAAGACATGCCTCATTGAGCCATGGAACGAAGAACCGATTAACAACGAAGCCTGGACGGTCCTTGCAAACGATGACGACTTTGCCAAGTGTTCGACAATACTGAACGGTTCGCTCAAGGGTATCCTTGGAAGTAGTCTTTGCTGGAATGACCTCGATCAAACGATTCTTGGCAGGATGATAAAAGAAATGCAACCCAACAAACCGATCTGGACGGCCGGTTGCTTCAGCAAGGGCGTTCACAGATAACGAAGAGGTGTTTGATGCGAGGATTGTTCCTTCATTACAGGCTTCGTCTAGTGCAGTGAAAAC
>CATISI010000147.1 GCA_949538025.1 Candidatus Poseidoniaceae archaeon
TGGGGCATGTATTTGGACGATTTATCATGCTGTGGACAGGAGTGTCTGACATGTTAAACGAAAACTCTAGATCTAGCCCAAATGGTGAAGTTTTGCCAGAAGCGAAGGGAAATATTGCCCGCTCTAAGTTCTTGAGAATAGATTGGCTGGGACAGACTTTAGCTAGTTTTTGTTGGATAGTTAGTGTCTTTGTGTACGGTTACGCCAGCGGCGAGGGGTTGCAATTGTCAACTGGAGATTGGTTGCAGTTAACTGCAGCATCTTCATGGTTCATTGCAAACATGGCGGCACTTGCTAATGATTGATTTAATTGGAACTGGTCAAATTTATGGGTAGTCGATAAAACCCCTGTGCTCAGTTTTGGTGAATGAATGGGCTTTCTATGGGCCATATACATCCCTAGCGATGTATATGGCCCAATGCAAACCCATGTGTTCGTTTATTTTGTTTACAAGGGTGTTTTGAACAGCCCTTCGTGACGTTTACGTTCGTATGGGGCAGTGATTATAGCACAATCATTTCAATGCTGGTCCACCATCCTCCATATGTCCCAGATTGTCCTCTGATTGATAACATAAGGTAACTGTATTCCGAATGATCATTTGAGGACCACGTGAGATTGGTTGAAAAATGACCAGTGCTGTTTGTCGGAATGACGGTGTAGTTCCAACTTTCTGAACCACTTTCATAGATGCCAACAAGCAAGGTGTGATTCTCAATCAAAACTCTACCATTTAAGCTGTAACTATGGTCTAGTTCTGCTACAGAGCACGGAATCTCACTGCTCAATTCTACACCTCTAAAGGAAAACAAATCCAATGGGCATGTTGAATAATTTAAACTCGTTGTCAACGTCGTGTTTGTGTTTTGTGAAATCACATTTAAACCTGCAAATGGTACTCCTCCCGATAGATTTCTTAATTCCTCGAACAAGACCATGATCGAATCACCCAACGCAAACCCATTCGAAATTTCTAGATGTAAATGGGCCTCAGTACTGTAGCCCGTATTCCCTATTCGACCGATTTGATGACCTGCTCCAACAGTTTCACCAACCTGTACATCTACTGAATATTGTTGAAGATGAAGATAATATGAAAATGTAAAATCACCATGGTCTATGACCACATAATTTGCGTGATTACAATCCTCGATTTCAATCCCCTCGTCGATACAATTGATGTTTGAATCCTCCTTTATTCGCTTAATTTTTCCCGCTTTGTAAGCAACAACTGGTGTCCCTTCAGTCATGAAGAAATCGACAGAATACATTGAGTCATCCTGATGAGTGAAACTTCCCATGTATGATTGACCAATGGAAACATTTGTCCCATTCACAAAGGGTATCATACCCCAAATCGAGTTTCTACTTACGCATTCCCCGGCGATTGAAACGGTCGTGGTAGAATCACAATCAAGAGAATGGCTACTTATTTCAGCAATTTGATGGATTAAATCAGCAACCGTAGAGTTTGCTGAATCCCACCCTTCAATATACGAGTCAATGGTTGAATTAGTTGAATCCCATTCACTGAGATAATAATTTAGAGTAGAATTTGTGGAACCCCATTCAGCAAGATAAACATTAAGGGAAGAGTTTGTTGAATCCCATCCTGAAATGAGATTGGCGATTATTGAACTACTCTGAGATAGAAGAGACTGGTTTTCGGCGATTGAAACTTGAAGAGACTGAATCGTGTAATTCAAATTTTCAATCATTTCATGTAAATTGGCTACTGAATGATTAGACTCAACGAGCATTGCCAAAAGTTGATTCCGATCATTCTCTGCTTCGACAAGTTCTTTCTGAAGCTCCGCAATATGTTCTGTAGCATCAGAAATTGCATCTTCTAAACCATCTACAGTTGCTTCATAGGATGATATTTGCAGTTCGAAATCTGCTAATGTCTGGTTTTTCTCATCTAATTGTTGTTCAAGGTTCTTAATTTGCAGATCCTGATCAGAGGTGTCAAATTCGCCACTCTCTCCTAGACAACCCGCAAGAGAACTTATGAGTACCAAAAGTGAAAACAGTATTGCATTTTTTCGTGCCATAAATCTACTAAGATGATTTAGTCCTTGAATTAAGGGGTCTTCTTTAACTCTATACGACTGCGACCGTACCCTTGTAGTCAACTCTGAGTAATCAGTTCTTTTGGCCGCAATACATCCACAAGCGTCCAACCTTTGTGTTTTTCCTCAAAAAGTGCTGCTGCTGCAGTTGGAATTACTTCGAGGCGATTTGATAATTGATGAACAAGGATTTCACTCCCAGGATTATGACTCAAAATCATCGTTGTTTTTCCTTCTTCTACCTCTTTAACTGCTTGCAGTAATGCGCTTATGTTCGAATGGTAGAGACTTGGTTCGACATCAATTGTTGATTTACGTGATATCGCTTCCATCAATTCGAGCGTTTCCATCGTCCTCTTGGAAGTGCTCACTCGAATTCTGTCTGGTATCCACTCTCGATCGTGTAATTCCTGTGCAATTCGCGGCGCCTCTCTGCGACCACGTCTGTTCAATGGACGATCGTGGTCATCCAAACCTGCATCGGACAAACTGCTTTTCGCGTGGCGCATGACGATGAGTCGGGTGCGCATACATTCAACTCAGGAATCTCTCCAACGTCGCTTTTGTACAGATCGAAGGAAGACATCTTCGTATGATTCTGCTTGTCCTTCTAATGTAAAGTTCTCAAGAACACGCTTACGTCCTGCTTTAGCTTTCTTAATGCGTTGGACATGTCCGTTGAGTTCATCACAAACTGCTTTTGATAGGCCAACGAAATCGCCACGATCGAAGAGACCTCCTACTGTATCGTCAATCATTTCTGTTAATGGAGCCTGGTCGACAGTAACAACAGGCGTTCCTGAAGCTAGTGCTTCGAGTGGAATCAGACCTTGGCCTTCATAATATGACGGGAAGACGACCAAATCTGCTGATCGATAGTGTTGAGCGAGGTCTTCGAAGGACATTGCACTCTTGATGAAAAGTGATTCGCTCACCCCCAATTCTTCTGCTATCTTCAGCAGTTTCTTCTTCATGTGGCCTCGGCCAACGATGACAAGTTTAGCGTTTTCATGCTCTTTCAAAATCAATGGAAGGGCGCGCAAAAGTGAGACGTATCCTTTTCGTGCAACAAGCCTGCCTACTGCGAGGATCATCGGCGTCTTCGTCTTTGGATCGTAGTTAAGTGCTTCTTCATCTGCACAACCATACTCTTTGCGAATCCGTTCATGGGCGAGTTGTTCGCCCTCGTGATCCTTGTTCGGTGGTCGGAAAACACGAGCATCGCATCCATTGTGAACGACTTCGATGTCCGAATCATCCGGTATCTTGTAGAATTCGTGGAATTCTTCTTTGGTCGAGCGTGATACTGCCACGCAGCATGTCGATTCGAGAACACCTGCTCGCTCGTAGCGGGCGTACCAGCCTGCTGTAAGGCGAATAGCGAGGTCGTTCGGATTTCTCCAGGTGGCCGCCTCCCGATTCAATGCTGCTCGACGAACACCTTCTCGCTCACCTACCCAAGACCCATGTAATGTGCTTACGACAGGAGCGATGTTCTCCTCGATGTATCGGAACTGCTTGCGAGTCCAAGAAACAAGGGGAAGATGGACACTGACAACATCGATTGATCGACGACGCTTGAGTTGATTGAGGGCCTTAATGGCGTGCTTACCGAATGATTTGGTAAAGGACATTGGTAAAGGAGCCCAACGAACAGGAATAACTTCGACGCCCGTCTGCGTCGGCGGCATTTGCTTGTGCTTGCGAGTAATGACGGTCACTTTGTGACCTCTTTGCGCCATGTGGCCAGCTAGATGGTACACAACAGAACCCATGCCACCCCACCGTGGAGGGTACTCGCCGGAGACCATCACGATGTGCATGATTGGCCCAATGTGCAATGTTGTTTGAAACTAACGTGAGGATTTTCTTGTTTTTGTCAAAAATATACTTAACATTTATTAACTGTGAGCGCATAGGCTATATGCAACGGAGGAAAAACATGTCACGACAGTTGTTATGGAGGGATTGTCATCGCTGCCAATCTCAACTTCGTTGTTATCGATGAACAATCGAGTTTGACCAAGCAGGCCATTCAGTCTGCTGAATATCCATGGGGGTATGGTGTAATGGATAGCATCTGGGGCTTCGGATCTCAGGATCCCGGTTCGATTCCGGGTACCCCTGCCAAATTCATACACAAGGAGGAAAGCACATGAAAAAACAATACAAAGAACCTGAAGAAATGATTGACCACAATGGAAATCTCGATACTGTATCGGGGCTTATGTCGATATTTTTTGCCTACAATCAGAAGGAAGCTGATGAGGAAACGACGTGGTCCAATTGGCCAGATTGGGAACTATGTCTTACGTCAATGAAGGATCATCTTCATTTTGAGGATAATGAAGATTCTGACGAAATCAAAGCAGAGAGGAAACAATGGCTCGCCTTTTTCCAATTGATTCATGAGAATGATGCTGTTTTGTTTGATGGATATACAATAAGGATACAAGGTCAACATGGAAACAGCTTCTCATTTGACCTGTGCATCGAGAATGGATGCTGGGTCAACACTGGAGCGATGGCTGAGTACAACAAAAGATACGAGGAATGGAAACAAGACAAGCAACAGAAGTCTTGGATGGCGATGAGAACATGTTTCTACCACAGGGATGTAGTTGACCACTCACTGGGGCCATTTTGGACATGCCCAGAACACGTCCCTGATTATGGAGGGAAATCAACAGTCCATACAGCAGATTCGTGGTATTGTTTCCACAGAGGGTTTTCGGACACTCTACCTTCTGAATTGATTTCTCTCATTCTCTTGTGTATCGATGATTGCGAGATTTGGAGAATACAGTTCAGAGAAGATCAGGGCAATGCCGAATATATTCAGAGAATGGAGAGAGAATGGCCTGGTGGAAGGCCTGAAGATTATGAATACCAGTGAGGTGAAAAGATGATACAGATAGAAAAAGAAGAGTTTAGACCGAATGAAGCATATTTTGTTGAGCACAAGAATAAACCAGGTTGGTGGATTTACCAGGGTAGTTTTCCTTACGCTATGTGCACAATTATTCCGAACCAAGATTGGTCCGTTATCGAAATGCATCATGTGATTGTGTTCGATGAACATCAAAGAAGGAAAGGACATGGCACGAGAATGATTGCAAACATGAGAAGATTCTTCCCAAATGCAACAATTTGGGCCGATACGTGGGATCATTCCAGACCATTTTGGCAAGCGATGGTTGACAAGAAGTACATCGATTTCATAGCCAACGACTACGCTTGGCCTTGCTTTGATACGAATTGTCTTGTTTGTCATCCGAAGAGAGTCAATGAGGCAAGGAGGTTTCAACCAAAGGAGGAAGAAGAATGATGTGGAAACCTGATGCAGACGCACCTCTTTGGCATCTGTCCAAAGACGAAGACCTCAAGTCGTACTTTGATGATTTGAAACTCGAACATTTGAGACAGATTGGGCCGTCTTGTGTGGCAACAACATTGTGCATGGTTGTAAGGGCAACAGGTGCTGAAGTTTCGCCTGAGTACTTCAAGGCCAGAACCAACTCACAATCGCCGTATTCTTGGTCGGAAGCGTTGAAACCATTCGGTATGCAACTCGCTTACTGTAATCATGACCAAAGGAGAATTGAATACATCATCGATGAACTAAAGGAACTCAATGACTTATTCTTTGTGAGCTTCTATTCGGTTGATCCGCCAAGCGACCCTGATCAAAATGGCAAATTGTGTACAGCACACATCATTACAATGCACGGTTCAACCTTCTATGATACAGCAAAAGGGGCTGAGAACGGCGGCATTTGCGATGCAAGCGATTATTCGAGACTTGATAGACAGGCAAAGAGAATTTTCAGAGTTGTCCCTGTTGGCCACCCGAGGTGTTTGTAATGCTATGGAAAAA
>CATISI010000148.1 GCA_949538025.1 Candidatus Poseidoniaceae archaeon
ATCATCGATGACTTCGACGATAGCATCGTCTGTTGCTGAGGTTGCTTCCCATTCATCATCAACGGTGAAACTACTCTTGTCGATGAGTCCAACGCCGCTGAACGTTCCTCCGAAAACAGTTGTACTGTTGACGCCAACAACGTAGGTCGCCCAGTTTGGCATTCCATCGTAAACGTTGAGACAATCATCAATCGCACCGTTACTTGGTGAGTAACGACAAACACCGATGTTTGTTCCTGAGTACATCCAATTGCCATCGTATTCGAAGTCGAAGTGTTGCGATGGTCGACGGGTCCAATCACTTCCAGAGGTCGAGAGTTGACTCATCGATGACCCATCCCAAATGAATCCGCCTTGCTGCGTTCCAATCCACATGTCGTTTCCATTGACTTCCAATGCGTAGATGGTGTTGGAGGTCATGATACTGTTCTGCGATGTGATTGGCGTGAGAATCTCCCCTGTTGCGAGATCTTTTCGTGCAACTCCGTAGCCTGCAAGACCCATGTGAAGAACATCTCCAACGACAGCAACAGGAGCATTATCGACACCGTTCACACCAGTTGATACCCATGTAGCAAGGAACGTATTGTTGCTTATATCATAGCGAAGCAACCCTTCATCTGAAGACCAATACCCGATTCCAGCATAGGTCGCTACCTGCCCAGTGAGGAAATAATCCGAGGTGAGCAAGGTCGCTGAGCCAACGGCTGTGGAATCAACATCGACTCTGTATGCAGCGTATTCTTGAATGAAGAGTATTTGACAGCCCGTTGTGGTCGTGCAATCGCCGACTGCTGCGATATCAACAATGTATTCTGAACTCGCATCCTGGTTCGCACCAGCAGGAATGTTTGTACGAATCGAACCGTTTTCGATAAGGAACAACCCATCCTCAAGTGTGCCTGCAATGATGGTATCTCCAGTTGCTGCAAGAGATGTGACCGGATTACCGATGTCAATAGGTGTAAGCCAAACAGAGGAAGCAATATCCAGGCGATCGACGGTTTCCGAGAAGTACCCTGCCACATAGAGGATACCGTTGTGTTCGAGTGCGTCGGTAAGCGCAGCATCGGATGGACCACTTGCGAGAACAATTTCTCGAGTTACGGTGCTCTGCATACTCGCATCAATCAGAACAATACGACCGCCATCTGTTGCAACATGCATCATCGATGATGGAGCACGTTCCCCGTTGGCTTCCCAAGCGAACAAGGCATTGAATCCAGAGTCAGTGAGGTTGAGGTTGTTAAGTGGGATGGAGGAACCAAAGACACCCGTCGTGAGATTGTAGCGGAGTAGTTGGTCACCACTCATGATGTGAAGCGTATCCTGATGCGATTGAATTCCTTCAACCTCGTTGGATGGCAACCAATTTGCATCGCTCCATGTTGCCAGCCAAAAACCCGAATTCCAGTTGTATCGGGCAAGTCCATTGTCGCTTGATGCGAAGAGAAGTTGATTGCCAGTGGATTCCATTTTCGTGACATCGTTGCTGTGGAGGACGTTGGCAGAACTCCAAACGGAAAGGGGCTGATTGTTGTTCAAATCGTAGCGTCCAACACCGTTATCGGTTGCGGCATACAGTATTCCGCTCTGCTCGTGGAGGTCGTTGACTTCCGTCGACGAAGGCCAACTGTTCGAGGTGGCAGAAACAATCTGACTCCAAGCGTTGGAGGCGTCAAGTTGGAGCAGTGTACCATCACTTGTCATGACGTAGATGCCCGATGGTAGCACTTCGAACAATCCAATTTCAAAGCCAGCATCTGGTAGACCATCGCTTACTGTACCGTCGGTTTTCGATATCAGTTTGAACATGCCGTCTGTGAAGGCGACATGGATGTTGCCACTTGGTCCAATGGCTATACCTACAATTTCGGAATTGAGTTCATCGAAGTTGTAGAGGTCGATGACTGCAGGGTCGTTGTTCGCATCGAGAACGAGAATGGAACTGCTGCCCTGCAGGTAGAGTTGCCCATCGCTTGGATGCTGAATTGCGTTGTAGAGTGGAATGCTCACTGGTGCGAACGATGTAATTGGGTCAACTGGTGCTAAGGCTTCGAACACAAGTTCTGTGATGTCCGCATCCGAGGGCAAGGTCCAGCCAGCACCAGATGCGCTGTTAGGAGAAAGTCGGTCCGAGTAAGGATTCGCTCCATCAAAAGAATCGGATGCGCCTAGAGTTCCAAGCCCTCTCCAATCGAACAGATTGATACCAATGTCGTTGGCAACGAGAAGAGGCTCATTGATCATGAGACCGTTCGAGCCATTGACATGGACTTGGAGTGAAACGTTCGAAATCTCTGCACCAGGTGCGAATTCAAGAACCCAATCAGCTGTTGCTTGATTGGAGAGAATCGGGTCATTGCCCATGATTGCATCTAGCTGAGTCCAACCGGTGTCGTTGGAGCCAGAAAGAGGCCACGAGACTACATCGTCTGCTTCGTGAGCGGAGGCAAACGGCACACCTGAGAGTACAACAGACCACGATGCGAGAAGCATTAACGAGGTCAAAAAGAGGGCCTTCTTTGGCCCTCGACGGTCAGCATACCAGTTGCTCATGAAATCAATGCAATCACTTCAGTACATAAAGGCCCTGTGTCGTTGGTAGAACAAAGCATCATTCCAAATCGGACAATTCGCCTTGCTCGTTGATGAATAGCAGTCGAATGGTTGAGGTTCTTCCTGAGATAGCCTTAGGCGATCCTGAAATAGCAACAATCGTGTCATGGGGGCGAATCTTCTTCGTTTCATATAACTGCTTGACCGCCTCAGCAACAGTCGAACGAGCACGCGACTGTTCCTCCACGATTAATGACTCCACTCCGGGAAGAATCGTTGTACGCCGAGCAGCTCGAATACGATTTGTCATTGCATAGATAGGTATCCGAGGCCGGTGAGCCGCCATCAATCGCGCAGCGTTACCATGTTCCGTTCCAACGATGAGATGCTTTGCATCGGTTTCTCGAGCGATTTCGATTGCAGCACCGGCGATCACACGGGTTGAGACATAGGCGGCTAGTGCAGGAGGATCGGGTAACCCCTTCGTCGAATGTTCAACAGTTTCGGCAATACGCGCCATCGTCTCAACAGCTTTGATCGGGTGCTGACCACTTGCAGTTTCACCAGATAACATCACTGCGCTGACGTGCTGTCGAATTGCTGTTGCAACATCTGTAACCTCTGCTCGAGTCGGCCGAGCATGGTTGACCATGCTTTCCAACATTTGCGTTGCTACGACAACAGGCGTTCCACGTTCGAGGCATGCAGAAACGATTCGCTCTTGTGCGGCAGGGACTTCTTCGAGTGGAATCTCAACGCCTAAATCCCCACGAGCGACCATGACTACATCAGCTGATTCAACAATAGCAGTTAGATCTTCAAGAGCAGCAGGATGTTCGATCTTCGCTACAATCCAAGTGTGGACGCCTGCGGCCTCAATACGTTCACGAGCTGGAATCAAATCTGCAGCACTACGAACATAAGAAACGGCGACAAAATCGACATCTTGCGAAAGCGCGTGGTCTAGGCAATCCAAGTCGTGTGGACCCACGGCAGGGAGTTTCACAAGCGTCCGTGGAACATTGATTCCTTTCCGTTCGGTTAGAATACCACCGTCTTCAACTCGACATCGAACGATTTCACCCTCAAAATCTGGTGCAGTAAGAACTTCAAGACGAATCAGTCCATCCGAAAGCAGGACAGGGTCTCCTTTCTGCAAATCTTTCGATAACCCATCCCACTCGACGGGTAGAGTTTTCACCATTTCACCGAGAATTGTTGTGCTTTGTGGAGGTAAACCTTCAACATAGCCACAGTGGAGGTCAACAAGTTCCCCTCGCAACAATTCAACTTCACCTTTGAAACGCCCTAATCGGAGTTTTGGGCCAGGCAAATCTGCAAGAAGACCGATGTACATACCTGATTTTCTCTCCGCCTCTCTGATGTTTTGAATCGTTTGTTCCTTGCCCTCGAAATCGCCATGAGAGTAGTTAAGTCGCGCAATGTTCATTCCCGCTTGCATCATCTCTGCTAACGTATCTACGTTATCGCTTGCAGGTCCAATCGTCGCAATAATTCGAGATCGCATGTGTTCCCCTCAATCACCGATTGGCACACATGCTCCATAGTCCTTCCATTGCTAACGGTGGCTTCAATCAACATTCAGAACCTTGCAAAAGATGAGAATAACGAGCGAAGACTCAAACCATTGATGCCTTCAAGTCGAACTTAGGGGAACGAAATGGACGATAAGAAAGACCAACTACTTCGAAAAGAAGCCCTCGATTATCATGAGGAAGCGCCTCAGGGGAAAATTAAGGTTGTACCCACCAAACCACATTCTACAGCACACGAACTTTCTCTCGCATATTCGCCAGGAGTTGCATACCCCTGTCTTGAAATCGCTAAGCATTCAGAAGATGCGTACCGATATACATCAAAAGGAAACCTTGTTGCAGTCATCTCAAATGGTACAGCCGTTCTTGGTCTTGGTAACATTGGAGCACTTGCGAGCAAACCAGTCATGGAAGGAAAGGGTTTGTTGCTCAAAACGTTTGCAGATATCGATGTATTTGATATTGAAATCGATGTGACCGACCCTGAGGAGTTCATTCAGACAGTGGTCAACATTTCTAAGACGTTTGGAGGCATCAATCTTGAGGACATCAAGGCTCCAGAATGTTTCGAAATCGAACGCAGAATTGCAGAAGCAACAGATATTCCTGTCATGCACGACGATCAACATGGCACTGCCATTATTTCGGGTGCAGCGTTGTTGAATGCTGTTGAACTTCAAGAAAAGAAACTGGCTGAGATTTCGGTTGTTGTCGTAGGTGCAGGGGCATCTGCGTTTGCATGTGCTGAACACTATGTCGCACTTGGTGTTCAGCGATCGAACATCAAGATGGTCGACTCCCAAGGCATCATCACAAAGGGACGTCTTGATCGAGGCGAATTGAATCAATACAAGGCAAAGTTTGCAGCTGATTGCGATGATGGACAACTTCTCGATGCGATGAACGGAGCAGACGTTCTCCTTGGTTTATCCAAAGGCGGGCTCGTCACGCAAAAGATGGTTGCCGCAATGGCGGACAAACCAATCGTGTTTGCTCTTGCAAACCCAACACCAGAGATTATGCCTGAGGAGATTCTTGAGGTGAGGAACGATGCCATCATAGCAACTGGACGCTCCGATTACCCGAATCAAGTGAACAACGTTCTCGGATTCCCTTACATTTTCCGTGGAGCGCTGGATGTTCGAGCCCGAGACATCACACAGAATATGAAAATGGCAGCGACACGTTCCCTTGCGGAACTTGCTAAAGAACCCGTTCCGGATTACATCTCTGCAGCATACGATGGCGCCACTATGGAATATGGACCGGAGTACATCATCCCGAAACCATTTGATCGCCGTGTACTCATCTGGGAGGCTTCTGCCGTTGCTCAGGCTGCCGTCGAAGAAGGAATTGCATCGGTGACACCTGAAGAATTCTCACTCCAATCGTATCGAGAGAATCTCGAAGCCCGCTTGGGCATGACCTATTCGATTATGCGCAGCATCATCAATCAAGTTCGTCGACGAAACAAGCGTATTGTGTTCCCAGAAGGGGACAATGAGAAGGTCATCCGCGCAGCCGCTCAATTGGCTGAACAGAAAATCTGCAAACCAATCTTACTCGGTCCAATCGACCGCATTGCTCGAATGATGGAAGAGATGCACTTCAACTTCGATTACGAATGCTATGACCCACGTTTCGATGAACGCCGCAAAGGTGCTTACACCGATGCATTGTTTAAGCGACGAAAGCGAAAAGGTGTGACAAAGGTCGATGCGGCACGATTGCTCAAGAGTCGGCCTTACTTCGCAAGTCAGATGGTCGAAGCAGGAGATGCAGACGGATTCGTTGGTGGCGTGAGTCGAAATTACAGCGATGTTCTTCGCCCAGTGTTAGAAACCATCGGCGCATCAGATGATGCGCATTGTCTTATTGGCTGTTACATGGTCACCATCAAAGGAAAGATTCTGTTCCTTGCCGATGCAACGGTGAATGTTTATCCAGACAGCAGAACACTCGCTGAAATCGCTGTCCAAACGGCCAAGGTTGCTCGTCGGTTTGGTGTCGACCCAAAGGTTGCTATGCTTTCGTTTTCCAACTTCGGAAGCACCCGGGCGCAACGAAGTGACCGAATTGAAGAAGCGGTGGAAATGGCTCGTATTCTCGATCCAACACTAGTTATTGATGGGCCGATGCAAGCGGATACTGCGCTTGATTCAAACGTTCAGAAGGAATATCCCTTCATGGAATTCACAGGTCCAGCAAACGTTTTGGTCCTGCCTAACCTAGCTTCGGCGAACATCGTGTACAAGATGCTTGAACAACTTGCAGATGCTGAAATGACGGGCCCAATTCTTGAGGGAATGAAGCACCCTGTTCAACTGGTGGCTCGCCAAGACGGTGTTCGACATATCGTCAACATGGCAGCTATTTGTGTTGCAGATTCGATGCGAAAAGACTCCTATTGGGAAACCTTAGCTAACAAACCGTCCGATTCTTGAACACCATCTTCGTAAGGTATTGACGGTCGACGCGGGCGCCAAATGGCGCCTGTAACAAACCCAGCAACAAGTCCTCCGAACAAGAGATTAGCCCAACCATCAAGTGCATACGATCCGAAACCTCGCAGAACTGGAATGAGGAATGAGGGAATGATTCCAAGTAAGGATGTCCAGATGATTTCAGTACGGAGGTTGCCGAGAACATCAGCACTCATTGGCACTCGTCGCGCAGGTTCGGCCCGAGGTGGAGAGAGGACGAATCGTATCACAGTGTTTGGAAGCGGACGGTCGACAGGAATGTTCGATGTTGCATGGGTTCCCGTTTTTCGAGGGTGCATTTCAACTGCAAGTCGATGATGCTGGAGCGGGCCATCGGTCTCAACGGGACGTGGACGGCCGTCCATCATTCCTCCACGATGGCTCGTTGCAGCAGCGTCGCAGAGGATCTCGACAACACCAGGTTCAAGTTCAATCTTGGAAAAGGCATGGTTCCACTCAGGAAACGATGGTAATCGTGCTTCCAATGATTGTTCCCTATCTATCGAATCGAGGATTGATTGAACAGTCGCCTGCAGAGATTCAATCTCATTGATTGTGAGGCCCGTCATCGGTTCTTTAGCACCTTCTGGTGTCTCCGACTCTCCCAACAGCATTGCAACCTGACCACGTGTCAGTGGATGTTGAAGGATGTAGAAGGAGGGCAATCGGACCTCATATCGAGGCCGTTGACTTGCGTAAATCCAGCCTCCACGATCGCTTCCAAGCCATGAACTACCTGAGGTGATGGGAATGAATTCCAAACCTTTGAGATTGATGTTTTCCACAAAATCACTTCAGTTGCTGTTCCATCAATCTGTACCACTTCATACCCATCTTATGCTCTTCAAGCAGTTTGAATTGCTTGAATGGAGAAATCGATCGCATGTAACCAAAGGCAGCAAAATCTACGAGGTTAGGTTTTTCTCCTCCAAAGTAGGATTGTCCGTCGAAGGAAGCGGTGTACTCCGTCAGCAAATCGTGCCAGAGTTTCTTCGGCGTTCGACCATCTTTCTTGACCCGCTTTCGAGCAATGATGCCCCACATGATGGGGAAACCTGCCCATGCGTAGAGCCTTCTCGAGATGAATCCGAATTTCTCCAATTTTGACACACGTCGAGTTGTATTCAAAGCAGCACCGAGGGATCCGTAGAGGATGGGTATTGTAGCTCGCTTCCAGGCTTCATCAACATGGGCGAGCATTGTATCGTATCGCTCTGTACCCTGTTCGCTTGATAGCGTCGCTTTGTTGTATTTCTCATCAATGTAATTCATGATCGGTGTGGAATCAACGACAACTTCTCCGTCACCATCGGTGAAGACAGGAACCTTGTTCCACCCATCCGTAAACGAGAGTTCTTTTTTCGTTCGCATGGCGTTCACTTGGACCTCTTTGACATCCAGACCAAGATGTTCGATCAGCCCGCGCACCTTCCACGAGAAGGGACACGTTTGCAACACGTGCAACGTTGCTTGGCCCATGTTTGTCTCCACCTGCGCGCCCTTCTTCAATCCTCGTTAGCATCTTGCTCAGGTCGCCAACCTGGTTTCCAAAATTCTTCGTCGTCCAACCATTCCATCCATTCATCGTCTGCACAAGCAAGCAAGCGATAGGCTCGGCTCTCGAGCCCTTCTCTGTTGTATTCGGGCAGCGTACCTTCAGCGTAGGCTTGGTGCCAATTGACTTGCATTTGACGAATTTCTCTGCGAGCTCCTTCCGGATTGTCGAAATTCATTTCGCAAACGTCCCGAAGTTCGGAGAGCCACTGACGTGTGTCTTTGCGAAGTGGATCATCGATTCGATGCCTAGTTGAGGATTTCTTACCGAACGGCCACCAACCCATATTGTCTGTTTTCGCACCTACGTTTTCATCTTTCGCATGAAGATGAAAAACAAGAAGGTATTCGACCAGCCATGGGACGAATCCACCTCCATCTCCATGGCAAACTGAAAGATTCATCTCTCAAAGCCCTCGCAGAATCCTATCAAGCACGATTGAAATATACTGGAATCAATGTGCAAGTCCACAACGATGAATTGCCAAAGTACATTTCAAAACTTGAATCAATGAACGGGCAATTGTTTCTTCTCGATGAGCGAGGATCAACTTTCACGTCGATTGAATTTTCCAAGAAGGTTCAGTCTTGGACGCTTCACGCATCCGATACACACGTTGCAATTGGTCCTGCAGAGGGTTGGAGTAATCTTGGCCAACACCTACCTCGAATCTCATTGTCCGAGATGACGTTTCCACACGAGTTTGCTGCAGTATTGTTCCTTGAGCAATTGTACAGGGCATTCCAAATTATCAAAGGAACATCGTATCACAAGGCTTGAGCGAATACTAATCAACAGAAAGATGGAGGGGTCGCCATGGCGGTCCCATTCAGCGATGAGGAAGGTCTGCGATGGATTCTTATCGCATTCGAGTTTTTCATCGGACTGGCTCTTGTCTACAACAGCAAGAATCAACCCTTTCCTCGCCCAAGTGCTCGCTTTGGGTGGCTCGTTCTTATGTTTGCGAGCTTAGTTTTGATCGGTCAAGCAGCGCCAAAACCGATGACTATTTCTGCACATTTCGTAATGCTGTCCGGACTCGGAGGCTTTGGTTTGGTTGCAGGCGTCTACCAACTTGCTCAAACTCAACGAGACGTTCTCGTAGCACCCTACTCAGGAATGATGTTCTGTGTTGGTGTTGTTGGCCTTATGGTCTCAACGTGGGATGAACTTTCAACAGTTGAGCAATGGTCAGGATTCCTCACCATCGTTGTGTTGGGGGGTGGTGAAACGTGGCTCATTTTCCGTGGTTTGCTAATTGGCAAACTTCCAAGAGCTTGGTCTCAAGCAGGTATGATTGCTCTGATGCAAGGTCGACTGACAGGACGAAATGGCGCTATCGAATGTTTCGAAAAAGGATGGGATGCAGATGAAGAGCACCTCAATCCGATGGCTTATGTCGCATTGCACCGAATACATACTTTCCTCGGCCAAGATGAGGAAGCTCAGAACTGGAAGACGTACCTCGAGCGGGAGGGAGGGGAGTCTGCCGTTGCCCGTGAATACATACAAGCCATCCATGATGCACTGACCGACCTCGATTCACAGGCTGCGGAACGACTCCCCGTTCTTGGGAACGAAGAGTCCGAATAGAGGTTCTTTTTCCGGAATCTTTCAAAATCTACGCAAAAACGAGATAATTTAAAGAACATAGACGTCGATTTATATATATGAACAAACAAATTCCAGTCAAAGTATTCCTCTGGATGGTGATGAGTTGGTCTGCTGCAAACCTCTTTGCTCAGGCCATCTACATGGGACTCAACGGCGTTCCTTTTGACGGGATTGCAATGATTGATTCCCTTGGCAATTGGTACTATTTGCTTGTCATCGTCGAAGTTGTGGTATGGATGTACGTTGCTCTTTATTTTGGTAAACGAATCCTGTCAAAGATGAATCAACCCACGCAATTTCAAGTCAACCATTGAAACCGATGTCACGCATCGAATACATACGATGAGATTAAGTGGTGCCAATAAGAACACGCCCACATGTTCAATCTTGACAGAGAACCATTGTTTTCTGGACAACCGATGCTTCTGGAAGATCTGAACGAGGAAGATGTTCAGCGATTGGATATCGAAAATCTGAGTGTTCTCAGTATTGATCAGGTCCGTGAAACACTTCCCGATGTTGAACGCCAGTTGTCAACATTGCAAGCGATTGTTGACGAAGCGCATGACATGACGGAAGAGATCGAAATTCTCCTCGAATCCCTTCCGCCTGAACATCCTCATGTTGTTGAGATGTCAGAGTTGCTCGGTGGACTTGTCGCACACTGGCAACAAACCATTGCGAAAATCGAACGTCACGGGGCACGCGTAGCAGGACTTGATCCGGGGCGAATCGAATGGTATGGCGTCGTCGACAATCATTTGATGCTCTATTCTTGGACATGTGGCGAATCAGATATTGAGTGGTACTACGGTCTCGATGAAAGCTTCTCGTCCCGAAAACCACTCATAGAAGCATAACCTCAAAAAAGCATAGGGGAGCAGCACATGGTTCGAATCGACCGAGTTCATACTGGCGGCGGGGACAAAGGTGAATCGTCCCTCGTCGACGGTAGTCGACGTCTCAAATCCGACCTGCGATTTTCCGTGGTCGGAGATTGCGATGAATTGAATTCAATCATTGGTCTTGTTCGTATGGAATGTTCACGATTACCATTGCACCACCAAGATGGGGGAGACAGGAAAAATGCTGGTCGCGTTCACTTCATTTGTGATACTGCCCTTTCACGCATTCAACACGAACTGTTTGACCTCGGTGCAGAATTAGCATGTCCACCGGAAAATCTTCCGGATTACATGGTTCTCATCAATGAAAACCAAGCCGACACCTTGGTTTCTGACATGGATGCATGGCTAACGCAAACTGAGCCGCTCACATCGTTTATTCTCCCTGCTGGCGGCCCGCCTCAAGCGGTGCTCCACCATGCTCGAACGGTCGCTCGTCGTCTAGAAAGGGGCATCGTTCAATTGCGTGAACATGAGGGCGGACAATCTGTTCGCCCGCTCGTTCTAACGTATGTCAATCGTCTTTCAGACTGGCTCTTTGTCTTGAGTCGATGGATTACTGCCGTTCTTGGCGAAGACGAAATGCTTTGGCAACCTCTCGGAAAGCGAGGAAAGGAGGACGGGATTGCAGGTTCAATTTTGAGGCAAGCAGAACACGATGCTGATTTCGACAACATCTAATTGACCGATTTCGCCTTTTCCCAGGCTTTGCGTACAACGCCACGCGTTTCGTCGTGTGTTAACTGGGCAAGCGCTTGTTCCCAATCCAACCAGAGGTGGTCGCGATGTTCGTGCGAGAGCGAAACATCAAGGGTATCTGTTTCTGCGAGAAACCAGAAAACTTCTTTCTCCCGCTTTCGCCCTTTGTGTCGGTACGTGTATGCCGTGCGCTCGACAAAGTCTTGGTCAAACGTCAATTCAGTGATTCCAGTTTCTTCTGCTAATTCTCGACGAACAGTTGCAACATGATTGACATCCGTGTCCTCGACGTGACCTTTCGGCAAATCCCAATGACCTTGTGGGTATTGCAACAGTAGGATGCTGTCGATGTTGACCAAAATAACGCCGCAGGAAGTCTCCATCTCATCCCCTCTGATTGTCCCTGTTTCGATTATCGTTTGATATCTTCGCGTGTTGTATCTGCCCAATAGGTTCAATATACGCCGAATTTGAGGTCGTAAATATGACAAGTGCGTTTTCGTTTCCGGATGTCCATCGAACCGTTGCCGATTCGGATATGGATGGAATGTGCGCAGCGGTTGTCCTGAAGACAGCTTACCCTCATGCAGAGGTTCACTTTGCTCACGCAGCCCTCATTCGTTCGGGTATCATTGATCATCTCATCGACGAAAATACTGTAACTGTCGACCTCCCGTTCCATCCGAACAGCGGTTGGTATCTCGATCACCATTTGACTAATAAACCAACAGAAAAAGAACATGATGTTTTCACTTCAAAGGGAGGTATTGTTCACTGGGATCACGCTCCTTCAGCAGCCCGTCTTGCCTTCGAATTATTTCGAAAGCAGTACGCATTCCCGCATCTCGAAACAATTATGCCGCTTGTTGATGACCTCGATTCGGGGGGTATTTCCCTTCAAACGTTCCGTGAAGATGGCCCATTGCTTCAGTTGTCTCGAACGTTGAGCTACAACGATGCAGAGTACATGCATCATTTGCTCAACCTCTTCCTCACATGCACTTCCATGGAACAAATCTACAACGACAAAGTTGTCCGAGAACGTACGGAATTTACACGCTCATCGCGTAAGGAACTGATGGCTTTGGTTCGAGAAAAAACCACGATTGTGAATCGGTTGGCGATATGTCGTCTTGAGGATACAGGCCATCGTTCGAATGGGTATCTGATTACGGCTCATGCCGGCGAAGATGCAGATGCTTGTTGCATCATTCATGGATACTCAGATGGTGAAATTGGAAACAAAACACGGCCCCCCCTCTCTGCGAGCTTCTACGCGAATTCATTTCTACCTCAAGGACAAAACCGCTACGACCTTTCTCGATTAGCTACGGAATTTGATCCACATGGAGGGGGCCATGCAAATGCATGTGGTTGTCGTATCCAACCTCCGGGAATTGAATCCAATCTCAAGCGATGGATGGAGATGTGGAACAATCGTGATGTTGATCTCAAATATCAACATTAGATGACTTGGAACGTGTAAATAAGGCCAAGGAACGAGTGAATCATCACCAAGGCCATCATCAAATCCGATGCGCGGCCGTGCTTCGTTCGTTGATCCGTGAACGACTCGTTTTGTTCTTTCAATTCTGCAGTTTTTCGGCCATGACGTACAACCAACCAGAGTAGGATTAAACCGACTGGTCCAGTGAAACCGTGAACATTCTGAGGCAGGAGATCAGATGCCCAATCACCGTTCACAATTATCCCAGAAATAGCACGGGCAATGAAAGCTATAAGCGCTAAACAGATTCCAGCCCACAGAAGCCACTCACCGTGTCGTTGATGACGAGCGAGCGCCTGTTTGCGTTCATCGCCCCGCAGTGTCATTCCTTTTTTTCTCCAGCTGTATTGCCGAATAAGCCACAATACGAAGATGCCTGCAAGAATGGGGTGGATGAGCATGATGATTGTACGCGTTACCATAACCACTCCTCCGCTGTATCTGGCGAGGATTGACTTCCTTGAATTGATTTCTCTTGTGCATGTGACTTTAGCGGTGAGTTCAAAGGTTGGATGACGAGGGAAAGGTGGGGGCGCCATGCAAGAAACTTATCTTGAGGCATGTCTTGAAGCAGGATTCAAGACCATTAAGAATCGACGGCTAAATGCTGTCGGTAAATGCCCTGAATACACATTGATGGACAAACCGTGGAAAGAACTGGTCAAACTTGCCGTTCTCGAGACAGAAATCCCTGGTCAAGATGAGGATGGTGAGACCATTGCTCCGTCGCCACGTTTCCGTCGTGGTCGTCGTCGCGGCCGACAACAATCGACCATTCCTTCGCCAGGGGATATTCAATCCATGACCGAGGAAACTCCAGCGTTGCGTTTTGCTCTCATTCTGGTCAATAAGTTCCTTCACGCTGAACAATGGGAAGTGGGCGATTATGCCTCTCTTGAAACAGAATTACGCGAAACCTGTCTTGCTCAAGGTGTGCATTCGGTTTGGCACGAAATGGCAAAGAGAAGTGATCTTTTTGGTCAATTTTCTGCATGTCCAGTCGTTGAATCCAAATCTACATCAAACAAAAAGACACTTGACCTGTCTGAAATTGCCATCGATCCGTTTGATGCAGCATCATGTCTTGATGTATTCAAATCGATTCCAGACGAACAGTACAGCGCTGAAGATCTCGTCGCAATGAAGCGTTTAATCAAGCGACTTTCCTCTGGAAAGTGGCCAAGCGTTGAATCGAGCCTGTTAAAATTTGAAGGAAATCTTTCATTGGTTTCTCTCTTAATTGCCCTGAACACCAATGGCGCAACAGACGTGATTCTCGAACGATTACGGAAGGCGAACAAATCTCTCGCAGAACGGTACGAACATGCCATGGTCCTGACCGGAGATTCGATTGAATGGAGCGACGATTATCTCACGCAAAATGATGACGATCTCGGTAAGGCGCTTCTCAAACTGGCCTGGCTCAACGGTCCATTGGATCACATGAGCCCAACAACATCTCAGCTGGAAATTGGCCTTGAAATCCTCATCAGTGCCCAAGCACCAACAAACCGAGTTGACGTCGTACGATGGAAAATGCTTCAATGCTATGTGGAAGAAACTCGAAGTGACGATGCTTTGAAAATTATCCAATCCATCTCGCTCGAACACGATTCTGATGCATCAGAACTGTTACCGCTCTTGATTCAACTGAACCATCCTGATGCCTTTACTTGGCTCGAGGCCAACTTGGACAACATCGATGAGGGAGGCCTGGTCTCAATCGCTCAAGAAAATGAAGTTCCGACACCGCTTCGTGCCAAGGCTTTGGTTCTACTCCGAAATCAGAACGGTGAAGGCTGGACGGAAGTCCAAACTCTTGCCGTGCATATTTTTGTTCAGACCCTCGACTTGGATGAGTTGGCCACCATTTTGCTTGAGGACGAGCTTGCTATCCACACGCATCCATTTGAGACACTTATCGTCGCCCATCTTCTGAGTGCAACTCATGATGAAGTGAATTGGAAATTGGCTCGAAGTGCAAGAAAGAAAGCGCTGCAAGTGGTTCAATCGACGGAAGTACCTGCTTCGTTCAATGAAGATGAACACAAATTGTTGCTTCTGCTCGAGGGACGCATCGAGGAGTCCGTTAGTAAACTTGAGTTGACCGGTACGTTACCAAAGAAGGGGATTAAAGCTGTCAATCAAATCGTTAACGCACTTTCATCAGGAGGATCTCATCTCGTTGATGAGAAACACCTCAGCAATGTCATTGAATCCCTGGAGGAGGGCGAAATGACAGACATGGGTGAAGCACTCTTGCGGACAATTGTTTCGAAACTTCGATTGAACAACGTTCGCCTTTCTCTTGAACGTGGAGATGATACAACCGAAGTCATCTCATTGCTTGAGACCGTTTTGACGCAGCCATCGATTCCTTACCCCATCGTTAATGGTGTTCGTGAGCTGATGTATGAGTTCGATCTCGGTATCGAATCACTCGTTCAGTGGTATCAATCTCATCATCCACGTTCAATTTGGGCCTTGCTTGCGCAGGCCACGCTCGATGCGTCCAAAGGCAAGAACCTCTCTGCTGCACGACTGTTCAAACGTTCAGCAGATTCTGATGAGTTTGCTTACGATGAAGAGATGATGCTGTACCGAAAGGCTCTGATTCACTTCGCATTCGATAAAAAATGGGGGGAGGCAAAACAACTGCTGTCTGAACATCCGAATTTGCGTGCGGCGATTACGAAGCGATTCCAACTATATCTCGACGTGTCGCACAAAGCTTCCATTCAAGAGACTGCTCAGGCGACGTCGATGTTGAAGAATTTCGTTAAGCGACAAGAGACCATTGTCGAAGAGACAGAGCAAGGCGAGAAAACAAGGACAAAAACCATTTTCAAAGAAGACGAACTTGACCTTCTCCATACCTATCCAGATGAGCACCCGAAACCATTGCCAAAAGAACCGTTTACGGGCCGTCTACTTGCTGCTACGAACGCTTTGCAGCGTGATTATAGGACACAAGGCTCGAAGTCCTTTGATCGTCGATATCGTGACATCATGTTGATGCGGAATCCTGACGCAATGGAAGTGCATACACTCGCTCAGCAAGCGAGTGAAACATCACCTCTGGATGCTCTCCGCATTCTTGAGCGAGCACAACTATCTGGCCGTTTCAAAGATCGAAACAAATCTTTTGCGAACTTAGAATTGGTATTGTTCCGTCGACATCAATCCGACATTCGTACATCGGATCGAAGATATCTCAGACACCTTCCGCTCAAGCCGCTTGTTTTGGTGGACACAAACATCGTCATTGATGCCTTGTACCAACGTATTCAAGAAAAGCTCAATCGTTCAAATCATTTTGAAGACTCAACCAATCAGCGTTCTCACTTTGCAG